>NZ_JBHZGM010000001.1:0-454393 GCF_043392685.1 Metapseudomonas phytobenefica | reverse complement strand
CGCTTGGACTGGTGTCGATACTGGATACGATCACTCGGCTTAGCCGTATGACCTGAACCGCCGTATACGGAACCGTACGTACGGTGGTGTGAGAGGACGGAGGCCGCGAGGCCTCCTCCTACTCGATTTGTCCGTGATTTTTCAGGCTGAGCCTGCATCAAGTGCTGCAAATAACCGCCAACCCGTAGGAGCGAGCTTGCTCGCGAATGGCATCCGCAGCGTTCGCCAGCAAGCTGGCTCCTACAGGCCAGGCGTCAGTGCAGCTTGAGGCGCGGGTCGGTGCTGCGGCCGATGCGGTCGCTGAGCATCAGCAGGAAGGTGCGGAAGGTGCCGTACAGCGCCATCTGGTGCATGCGGTAGAGCGAGATGTAGAACATCCGCGCCAGCCAGCCTTCCAGTTTCACGCTGCCCATGAGGTTGCCCATCAGATTGCCCACGGCGCTGAAGCTCGACAGAGAAATCAGCGAGCCATAGTCCTTGTACTGATAGTCCGGCAGCGGCTGGCCCTGCAGGCGCAGCTTGAACGTCTTCACCAGCAGGGAGGCCTGCTGGTGCGCCGCCTGGGCGCGCGGAGGCACATTGCGATCGCTGCCGTCACCCAGCGGGCAGGCCGCGCAGTCGCCGAAGGCGAAGATGTCGTCGTCGCGGGTGGTTTGCAGGGTAGGGCGCACCACCAGTTGGTTGATGCGGTTGCTTTCCAGTCCGTCCAGATCCTTCAGCAGCGCAGGTGCGCGAATGCCCGCCGCCCAGACCTTGAGGCTGGCGGGGATCTTCTCGCCTTGTGCCGTCAGCAGGCCATCGGCGGTCACCTCCTTGACTGCCGCGCCGGTCATCACGGTGACGCCAAGCTTTTCCAGGGTGTGGTGCACCGGGGCACTGATGCGCTCCGGCAGGGCGGGTAGCACGCGCGGACCGGCTTCTATCAGGGTGATGCGCATGTTCTCTGGCTGGATGCGGTCCAGTCCGTATGCGGCGAGCTCGTGGGCGGCGTGGTGCAGCTCGGCGGCCAGTTCGACGCCGGTGGCGCCGGCGCCGACGATGGCGACGCTGATCTGGTCGTTGGCGTTCTGCTGGGCGTGGGCGCGCAGATAGTGGCTGAGCAGCTTGCGGTGGAAGCGTTCGGCCTGTTCACGGGTGTCGAGGAAGATGCAGTGCTGGGCCGCACCCTCGGTGCCGAAATCGTTGGTGGTGCTGCCGACCGCGATCACCAGGCTGTCGTAGGCCAGTTCGCGTGCAGGCACCAGTTCGCGCCCCTCCTCGTCGTGGGTGGCGGCCAGCTGGATGACCTTGCGCTTGCGGTCGAGCCCGCTCATGCGGCCGAGCTGGAACTCGAAGTGGTTCCACTTGGCCTGGGCCACGTAATTCAGCTCGTTCTCCGTGGAGTTGAGCGAGCCGGCGGCCACTTCGTGAAGCAGGGGTTTCCAGATATGGGTGAGGTTGGCGTCGGCCAGCACGATCCTGGCCAGGCCTTTCTTGCCGAGGGTTCTACCCAGACGGGTAGCGAGCTCCAGGCCGCCGGCGCCGCCGCCGACGATCACGATACGATGGGACATGGGAAAGTCTCGCAAGGCTATAGGAATTCTTGTTCGCCGATGGCGAGCGCAGGAGGCAGCTCATAGCACGAGTCGGCTCAGGAGGCGGCTGAGGATGCCCAGGGCGATGACGATGGCCAGCACTATCCACAGCAGGCGCCACGGGCGAAACGGCTGGCGCTCCACCTGGTGCTGGGGAAGGTTGAGGTACTGGTCGACCTTTTGCTGGTCTTCGGGCGTCAGGCGGCTGGGCATGGAGGCCTCGACTTTGGAGTGGCTGGCATTCTAGCCGGCGAATTCACAGGGGCTCAACGCGCGGCGGGGGATTTTTGCGTGCTGCACTCTACAGGCCGATGCCCACATCGAAAAGAATGGTCCGGCCAAGGTTGCTGCGCAGGAAGTCGGGCGCGTCCCGGTGGGCGAACAGCACCCGGGCGAAATTCGCTCCCACCAGCGACAGCGAACGCCAGCCCTGGCGCAGGTATTCCGTGGGCGGTGGAAAGGGGCTGTTGAAGTCCGGCGTGGCGCGCTTGAGATTGACGAAGGCCAGCAGGTCGAGGTCGCCGAGGTCGAGCCCGCGCTCGCCATAGTTGCGTGCCTTCTTGCGCAGGGTCGGTGCCAGGCGCGCCTGCAGTTCGGCGGCGGCGATGCGCTTGGGGCGGCCTTCCCGGCGCACCAGTTGGGCGAGGGAAAAGGCGCTGCGTCGACGCTCCAGCTCGGCACGCCATTCCTCGTTGAGGCGACGTCCCTCATCCAGTACGAAGAACACTTCGAAATTGGCGTCGCGAAATTGCACATCCGGGGGCTCCTGCCCGGTGCTGAAGTCGTCGAGTCGATAGGGCAGGTTCAGCGCCTGCAGGAGCCGCTGGCAGACCCAGCGCTCGCGTTCCCACTTGCGCGCATTCGACAGAAAATCGTTGGCTTGCTCGGCCTGCCGCGTCAGCAGGCGCAGATAGTCGGACTCGTTCATGTTCCGCAGCTTAGCCTTCCAGCCGGTGCTCTGTGTAGCCTGACGCGCCAGTGGCGACAGCGTCGCGACAAATGCGCGCAGCTAGTCTGGTATGGGCGCGGTGTAAACTTTCAGGACCTTTGCGGAGCTCGCCATGCGTATTCGACCCATCACTGCCGCCGATCATGCCGCCCTGCTCGCGCTCTGGCGCCGCACGCCGGGAATCCGCTTGCGTGCGGAGGACGAGCTGGAACCGTTCTGCGCCTATCTGCAGCGCAACCCTGATCTTTGCCTGTTGCTCGAGGATGACCACGGAGGCGTCGCCGGCAGCCTGCTGGTGGGCCATGACGGACGCCGAGGTTACCTGCAGCACCTGGTGGTCGACCGGCCGTACCGTGGCAAGGGCTGGGCCCGGGCTTTGCTGCAGGAGGCCCTGCGACGCCTGACATTGCTGGGCATCCGCAAGTCCCATGTGTTCGTCCTGGAAGATGCGCCGGAAGCACTGGCCTTCTGGCAGATGCAGCGGGGCTGGACGGAGCGTGAGGACATTCGGGTCTACTCGACCACTGGAGATTGAATCGATGCGGATTTGCCTTGGCTTGATCCTGGGTTTGCTGGCCACCTTCAGCCATGCCCTGGAAGTGGGAGAGCGGCTGGCGCCCTGGACCCTGCTGGATCAGTACGACCAGCCCTACAGCCTGGACGATGGGCTGCAGGTCCTGCTGGTGGCGCGGAGCATGGAGGGCGGCAAACTGGTGAAGGCCGCGCTGGAAGGGCAGCCCAGGGGCTACCTCGAAGCGCGCCATGCCGTGTTCGTGGCGGACATCAGCCGCATGCCGTCGATGGTCTCCTCACTCTTTGCGGTGCCCGCCATGCGCGACTACAACTATCGCGTCCTGCTGGATCGCGAGTCCCGCGTCGTCAGCCGTTATCCGGGTAGCGAGTCCGCCGTGCTCTGGCTGAGGCTTGACCACGGCAGGCTCACCGAGCAGAAGGCATTCAGTGACGCCGACGCCCTGCGCGCTGCGCTGGAGTCCCTGGCGCCGTGATCTCCGCCGAACTCCTGTCGACAGAAACCCTCGGGCTCGGCTGGGCGATCTACCTGCCCGCCGTCGCCTGGGCCGCATGGCGCGCGCCCTGGGTTGAACTGTTCAGCGATTTCCGTCGCCAGCACCTGCTGTTCGGCACTGTAATGGCGCTGTTCCTGCTCTGGCTGATGCGGCGGGATTTCGAGTCCGGTGTGTCCTATCACTTCATCGGCCTGACCGCCGTCACCCTGCTGCTGGACTGGCCGCTTGCCGTACTGGGCGGCCTGGCCGCGCAACTCGGCCTGGTGGCGCTGGGCAAGCAGGACCTGGCGGCCCTGGGCATCAATGGCGCGTTGCTGGTGCTGCTGCCGGTGCTGGTCACCGAGCTGTGCGCCAAATGGGTCGAGCATTACCAGCCACGCAATCTGTTCGTATACATCTTCTGCTGCGGCTTCTTTCCGGCGGCCCTGGCTGCATTGCTTTGCGTGCTGATCGGGCTGGGTTTGCTGTGGGTGGACGGGGTTTTCCCGATGCCGCCCTGGCTGGAGGATTTCATCGGCTATCTGTGGCTGGTGATGTTCCCCGAAGCCTTCATCAACGGCACGGCAGTGACCGCCCTGGTGGTGTTCTGCCCGGACTGGCTGGAAACCTTCAACCGCACCCGTTACCTCCAGGCCCCCTGGAAGGACGACGACTCCCGCTGATGATGGTGTTGCAGGAGCGAGCTTGCTCGCGAAGCTTTCCGGGGTATCGCCCATTCGCCAGCAAGCTGGCTCCTACAAGGTGATGATATGGCCCAGGTCGTAGGGTGCGCCGTGCGCACCGATTTCAGGCCCCGCCTCGCCACCCGGCCAAACCGCCGGTGCGCACGGCGCACCCTACCCGTTCAGCCTCATCCTGCCAGCCCGAGCATTCGAATCGTCGCAGCTTGTAGGTTGGGTCGGGCGGCGCTCCGCGAGGAACGAAACCCAACAGTTCGCGGCTGATGCCGGCCACGTCGGGCCTCGCTGCGCTCGGACCAACCTACAGGGTGTGGCGGTTGTTGTAGGAGCGAGCTTGCTCGCGAAGCTTTCCGGGATATCGCCCATTCGCCAGCAAGCTGGCTCCTACAAGGTGATGATATGGCCCAGGTCGTAGGGTGCGCCTTGCGCACCGATTTCAGGCCCCGCCTCGCCACCCGGCCAAACCGCCGGTGCGCACGGCGCACCCTACCCGTTCAGCCTCATCCTGCCAGCCCGAGCATTCGAATCGTCGCAGCTTGTAGGTTGGGTCGGGCGGCGCTCCGCGAGGAACGAAACCCAACAGTTCGCGGCTGATGCCGGCCACGTCGGGCCTCGCTGCGCTCGGACCAACCTACAGGGTGTTGCGGTTGTTGTAGGAGCGAGCTTGCTCGCGAAGCTTTCCGGGATATCGCCCATTCGCCAGCAAGCTGGCTCCTACAAGGCGATGATCTGGCCCGGGAGGCGCGGATCAATGCTCGCGCGGTGGCAGGTCGCCGGAGAAGAGGTCGTCTTCCAGGTTGTCGCCGGGGATGGCGTGTTCCTCGGCGGCCCAGGCGCCCAGGTCGATCAGCTTGCAACGTTCGGAACAGAAGGGACGGGAAGGGCTTTGCGGGCCCCATTCCACCGGAGCGCCGCAGGTCGGGCACTCCACAGTGACGGGTTGGCTCATGGCTGGCCTCCTCGTAGGGTCAGGTAGAAGTTGTGCAGGCGCTCCACTTCGGCGCGCAGCCAGTCCAGGCCGCGGTCGTTGAGCAGTACGTCGTGGGCGTGTTTCAGGCGTTCCTCACGACTGGCCTGGACCTTCAATATGGCTTGGACCTGCTCCTCGGGCACTTTGTCCCGTTGCATGGTGCGCTGGATCTGTATGGCTTCCGGGGCGTCCACCACCAACACGCGCTGGGTGAGCTGGTGCTGGCCGGACTCGACCAGCAGCGGCGAGACGAGAATGGCGTAGGGCGACTCGGCCCGCGCCAGGTACTGGCTGATCTCCTGGCGGATCAGCGGGTGCAGCAGGCTTTCCAGCCAGCGGCGCTCGTCCACGTTCTCGAAAATGCGCTGGCGCAGGGCGGCGCGGTCGAGCTGGCCGTCCGGCAGCAGGACTTCTCGGCCAAAATGCTCGGCGATCTTCGCCAGGGCAGGGCGGCCCGGCTCCACCACCCAGCGTGCGGCCTGGTCGGCATCCACCAGATGCACGCCAAGGTCGCTGAAATGGGCGGCTACGGCGCTCTTGCCGCTACCGATGCCGCCTGTAAGGCCAAGGATCCAGGGTTTGTTCATTTGAAACCGGCGAACTGCAGATAGGTCGCCGTTATTTGATCACCCCAGAGCAGCGCAATCCAGCCGGCAATCGCCAGGTAGGGACCAAAGGGGATCGGTGTGGCGGTGTCCTGATTGCGCAGGCGCAGCATGATCACACCCAGCACGGCGCCCACCAGGGACGACAGCAGGATGGTCAGCGGCAGCACCTGCCAGCCGCCCCAGGCGCCGAGCATCGCCAGCAGCTTGAAGTCGCCGTGGCCCATGCCTTCCTTGCCGGTCACCAGCTTGAACAGCCAGTACACCGACCACAGGCTCATATAGCCGGCCACGGCGCCCCACAGCGCATCCTCCAGGCTGGCGAACAGGCCCTGGCTGTTGAGGATCAGGCCAAGCCAGAGCAGCGGCAGGACCAGCGCGTCCGGCAGCAACTGATGATCGACGTCGATCATGCTCATCGCCAGCAGGCCCCAGGTCAGCACCAGGAAGGCCGCAGCCTGCCAGCTGAGACCGAAATGCCAGGCGACATAGGCCGACAGCAGGCCGCAGGCGAGTTCCACCAGGGGGTAGCGCTTGCTGATGGGCGCCTTGCAGGAAGAGCATTTGCCGCCAAGCGCCAGGTAGCTCACCAGCGGGATGTTCTCCCAGGCGCGAATCTCATGGCTGCAATGGGGGCATCGGGAATTCGGCAGAACGAGATTGAACACCGGCCCCTTGGGCTCGGCCGGCAGGCTCAGCGCCTCGCGGGCCTGCTCCTGCCAGTCGCGGAACATCATCTGCGGCAGGCGATGGATCACCACATTGAGGAAGCTGCCCACCAGCAAGCCCAGCAGGAGCACGCATAAAACAAAGGCCAGCGCATGGCTGGCCAGAAAATCGATCAACTGCATGTTTAGACGACGCTGCCCAGCTGGAAGATGGGGAGGTACATGGCGATGATCAGGCCACCGACCAGCACACCGAGCACGGCCATGATCATGGGCTCCATCAGGGCGGTCAGGCCATCGACGGCGTTATCCACTTCCTGTTCATAGAAGCTGGCGACCTTGTCGAGCATATCGTCCAGAGCGCCTGACTCTTCGCCGATGGCGGTCATCTGCACCGCCATAGCTGGGAATACGCCAGTGGTGCGCATGGAGAAGTTCAGTTGCATACCGGTGGAAACGTCCTGTTTGACCTTGAGAACAGCGTTTTTGAACACCACGTTGCCGCTCGCGCCTGCAACTGAGTCGAGGGCTTCTACCAACGGCACACCAGCGGCAAAGGTGGTCGCCAGCGTACGGGCAAAGCGGGCCACGGCCGATTTATAGAGGATGTCGCCAACGATCGGGAGCTTCAGCACTGAGCGATCAGTCCAATCGCGAAACTTCTCGGAGCTCTTGTGCGCGCGTTGAATAGCGAAACCCGCGACGAAGAACAACACAAGCACGACAAACCACCACTCCTGAAGTATTTCCGAAAGCCCAATCACCATCAGTGTGAACGCGGGAAGCTCCGCTCCGAAGTTCTCGAAGACCATCTCGAACTGCGGCACAACCTTGATCAGCAGGATTGCTGAAACAACGATGGCAACAACGATCACCGCGATCGGATAGTTCATCGCCTTCTTGATCTTGGCCTTCAGCGCCTCGGTCTTTTCCTTGTAGGTGGCGATCCGGTCCAGCAGCGTTTCCAGTGCGCCCGCCTGCTCGCCGGAGTCAACAAGGTTGCAATAGAGTTCGTCGAAATACTCAGGCTTCTTGCGCAGGGAGTTGGCCAGGCTGTTACCGGCGGATACTTCCTGCTTGACCTCGTTCACCAGGGTACGCATGGCCGGCTTCTCGAAGCCTTCGCCGATGATGTCGAACGACTGCATCAGCGGAACACCGGCCTTCATCATGGTGGCCATCTGCCGGGTGAACAGCGCAATGTCCATGGGTTTGATCTTCTTCCCCGCGCTCAGCAGAGAAGTAGACTTCTTGCGCACCTTGATGGGGTTGATGCCCTGCTTGCGCAGCTGGGCCTTCACCAGCGCCGGGTTTTGCCCGCTGAGTTCTCCCCTGACCTTCGAGCCTTTCTTGTCCGTACCCTCCCAGACGAAGGTGCTGGTTTTAAGCGCTTTTTCCGCCATGGTTAATCCTTGGTCACGCGGTTGACTTCCTCAAGGCTGGTGATGCCATTCATGGCTTTCACCAGGCCGGAGGTTCGCAGGTCATTGAAGCCATCGCGGCGCGCCTGCTGGGCGATCTGGATGGAGTTGCCTTCTTCCATAATAAGCTGCTGCATGGCCGGCGTGATTTTAACCACTTCATAAATACCGACTCGGCCCTTGTAACCCTGGTTGCAGTTTTCGCAGCCCACCGGGCTGTACAGCTTGAAGCTGCCGATCCGCTCTTCCGGGAAGCCTTCCTTGAGCAGGGTTTCCCGGGGAACCTCATGTTCCTTCTTGCAGTGGTTGCACAATTTGCGTGCCAGGCGCTGGGCAATGATCAGGTTCACCGAGGTGGCGATGTTGAAGGCCGGCACGCCCATATTGCGCAGGCGGGTCAGGGTTTCCGCGGCGCTGTTGGTGTGCAGGGTGGACAGCACCATGTGGCCGGTCTGCGCGGCCTTGATGGCGATTTCGGCGGTTTCCAGGTCGCGAATCTCCCCCACCATGATCACATCCGGGTCCTGACGCAGGAAGGCGCGCAGGGCCTGGGCGAAGTCCATGCCCTGCTTGGGGTTGACGTTGACCTGGTTGACGCCTTCGAGGTTGATCTCCACCGGATCTTCAGCCGTGGAAATATTGATATCCACAGTATTGAGGATATTCAGGCCGGTATAGAGGGAAACCGTCTTGCCAGAGCCGGTGGGGCCGGTCACCAGGATCATCCCCTGGGGTTGCTTCAGGGCTGCGAGATAGAGTTCTTTCTGGTCCTCTTCGTAACCGAGGGAGTCGATGCCCATCTGCGCACTGGTGGGGTCGAGAATCCGCATCACGATCTTCTCGCCCCACAGGGTGGGCAGGGTGTTGACGCGGAAGTCGATGGATTTCGCTTTGGAAATCTTCATCTTGATCCGCCCATCCTGGGGCTTGCGGCGCTCGGAAATATCCAGTGCCGCCATTACCTTGAGTCGGGCAGCAATGCGGCTGGCCAACTGGACAGGTGGCTTCGCCACTTCATGCAGCATGCCGTCGGTACGGAAGCGCACCCGGTACGAGCGCTCATAGGGCTCGAAGTGCAGGTCCGAAGAGCCGCCGCGAATGGCATCCAGCAGCATCTTGTTGACGAAGCGCACCACGGGGGCATCGTCGACATCCACGCCGACTGCGCCGTCTCTTTTGTCATCATCGACCGCTTCGACATCAACTCCATCCAGATCGACATCACCCAGGTCCTCCATGCCGCTGTTGGCGCTGTCGAAGTACTTCTCGATGGCGTCGCCTAGCTTGTCGTCCTCCACCAGGATGGCTTCGGTGTTCAGGCCGGTGCTGAACTGGATGTCGGTAACTGCCTGGTGATTGGTGGGGTCGGAAATGGCGACGAACAGTTTGTTGCCTCGACGCCAGAGGGGTAGGGCCCGGTGCTGCCGAATCAGCTTCTCACTGACCAGTTCCCTGGGCTGCACATCTCTATCGATGGAACTCAAATCCAGGAATGCGACGCCGAACTGCTCCGCCGCCATCTCGGCCAGGTCCCGACTCTTCAGCAGCTTGTTCTGCACCAGGTAAGTAATCAGTGGAATCTTGTTGCGCTGTGCCTGGGTGTGGGCCTGAAGTGCGCTGCGTTCATCCAGCAGATTGGTGAGAACCAGCTGTTTGGCAAGGCCGGAAAGCGTGGGTGAAGTCTCGGTCATGACAAGAGTCGATCAATGGATTTGACATTGCCTTATAACGTAGATGACACGGGGCGCCAAATCGTCAGTCGGTGGGTGACAAAATTGGGCAGTAAATGGCTATTCATGCCCTGTCGGGCCTGTTGCCAATACGGCTGGCTACGGTCCAGGAAGGATTATGAGTGCGGAATGATGGTATCTGGTGAGTTGGCACGGTAAGTGCCTTTCAATGCGCAGGTCGTTCGACCTTCAACTAATTGGAGAATACATAATGAAGGCTCAAAAAGGCTTTACTTTGATTGAACTCATGATCGTGGTTGCCATTATCGGTATCCTAGCTGCCATTGCTCTGCCGGCTTACCAGAACTACATCAAACGTGCTGCCTATTCCGAAGTGACCGCCGGTATGGAACCCTACAAGGTGGGTGTCACCGAGTGCTTCCAGACCGAGGGTGCCCTCGCCACTTGCGCTACTGCCGGTTCTTACGGCATTCCGCCGGCGTTCAGTGGTCGCACCTCGGGCGTACTCGAGGAGATTCAAGTTGGTGCCAACGGCGTAATTACGGGCATTCCGAACGCCGTCAAGGGCATTCAGACTTCTGAGACTTGTGTTCTGACTCCCTCTGTGGGGGCAGGTAGCATCCTGGCCTGGCAATTCTCCGGCGCCTGTGTGACTGCTGGTTACGTCAAGCAGTAAGTGATGGGGCAGGCTTGTATCCCCTCACCAAGATGATGGCTTAGATACATGCTCTCCTGACAATGCCCCGCGATGCGGGGCATTGTTTTATGAGATGTCTGGTGGTGATTCGATGAAATCGATTGCGCGCACTTCTGCGTTCGCCCTTCTGTTTGGTGCGCTGTTGGCATTGTGCGCGCCGTTTCTGCAAAGTCCGCTAATCTTTGATGACCTGCACGCTTTCAGGGCTGGTGCCCTGGAGTCCATGAGCTCGCAGGGGGGGCAATTCGCACCACGAGCCTGGGTATTTGAAACCTTTGCCCTGACCAGCAAAGTGTTCAATGACACTCTCCTATGGATGCGCTTCGGTAATCTGCTTGCGCACGTGGGCGTAAGCTTTGTCCTGTATCTGTTGATTCGCCGTCTTCTGCATGATCTGGATAAGGCACCGGATAAATTTCTCGGGAAAGATGCGGCTGCGATGTTGTCAGCGGCCTTCTTTGCCATTCACCCTCTGGCGATCTATACGCAGGCTTATCTGGTCCAGCGGACGATAATCTGCGCGACCTTGTTCGCCCTGCTCAGCCTTTATTCATTCTGGCGCGGCCTGGGGGGCTCCCGGGCATCTCTCTGGCTTTCGCTGCCGCTGTTCGCGGTTTCCATCATGGCCAAAGAGCATGTAGTCATGATGCCGTTCGTGGCAGCACTGCTCTGGGTGCTTTATAAGCGCAGTGCTGCGGTGCAAAACCATTCGGTGCGCGAAGTCGCCATTGTGCTTCTCCTGCAGCTCACCCTATCCGTGCTTGTGATCCTGAGCTTCAGGTGGTGGTTGGTGGCTAATCCCTATGAGCAGTTGACCGGCGAAATGCTGCAAGGGGAGCTGAATCTGCCACAAGAAATGCTCTACCCGTTGAGTGTTCTCAATCAGCTGGGTTTGTTCTTCAAGTATCTGGGCCTATGGCTGCTACCCAATCCTGCCTGGTTGTCGGTGGACATGCGTGAGGCTTTTCCGTTGGGCTTCGGCGATCCGATGCTTTGGCTTGGACCCCTGGTTTTCGTGGGGTACATGCTGGGGGGAGGGCTGTTGCTTTGGCGGGGTGGAGCTGTCGGCCTGCTGGGGTTGGCTGTGCTGATTCCGGGGGTTCTATTCGCCACGGAGTTATCGACCGTGAGGCTGCAGGAGTGCTTCGTGCTTTATCGAAGCTACTTGTGGATGCCCGGCGCGTTTATCGCATTGGCGTTAGGTCTGTGCAGACTACGTCGCATGCTAGTGCTGCTGGTCCCCGTGATGATGCTGTTCTTCGTGGCGCTGTCCTTCGATCGCCTGAGTGTGTTGTCACGGCCTCAGTTGGTCTGGCTGGAGGCTCGGGACTTGCTCGAGCGTTCCGGCGAAGGCCCCGGAGTTCTGGGCGGCTATCGGATCTATTACAACGTGGGCGTTACGCTCGAAGAGATCGGTCGTAGCGAAGAGGCCCTGGAGAACTACAACCAGGCATTGGCGCGCAATCCAACCTATACGATGGCTTACCTGAATCGGGGCATCATCTATCTGAACCAGAAAAACTGGTCTGCTGCCCTGGCTGATTTCGACAAGGCCATCGAATTGGTACCGGTTTTCTTCAAGGCCTATCTTGGCAAAGCCCAGGCATTGGAGGGAGTCGGTCGTGCGGACGAGGCGAGGCAAGTCTTGCAGCAGGCGTGCGACCTGGGGGCCGGAGCTATCTGCGAGAAGCTCCAGGCGCAGAAGTAGTTCGTACGATGGATTATTTTCAGCTCTGGTTGGAGTGAGTCGTTGAATTCGGATTCGATAAGTCCCCGCGGGGCAGCTGTCCTGGCCGGGTTGCTGGCGCTGCTTGTATCGGTGCCGTTCTGCTTGCCGTTCCATTTTTATCCGGACGCCGACTTCATTTCGCAGACCAGTGCTTTCGTTCTGGCTCTGGCGATCCTGTTGGCGGGTATCGCCTGCCTGCCTCGTCTGCAGGTCGGTCTGTTCGACTTGGGCTTGCTGGCGTTCGCTGCACTGATCTATGTCGCGGGTGATGGAGCACCAGCACAGGTTGGTTTCGTCGTAGTCCTTGTGGCAGGCGTGCTCGGGATAGTTCTGCGTTCGACGGTCGCTCTGGGTAGCAGGAAGTTGCTGGTAGATGCGCTCATGTTGGGGGTGATGGCGGGGGCGCTTTTCAATCTGCTGGCAGGAGCAATACAGCTCTATGGGCTGGAGTGGGCTTTTCCTGGATATGTGTTCAGTGACAACAGACCGGACGAGTTGAATGTTGTGGGCAATATTGCCCAGCGAAATCTTTTCTGCAGCTACGTGTTTATCGGTTTCATGGCATTTGGACTGGCCAGACTCAAGCGGGGCGGCTCGTTGTTCGTGCTTGCTTTGCTGAGTCTTCCGGTTGGCCTGCTACTGGCCGCCAGTGGTTCCCGTTCGATATTGCTCTACCTGTTCTGGGGTGTGATCGCTTCGATTGTCTGGTTCGTGTGCTGGGGGCGGAGGCATCCGCACGGCCAGCGCTACCTGGCGTTCTTCATCCTGATCGCGCTCGGTTTCCTGGCCACGCAGTGGGCCTTGGGATGGCTGGTGCCGAATGCTGTCAGCGGTGTTGAGCGCGCTGCCGCTGGTGAGTCGATCCGCCTGGCCGAATGGTCCAAAGCCTGGCAAATCATCCAGCACAGTTTCCCCGCAGGGGTTGGTTGGTGGCGGTACGCTCCGAATAGCTTCCTGGTCCAGCTGCAGGGAGCGAGCCAGGCCGCCGCGGACAACAACTGGAGCCATGCTCACAACATCTTTCTGAACCTCTTTGCCGAGCTGGGATTGGCCGCGCTGCTACCCGTGATGGTGATGCTGGTTTTGGTGCTCCAGGTTATGGCAGCTCCCAGGAAGGAGGGCGGCTGGCTGTTCCTGTTCGTCACCTTCGGTGTGCTGTTCATACACAGCAATCTGGAGTTCCCGCTCTGGTACGTATGGGGACTCTATCTATTCGTATCCGTTGCCGCGATGGTGCCGGCGAAGAGCGTGGTCAGCTATGTGCCAACTGCGTGGATGCGAGGGGTTACGGCGTTGATCGTGGTTTCTGCTCTGGGATTCTCTGCTTGGTCCCTGGATGGGTTCGTGCGTCTGGTTCGTTACACGGCGCCGACCAGTGACCAGCAGGTGAACATCCAGCGTTTGCGGGAAATGAGCAGGCTCGCGGCCAACCCGCTGCTGACCTACTCGTCAGACCTTGTTTCGCTTGGCTATCTGCGTCCGGGGCAGAGTCCTCTGCTGTTCTGCCGTCTGGTTGATCTCAATTACGTTTTGCCGGGACCCGAGTTGCTTGACCACATGGCGCTGGAGGCGCTGTTGCGTGGAGAAAGAGAGTTTGCGCTGAGCGTAATCAGGAGTCGTTATCGGGTTTATCCCGGGATTGATGACAAGCTTCTGCAGAGGAACCTGGCGGAATTCTTGCGAGACAAGGATGAGTCATTACGTGGAGAAATTGCACAGGCCAAGTCAGGTGTGTTCGATTTCTCGAAAAGCTACCAGCTTCAGATCCCGCAACGCTGTTTGAAAACTACGGAGGTGGCGCTTACGGCGAGGTAATGGGGTGGCATCTGACAGGTGATTGCCCGCCATACCATCGTGGTGCTAATTTACGCCCGCCGCCGGTGTAGCTCAGTCGGTAGAGCAGCTCATTCGTAATGAGAAGGTCGGGGGTTCGATTCCTCTTACCGGCACCATGATCCAGGCAAAAAGCCCCGCAGGTTCTGCGGGGCTTTTTGTTTTCTGCGGGCTGGAAGGTTTTCCGCTGCGCTGCTACCTGGCCTTCCGGTCGATTTTCTCAGCGGTGCCGTACAGCTCCATCGCCGAGCACTGCATCAGGTCCGAGATGGCCTTGATGGCGTGGTGCAGGCCTTTCAGGTCGCGGTCGCTCAGGTGGTGTTCCAGGCCGTCGCAGCCCAGCAGGTCGGCGAGGGTGTTGAGGGCGTAGCTGGCTGTCAGAAGGCGGTCGCCGTGGCGATCGGCAATGCGGGCGAAGGTGTTCATGGTTCACCTCCAGCGGCTTTCCGGTTTGGGGTGGCGGTAGATACCCGGATGCGTGCATTCCTTGCGGGGATGTGGGTGTGCATGGTCAAAGCTCCTTTTGCCTGGGAGCTGCCACGAATCGCCGCGAAACGATTTGGGGTGGCAGCTGTGCACGGGTTCGCGGACCGGGGCAAAAGGAACCCGGCAGACCTTTCGGTCTCCCGCGCACAGCCGCCATGACTCGAGGTTGCGGGCACAAAGAAGCGCCAGCAATCAGATGGTCGGCGCTTGTGCGCCTTTTGCATTTCGGGCCGCGACGCCCGGCCCTGGAATTTGCCAGGACGGCCGCACCATAGCGGCACCCGGGGCGCATGGCAACGCCCCGAGGCTTGGCCAGGCGGGAATCAGAGCGTCAGACGCATCGACAGGTCGATGGCCTTCACATCCTTGGTCAGGGTGCCGATGGAAACGTAGTCGACGCCCGTTTCGGCGATGGTGCGCAGGGTGGTTTCGTTGACGCCGCCGGAGGCTTCGAGCTTGGCGCGGCCGTTGGTGAGGGTGACGGCGGTGCGCATGTCGTCGAGGCTGAGTTCGTCGAGCATGATGATGTCGGCGCCGGCATCGAGGGCTTGTTGCAGTTCGTCCAGGCTTTCCACTTCCACTTCTACCGGCTTGCCGGGGGCGATGCGCTGGGCGGCGGCGATGGCCTGGGCGATGCCGCCGGCGGCGGCGATGTGGTTTTCCTTGATGAGGAAGGCATCGTAGAGGCCGATGCGGTGGTTGTGGCCGCCGCCGCAGGTCACGGCGTATTTCTGCGCCAGGCGCAGGCCGGGCAGGGTTTTGCGGGTGTCGAGGAGTTTCACCTGGGTGCCTTTCACCAGTTCCACGTAGTGACCGACGCGGGTGGCGACGCCCGACAGGCACTGGAGGAAGTTCAGCGCGCTGCGCTCGCCGCTGAGCAGGGCGCGGGCCGGGCCTTCGAGGTGGAAGAGGGCCTGGTTGGCCTCGGCGCGATCGCCGTCCTGCACCTGCCATTCCACCTTCACGCGCGGGTCGAGCTGGCGGAATACCTCGTTCACCCAGGCCGTGCCGCTGATGATGGCCGCTTCGCGGGTGATCACGCTGGCGCGGGCCTGGCGGTCCTCGGGGATGAGCTGGGCGGTGATGTCACCGCTGCCGATGTCTTCCTTGAGGGCGGTACGTACGTTGGCCTCGATTTCGGCGGTGAGGTCAGCGAGGAGAAGGTTGGGCATGGTGGGCTCCGCAGGCAGGATGGCGGCGATTATAAAGGCTGCCGACGACTGGCGCAGTGCCGGGGAACAAGCGGTTGGTGCTTTCTGCTAGTACTCATGAGTGCGTCCGGTGTGCTGTGCGTTGGTCGGCGGGAATTCCTGCGTCTGTGATTTGAGTCATGTCTGTAGGAAATCTTCGCTTGGTTGTCACGGCATCATCCATATAATGCGTCGGAACTTTATATTTTTGACGCCAGCCAATTGACGTTATGGATGACTCCCCATGTTCGATTGCGGTCCGATGAACCCTTCGGAAGGGCCCGGCCTGCGGGAGGCTCGTGATGCAGACCGACGCTAAGGTAGTGCCGCTGAACAAGGGGGATGCCCAGCCATCGCCAACCCCATCGGCAACAAGGCTGCCGGTGGCCTTGACCCAGGTGCGCGACAAGGCGGCCTTGCAGCTGAGGCAGGCGCTTCAGGTGCTGTTCGACAATGCCGACGACACGCTCTTCGAGATGGCGGATCGTGCCACCAGCAACTCCGAGCAGAATGCCTTCTTCGAGGCGATGCGCGACCTGCGCCTCAAGCGCAAGAGCATCGAGCGGACCTTCCTGCACAAGGTCTTCGAGTCATTCTCTTCCCTCAATCAGTACGAGACAGGCGTGGTGCCGAAGCTGGACGCGGTGTCTTTCGACAGCCTGTCCCTGGTGCAGAACGACGAGCTGGAGGAAACCGTGGCGCTGGACGCCATGGTTGCCAAGGTGATGAACCGCGACGGCATCGCCCTCGGCCACCTCACGGCGCGTTTCAATGCCCTGGTCAGCAAGAAGATCGAAAACAAGAACAGCCCGCTGGGCCCGCGCCCGCTGTGCGAGGCCTTCCTCGACGCCTGCCACAGCCTGGGCGTGGAGATCAGGGTCAAGCTGATCATCCTCAAGCTGTTCGACAAATACGTCCTGGCGGAGCTCGACCAGGTTTACGCCGAGGCCAACCAGATTCTGGTCACCGTCGGCGTGCTTCCGGAACTGCGCTCGGCGCCGGCCCGGCGCCAGCCGGAGCGTTCCAGCACCGCCGCGCGCCCAGCCCAGGCCCAGACGGGCACTGCAGCAGGCAGTAGCCAGGTTTCCGAAGAAGGCGTGCAGGAAGTCTTTGGCGTGCTCCAGGACCTGCTGTCCCAGGTGCGCGGCAGCGGTGTGTTGCCGCGCCGGGAGTATCCGGCCGGTGCGGTGCCGGTCAGCAGCCTCGACCTGATGCGCATTCTTTCGCACCTGCAACAGCACCTGCCGCAGCAGCACGAGGATGACTACGACCTGCGGGTGAGCCTCGACCAGTTGCTCACCCGTGCCAGCGCCCGCAGCGGCCGGGTGCGGGTGGTGGGGCAGGTGGACGACGACGTCATCAACCTGGTGTCCATGCTGTTCGAGTTCATCCTCGACGACCGCACCCTGCCGGATTCGCTCAAGGCGCTGATCGGCCGGATGCAGATCCCCATGCTCAAGGTCGCCTTGCTGGACAAGACCTTCTTCAGCCGCGGCAGCCACCCGGCTCGCCGCCTGCTGAACGAGATCGCCTCCGCCGCCCTGGGCTGGGTGGAACAGGATGACGCCAAGCGCGACAGCCTCTACCACCGCATCGAACAGGTGGTGCAGCGCCTGCTGAACGATTTCGTCGACGACCCGGCGATCTTCTCCGAGCTGCTCGCCGAATTCCTTGCCTATACCGGCGATGAGCGCCGTCGCAGCGAATTGCTGGAACAGCGTACCCGCGACGCCGAAGAAGGCCGCGCCCGGACCGAACTGGCCCGCCGGCAGGTGGAAGAAGCCCTCAACCAGCGCCTGCTCGGCCGCACCTTGCCGGAAGTGGTGGTGCGCCTGCTGCAGGAAGCCTGGAGCAAGGTCATGCTGCTGACCTGCCTCAAGCACGGCGTGGAGTCGGCCGAATGGCAGTGCGCCCTGCAGACCCTGGATGACCTGATCTGGAGCGTGGAACCCCACGAAGCGCCGGAAGCCCGGGCGCGCCTGCTGGAGCTGGTGCCGGGGCTGCTCAAGTCCCTGCGCGAGGGGCTGGCCAGCGCCGCGTTCGATCCGTTCTCCACCAGCGAATTCTTCAGCCAGCTGGAAACCTTGCACATCCAGGCCTTCCAGCGTTTCGGCAAGCGCGAGCCGGTGGACGACGGCCTGGCGTCGCCGCCGCTGCTCGACCTGGCGGACGCGGAAAACGTGGACGAGGAAGCGGCGCCGGCCATGGTCGCGGTGGTCGAGGAGATCGTCCTGGCCTCGCCCGACGAGGCTCCGGCGCAGGAACCCGAGGACTGCCTCGCGGATGACGAAGAAGCCCTCGCTTTCGTCGACAACCTGCGGGTTGGCAGTTGGGTCGAATTCCAGGAAGACGAAGAGCACAAGCTGCGTTGCAAGCTGGCGGCGCTGATCAAGCCCACCGGCAAGTACATCTTCGTCAACCGCACCGGCATGAAGGTGCTGGAGAAGACCCGCATGAGCCTGGCCGTGGAGTTCCGTCGCAAGGCCATCCGGCTGCTGGACGATGCGTTGTTGTTCGACCGCGCATTGGAGTCGGTGATCGGCAATCTGCGGCGGCTCAAGGGGGCCTGATCGGGGTACCGCCCTGTAGGAGCGAGCTTGCTCGCGAATCGCATCGGCACCGTTCGCTGTAGGGTCGAATTCATTCGCCAGGCAGGCCGCAGGTCTGCCCGCCATGGCCGAAGAGGCAACTGCGTTGCCCTTGGCGATTGAAATCGCCCCCACAGAAGAGCCGGCCCGATGGTTGGATGATCCCGGATTGCATCCAGGCTACGAATGGGTTGCCACCGCTCCGGCGGTGTTTTCCTCTCGCTAAAATGGCTCCACCGCGCCTAAAGTGGGCGGCAGACCAAGGAGCCGATATGCAGCTGGACCCCGCATCCGGTTGGTGCCAGGGCATCAGCCATTGCCCATCGCCCAACTTCAATAGTCGCCCGCAGGGGGAAGTGTCCCTGCTGGTGATCCACAACATCAGCCTGCCGCCTGCCCAGTTCGGCACGGGCAAGGTGCAGGAATTCTTCCAGAATCGTCTCGACCCCAGCGAGCACCCCTATTTCGAGGGCATCTGCGACCTCAGGGTGTCGGCGCATTTCCTGATCGAGCGCGATGGCGCCGTCACCCAGTTCGTTTCCTGCCGGGAACGTGCTTGGCATGCCGGTGTGTCGCTGTTCGAGGGGCGGGACAACTGCAATGACTTTTCCGTAGGCGTTGAACTGGAAGGCACCGATGACCTGGCGTTCACGGAACCTCAGTACGCTTCGCTGATCGCATTGGTGGAGCAGTTGCGGCTTGCCTATCCGGCCATCACGCCGGAACGCATCTGCGGCCATAGCGACATCGCTCCCGGGCGCAAGACCGACCCGGGGCCGGCGTTCGACTGGCAGCGTTTGCGGGCCGCGCTCAAACAATAGGAACAAGGAGGGACCCATGTATTTTCTGGTGTTGTTGCTGGTGCTCTGGATCGAGAAATTCTCCGCCTGGCGCCGGCATATCCAGCAGGATGGTTTCTGGCTCAGGGAACTGGCCAGGGCCGAAGCCAATCCGCGCATGAGTGGGCGCCCCTGGGCGATCCTGGCGCTGCTGGTGCTGCTGCCCCTGGTGTTGCTGGCGCTGGTGCTGCTGGCCCTGGAGCCGTTTGCCTATGGCTGGCTGGCGCTGCCGGTGCACTTGTTGGTGATCATCTACAGCCTGGGCCGCGGCGACGTGCTGGCCGATATCGGCCCCTTCCGCGATGCCTGGCGGCGCGGCGATACCCAGGGCGCCTACCATGTCGCCGAGCGCGACCTCGGGCTGGAAGCGGACGAGGGCAGCGACCTGCTGCAGCAAGTGCAGGGCTATCAGCTGTGGCAGGCCTATCAGGGCTTTTTCGCGGTGATTTTCTGGTACGCGCTGCTCGGCCCGGTGGCGGCCTTGGCCTACCGGCTGCTCGCACTGGCCTCGGAGCATGCCGCCGCGCCCGCGCTGCGCGAACGCGCCGAGATGATCCGCCATGCCTTCGACTGGCTGCCGGTGCGCGTATTGGCGGCCAGTTTCTCGCTGGTGGGCAATTTCGTCGGTGTCAGCCGGGTGCTGTTGCATGAGCTGCTGAGCTGGGAAATTCCAGCGCGGCGCTACATCGAACTGGCTGGCCGCGCCGCCGCCGAATTGCCGGAGCCCACCACCGGCGACCTGGGTGTCGCAACCCTCGACGCCCTCTGGCAACTGCTGGTTCGCGCCGCCGTGCTCTGGTACGCCGGTTTCGCCGTCTGGGCCCTGCTGTTCTGACGTCCACCGTTCGCCCGCCCGAGCTACCGCCGGGCGGGTCCCGCCTCGCTTAACCTTTAATTACAGAAACTCCTGCCGATATCGCGTACACAGTTGGGCGCGCCGGAATTTTCTGACTTGGCTCACGGATTCATCTGAGTGAGTCGGACGGCGCCATGCAGCGTGGGGACGCTGCATGGCGCTGGCTGAGCGCGCCCAGAACAATAAATGAAAACAGGAGAAGTCTTGTGAAGACCCTGTTGTATCCTGCCATCGCGCTGATGAACCGCCTCAGCTTCGGGATGAAGTTCAGTCTGATCAGCGTTCTGTTTTTCCTGCCGATGTCGATCACCAATTTCTATCTGGTGCGCGACGCCTACCGCCAATTCGTCAGTACCCGCTCCGAACTGCAGAGCCTCGACCTGCTGGGCGCCAGCCTGAATGTGCGCCGCAGCCTGGAGAGCCTCAACGACCTGGTCCTGATCAACGCGATGATCGGCCAGTCCGGTCAGGCCGGGGACCTGGAAAAGCGTATCGTCTCGCTCGAGCAGGAACTGCTATCGACCCTCCAGGGGCTGGCGCCGGTGGCTTCCGAACCCGCGCAGGTCGAGGCCTTCAACAGCAAGCGCGACGAACTGCTCGGTGCCCTGCAGGCGGCCAAGGTGGAAACCTCGCTGCAGAGCAAGAGCGCGATGATCGAGAAGCTGCTGGGCAATGCCCAGGTCTTCATCAAGTTCGTCGCGGTCCAGGCGGGCCTCAGCCAGGACGAGCAGGCCGACGTGCGGCAGATCACCGAGCTGATCACCACCGCCACGCCGCAGGTGACCCGGACCCTCGGCCAGGGCCGCGCCATAGGCGCCTATTCCCTTGGCCAGGGCTTCCTCAACTCGGCCGCCAGCACCAAGCTGGACGACCTGCTGCTGGATCTGGACAAGCTCAACGCCGAGTACGGCCTGAAGATCGCCGATGCCCTGGAGGGCAGTCCGCGTGGCCACCAGGCTCTGGACGGCCTGACTGCGGCCAGCCGCGACACCCTCAAACAGAGCGCCTCGCTGTTCGAAGAGCAGGTGATCATGGCCGACACCCTCAGCACGCCCTGGCAGCAGTTCTACGACCAGGTCAGCGCTTCGCTGGAGAAGACCTATCAGCTCAACGACGGCGCCCTGGCCTTCCTCAAGGCCGAGCTGGAAAGCCGCCTCGCCGACAAGCGCATGCAGACCGTGCTGCTGGTTGTCGCGCTGCTGGTGGTGTTCCTCGCCATCCTCTACCTCTACAGCGGTTTCTACGTCTCCACCCGCACCACGCTGAAGAGCCTGGGCAAGGTGATGGACCAGGTCGCGGCCGGTGACATGACCGTCAGCTTCCGCGCCGAAAGCCGCGACGAACTGGGCGAGCTGGGCCAGGTGTTCAACGGCACCGTGGCGAAGATCCATGACCTGATCGAGCTGGTGGGCCATACCGTGGCCGAAGTGGAACGCCAGGCCGGCCGCGTGGAGCAGGTTTCCGGCGAAAGCAACCAGGCGGTGGCCGGGCAGCGCAGCCAGATCGAACAGGTGGCCACGGCGATGAACCAGATGTCCGCCACCGCGCAGGAAGTGGCGCGCAGCGCCGCCCAGGCGGTGGACAGCGCGCAAAGCGTCAACCAGGAAACCGTCAGCGGCCGTGCGCTGGTGGAATCGCAGTTGGGCAGCATCGAGAAGCTGGCCAGCGAAATCGATCAGTCGGTGAGCGTGATCAACCAGCTGGCGGCGGACAGCGCCTCCATCAGCCGCGTGCTGGAAGTGATCAAGGGCATTGCCGAGCAGACCAACCTGCTGGCCTTGAACGCCGCCATCGAAGCGGCGCGCGCCGGCGAGCAGGGGCGCGGCTTCGCCGTGGTGGCGGACGAGGTGCGCACCCTGGCCAAGCGTACCCAGCAGTCCACCGAGGAAATCGAGCAGATGATCGTCAAGCTGCAAGGTGGCGTCGGCGCGGCGGTGAAGGCGATGAACACCAGCCACCAGATGGCCGATGGCACCGTCAGCCAGTCCGGCAGGGTGCAGGCGGCGCTGGAGAACATCCTTGGCGCGGTGGGCATGATCGTCGACCAGAACCAGCAGATCGCCGCCGCCGCCGAGCAGCAGACCGCCGTGGCCCACGATATCGACCGCAACATTGTCGAGATCAACCACGCCGGCGAGCGCACCGCCCAGGGGGCGAACCAGACCGAGCAGGCGAGCCGCGAACTCTCCGGCCAGGTGGCTCAGCTCAAACAGTTGATCGGCGCGTTCCGCGTGTGACTCTGACTTGCCGGGTGCCATTGTGGGGGGCGAATTCATTCGCGAAGGGCAGCGCAGCTGCCCCGGGCTCCAAGGCAGACCTGCGGTCTGCTTAGCGAATGAATTCGCCCCCACAAGGAGGAGCCGCTCCGCTGCCAGTGCTGCCAGCCTGGTAGGGTGAGCTTTAGCCCACGCGGACCGGCGATGGTGGGCTGAAGCCCACAGTCTTGCCGGGTGTCACAGGGAAGAAGCCGCCCCGCCGGCAGGGCTACCAGCCGAACACCTCACAGGCATTGCGCGTGCTGGCCTCGGCCAGTTCCTCGGGCGTGACGCCGCGAATCTGTGCCAGTGCCGCGCAGATGTCCGGCAGGAACTCCGGACTGTTACGCCCGTAAGGGTGCATGGCGGGCGCCATGTCCGGCGAGTCGGTTTCCAGCACGATGTCTTCCAGCGGCAGCTGGGCCACCACTTTGCGCAGGCGATTGGCCTGGGGCCAGGTGGGGGCACCGCCGAGGCCGAGGCGAAAGCCCAGCTTGCGGTATTCCTTCGCTTCTTCAACGCTACCGGCGAAGGCGTGGACGATGCCGGGGCGCTTGAGGCGGAAGCGCTTGAGGGTGGCGATCACCGCCGCGTGGCTGCGCCGGACATGGAGCAGGGGCGGCAATTCGAACTCGGCCGCCAGGGCCAGCTGGGCTTCGAACAGACGCTGCTGGGCGTCGCGGTCCAGTTCGGGGACGAAATAGTCCAGGCCGATTTCCCCCACGGCGCACAGCTTTGGGTGGCCGGCATGGCGTTCCAGCCACTCGCGCAGTTCGAGCAGATGCTGGTCCCGGTGGTGCGCCAGATAGACCGGATGCAGGCCGAGGGTGGTGTAGAAGCCGTCCTCGGCGTTGGCCAGGTCCCAGACCCGCTGCCAGTTGTCGCGGAACACCCCGAGCAGGACCTGGCGCAGCACGCCCAGGGCGCGGCAGCGCGCCAGCACCTCGTCGCGGTCGGCGTCGAAATCGGGGAAATCCAGGTGGTTGTGGGTATCGATCAGCATGGTCGCCAGCATATACCGCCGGAACCCGCCTGGCATGCCCATTCCCGGGGCTTTCGGGGCGTTTTTTATGGTGCATCCGCTCTGTCTCGGGGCATTGCGCGAGGCCGCTGGAGCAGGGCGAAAAAAGTTATTGAACACTCGTTCATGCTTGGCTATGGTTGGGCCACTCGCCGGTTCGCCGATGCAACCACGTGACCCGGATTCCACCATTTGCAATGGGGCCCGAACATGCGTTTCGCTTCGCTTGTGGAGAGAATGGCAGGGCCAGGCACAGCAGCCTGGGATATTCACTACGCGGCCATCGCCGCCCAGCGCGCGGGCGAGGACGTGATAGTCCTCAGCATTGGCGACCCGGATTTCGCCACCCCCGAACCCATCACCAACGCCGCCATCGAAGCCCTTCGCGCCGGCGATACCCATTACTGCGACGTCGCCGGCCGCCCCGAGCTGCGCCAGGCCATTGCCGAGCTGCATGGCCGCCTCACCGGGCAGGCGGTTTCGGCAGACAGCGCCATCCTCGTGGCGGGGGCGCAGAACGGCCTTTATGCGGCCGCCATGTGCCTGCTGGAAGCGGGGGATGAAGTCATCGTCTTCGACCCGGTCTACGTCACCTACGAAGCCACCCTGAAGGCGACCGGCGCCAGTCTGGTGCGGGTGCCTTGTCCGGCAGCGGGCGGATTCCGTCCCGACCTCGAGGCCCTGAAGGGCGCCATCAGCGAGCGTACCCGAGCCATCTTCTTCGCCAACCCGAACAACCCGACCGGCGTGGTGCTGAGTGCGGAAGAGATGCAGGCCATCGCCGACCTGGCCCGGCAGCACGATCTGTGGGTGGTGGTGGACGAGGTCTACGAGAGCCTCACCTTCGAGCAGCCGCACCAGTACTTCGCCACCCTCGACGGCATGCGCGAGCGCACCGTGAGCATCGGCAGCCTGTCCAAGTCCCACGCCATGACCGGCTGGCGCACCGGCTGGGTGGTCGCCAGCCCGGCGCTGGTGGCGCACATCGAGAACCTTGCGCTCAACATGCTCTATGGGCTCCCGGGTTTCGTGCAGGAAGCCGCGCTGGCCGCGGTGCTCGCCTACGACCAGGTGACTGCCGGGATGCGCGAGCTCTACCGGCGTCGCCGCGACCTGGTGGTGGACGCGCTGCAGGACTGCGCGCCGCTCAAGGTACTCAGGCCCGAGGCGGGCATGTTCGTTCTGCTGGATGTGCGGGGCAGCGGCCTCAGCTCCCTGGAATTCGCCTGGCAGCTGTTCCGCGAAACCGGTGTCGCGGTCCTCGATGCCGCCGCCTTCGGCCCTGCCGCCAGCGGTTTCGTGCGGATCTCCTACAGCCTGGGCGAGGAGCAGCTGGCGGACGCCTGTGCACGCATCCGCCGCTTCGCCTCCGGCCTGAAGCCGGCCCCGGTCATCGAGGTCATCACCACTGCTGCACCTGGCGCCAGTGCGGCCGCAGCGGAGGTGCCGAAGATGGTGGAGGTGGATTCCATCCACAAACGTTTCGGCCAGTTCGAAGTGCTCAAGGGCGTTTCGCTGACCGCGCGGGAGGGTGGCGTCGTCTCCCTGATCGGCGCCAGCGGCTCGGGCAAGAGCACCCTGCTGCGCTGCATCAACATGCTGGAAATTCCCAACCAGGGCACGGTCAAGGTCGACGGCGAGAGCATCCGCCTCACCACCAACCGCATCGGCGAGCCCGTGGTGGCGGACCAGAAGCAACTGACCCGCATCCGCTCGCGGCTCGGCATGGTGTTCCAGAGCTTCAACCTCTGGCCCCACCGCACCGTGCTGGAGAACCTCATCGAAGCGCCGATCCAGGTCCTGCGCGAAACCCGCGCCGAAGCCATCGATCGCGCCGAGGCCCTGCTGGAGCGGGTCGGCCTGGCCGCCAAGCGCCACGAATACCCGTCATTCCTTTCCGGTGGCCAGCAGCAGCGGGTGGCTATTGCCCGTGCGCTGGCGGTGGAGCCCAAGGTGATGCTGTTCGACGAGCCCACTTCGGCGCTCGACCCGGAACTGGTCGGCGAGGTGTTGCGGGTGATCCGCTCCCTGGCCGAAGAGGGCCGCACCATGATCCTGGTCACCCACGAAATGGCCTTTGCCCGCGACGTTTCCAGCCACGTCGCCTTCCTTCACCAGGGGCGCATCGAAGAAGAAGGGCCACCCCAGGAGGTCTTCCTGCGGCCGCGCAGCGAGCGTTGCCGGCAGTTCGTCACGGCACACCAGAATCGTTGACTCCGGCCGCCGGTGCGGCCAGTTCGAAAAGCTCTAACCACAACAACATCAAGCAGGGCGGAAACCATGAAGAAGTCTCAACTGGCACGTTGGATGGCAGGTGCGGTAATGCTCATGGCCGGCGCGGCAGGCGCCCAGGCCGAGACCCTGAAGTTCGCGATGGCGGCCGAACCCTACCCGCCATTCTCCAGCAAACAGCCGAATGGCCAGTGGGCGGGCTTCGAGCCTGACCTGATCCACGCCCTCTGCGCGCAGATGAAGGCCGAGTGCGAGATCGACGAGGTGGCCTGGGACGGGCTGATTCCCGCGCTGATGGCGAAGAAGGTCGACGTGATCTTCAACTCGATGTCGGTTACCGAGGAGCGCGAAAAGCAGATCGCCTTCAGCCGCGCCTACTACGACACCCCGGTGGCAGTGGCCGCCCCCGCAGCGCTGGATATCGCCATCACCCCGGAAGGACTCAAGGGCAAGGCGATCGGCGTGCAGCTCTCCACCGTGAGTTCCAACTACCTGAAGAAGTACTACGACGGCATCGCCGACGTGCGCTACTACGACACCCAGGATTCGGTGAACGCCGACCTGGTGGCGGGGCGCATCGACCTGATGATGGCCGATGGCATTGCCATCAGCGCCTTCCTCAAATCCCCCGATGCGCAGGCCGCGGGTATCGAGAACAAGGGCCTGGTGCCCCATGACCCGCTGTTCGGCCGTGGCGTGGGGGCCGGCCTGCGCAAGGAAGACACCGCCCTCAAGGCCAGGCTCGACGAGGCCATCGGCAAGCTGCTGGCCAGCGAGGATTACAAGGCCATCTCCGCCAAGTACTTCGACGTCAGCGTTGCGCCGAAGCAGTGACCTCCGACGCCATCCCGGCCTGGTCGGGATGGCGCGCTTTTCGCCTGGATGAGGGCCTGCAATGCAGTCTTACTTTGAACTGGTCGGCTTCGGTGCCCAGGGCTGGGGACCGGCGCTGCTGAAGGGGTTGTGGGTAACCCTGCAGATTTCCGTCGGCGCCTTCCTGGTCGGCATGCTGATCGGCCTGGCCGTCGCCATGGGCAAGCTCAATGGCCCGCGCCCCGTGGCGCAACTGATGCGCGGCTACACGACCCTGTGCCGGGCGGTGCCCGAGCTGTTGCTGATCCTCCTGCTCTACTACGTCGGTTCGATGGGGCTGAACCAGCTGTTCGCCTGGCTTGGCCACGGCGACGTCAAGCTCAACGGCACCGTGGTGGCGATCGCGGTGCTCGGGCTGGTGCAGGGCGCCTACGCCTCGGAAATCTTCCGGGGTGCCATCCAGGCAATCCCCCATGGCCAGATCGAAGCGGCACGCGCTTTCGGCATGAACGGTTTCAGCCTGTTCCGGCGCGTGACCCTGCCGATCATGGCGCCCAACGCGCTGGCGGGCATGGCCAACCTCTGGGTCAACCTGATCAAGGACAGCGCCCTGATCAGCGTGGTGGGCACCAACGAACTGCTCTTCACCGCCAAACAGGCGGCCGGGTCCACACGCTCCTACCTGACCTTCTATCTCACCGCGGCGGCGTTCTATTACCTGCTGACGGTGCTCTCCAACCTGTTGTCTGGCTGGCTCGAGCGGCGCTTCCGTCGCTGGACCCCGTCGGTGTGAGCGAGGGCAGGCAATGACCGCTACCTGGATCTTCGACTACGGCAAACTGCTGCTCAGCGGCCTCGGCACCACCTTGCTCATCCTCGTCATCTCCGCCGTGCTGGGCTTCGCCCTGGCACTGCTGGTCGCCCTGGCGCGGATGTCACGCAACCCGCTGCTGGCGGGGGCGAGCCTCGCCTACACCAGCGTGATTCGCGGCACGCCGCTGCTGGTGCAGATCTACATCTTCTATTACGGCCTGGGCAGCCTGTTCGCCCAGTTCCCGCTGATCCGCGGCAGCTTCCTCTGGCCCTACCTGCGCGATGGTTTCTGGTACATCGTCATCGCCCTGGTGCTCTCGGTGGGGGCCTATGTGGGGGAGGTGATTCGCGGGGGCATGAAGTCGGTGCCCCGGGGGGAACTGGAGGCCGCCGCCGCCTTCGGCATGCGCCAGCGCCTGGTGCTGTTCCGGGTCTGGCTGCCCCGGGCGCTCCGCTTGCTATTGCCAACGCTGGCCGGTGAAACGGTGATGCTGCTCAAGTCCACGGCGCTGGCTTCGACCGTGGCAGTGGTGGACCTGCTGGGCGCCGCCAACGTGGTGCGTGCGCAGACCTTCCAGGTCTACCAGCCATTGCTGCTGGTGGCGGGCATCTACATCTGCCTGACGTTCATGATCGAAACGGGTTTCGGCTTGGCGGAGCGACGCAGCATGTTTCGCCGGGCGAATTAGGAGGAGCTTTACCTTGTAGGGTTCAGGCGTAAGCGCCGCGGCGCAGGCTGTCGACCCAGCGGCGGCTGATTTCCAGTCCTTCCTCGGCGCTGAAGTTGGCGGGGTTCAGGCACCATTCCAGCCACAGGCCGTCGAGCATGGCCGACAGGGCGATGGCCGCCAGGCGTGGTTTGGCGATGGCAAAACCTTCTTCCCTGGCCAGCTCCGAGAGCAGTTGCTCCAGCAGCACCAGAGAACCGCCGTAGGTGCGTTCGTGGGCTTCGTTCACTTGCGGGGAATGGCGGATCAGGCTCCAGAACACCACCCAGGGACTGAGCAGGTCGGGGTCGAGGGTGAGCGGCGAGAAGTAGCCGGTGAGGTAGGCTTCGAGGCGCGCGGCAGGCGCCGGTCCGGCGGCTTCGATGCGTGCCATCAGGGCCTGGTTGACCTCGCTGGCGAGGGTCTCGTAGGCCTGCGCGACCAGGGCGTCGATACTGCCGAAGTAGTGATTGATCAGTCCAACGGCGACATTGGCCTCCCTGGCGATGCGGCGCACCGAAATGCCGGCATGTCCCTCGGCGACCAGGCAGCGCAGGGCGGCGCGCACCAGATGCTCGCGGCGTTCGTCAGGGTTGGTGCGGGGCTGTCTTTCGCGGGGTGTATCCAAGGGGCGATTTCCTTCGCTCGATAGGCCGGGATAGTAGCGCCTGGCTCGATGACAAACCAACCGTCCGGAGCGCTCCGGCGACCATGAGGAGACAGGACATGATCGAAGACGTATCGCTCTGCGTGCCGGGGGATTCCGGCGCCATGCTGCGGGTGCCGGCCTGGCGCCTGGACAGTGGCAGGCCGGGCCCCAGGGTTCATCTGCAGGCGGGTGTCCATGCCGATGAGATCGCCGGCATGCTGGTGCTGCACAAGTTGCTGCCGCGCCTGATCGAGGCCGCCGAGAAGGGCCTGCTGCGCGGCTGCGTGACGGTGGTGCCCCAGGCCAATCCGCTGGGCATCGGCCAGTTCCGCCAGGGGCGCATCCTCGGGCGGCTGCACGAGGCCAGCGGCAGGAACTTCAACCGTGGGTTCCCGGAGTCGCTCGCGCAGGCCAGGCCGGTCGGCAACCTGGCGGTCTGGCAGAAGGCGCTGGCCGTGCTCGCGGCGGACGCCGACATCGTCCTCGACCTGCACACGGATGAGCAGGCGCTGCCGTACGTCTACCTGCATCAGTGCTTCTGGCCCGCCGGCCAGGACCTGGCGGCGGCGCTCGGGGCCGAAGTGGCGATCATCTGGGAAGGCGACAGCGATGGCGCCTTCGAGGAAGTGGTGATTGCGCCCTGGCTCGCGGAAGGGCGCTTCGAGGGGCGCCTGGTGTCCACCGTCGAGCTGCGCGGCCAGGGGGACGTGAGCGACGCCCTGGCGCAGCAGGATGCCGATGGGATCTACCGCTTCCTCTGCGTCCGCGGGCTGATCGCCGAGCCGGCGCAGTTGCCCTCATGGCAGGGGCGGGCGGTGCCCATCGGGCATATGGAAACGGTCTTCGCGCCGGTATCCGGGGTGCTGGTATTCGAGCGCGAACTGGGTGATGTGGTTCAGGCGGGAGAGTGTTTCGCGCGCATCGTCGCCGTGCCCGGTGATCCTTCCAGCGAGCATCGGCTGCTGGCGCCGCAGAGCGGGCTGATGGTCACTCGCCATGGTGACCGGCTGATCCAGGCGGGAGCGATTGCCGCCAAGTTCACCGGCTCCGAAACTTCGAGCACCTGGACCTCGGGCGCGCTCGATCCGTAGGAGCCAGCTTGCTGGCGAATGGGGGGGCTTTTTCGCGAGCAAGCTCGCTCCTACAGGCACAGCGCGGGCAGGGAGGCAGTCCGGCTGGTGCAAGGCACGCATTGTAGGAGCCAGCTTGCTGGCGAATGGGGGGGCCTTTTCGCGAGCAAGCTCGCTCCTACAGGCACAGCGCGGGCAGGGAGGCAGTCCGGATGGTGCAAGGCACGCATTGTAGGAGCCAGCTTGCTGGCGAATGGGGGGCCTTTTCGCGAGCAAGCTCGCTCCTACAGTTACAGCCAGACAGCGTTCCAGAACGGATAGTCAGCCAGTTTCTTGACAAGTCCGGCACGCAGAGGGTTGGCGACGATGTAGCGAGCGACATCCTTCAAATCCTCTTCCCTGCGAAGGGCATGGTCGTGAAAGCCCTGTTGCCAGAACCGGCCGCTGTTATTCCGCAATTTATTCACGCCTATGGCAGAGCGTGACTTCATTCGCCGGACATGTTCTCCCAGGGCCCCGGAGTTCAGTCGAACGAGCCAATGCAGATGGTCCGGCATCAGCACCCAGGCGAGGGTTTCCAGCCTTGCCGGATCCTGCATGGCGTGGATTTCCCGCGCGACCACGCAGGCATTTTCCCAATGGGCGAACAGCGGAGCGCGCTTGTGGGTAACGGTGGTCAGCAGGTAGATTCGGCCGGGCTCGGAGAGGCGGCCTTTGCGCAGGTTTCGTCCTTGATAGCGCATCGATTGCGCTCCTCTATCCGGACCGGGACGGGGAGCGTTGCGTGAGCAGGCCGGATGGCACAAGGGGACGTAATGTAGGAGCCAGCTTGCTGGCGAATGGATGGGGCTGCTTCGCGAGCAAGCTCGCTCCTACAGGATCAGCGCGGGCAGGGGGCGTGCCGGATGGTGCAGGGGCACAATATGTAGGAGCCAGCTTGCTGGCGAATGGATGGGGCTGCTTCGCGAGCAAGCTCGCTCCTACAGGATCAGCGCGGGCAGGGAGGCAGTCCGGATGGTGCAAGGCACGCATTGTAGGAGCCAGCTTGCTGGCGAATGGATGTGGCTGCTTCGCGAGCAAGCTCGCTCCTACAGGATCAGCGCGGGCAGGGGGCGTGCCGGATGGTGCAGGGGCACAATATGTAGGAGCCAGCTTGCTGGCGAATGGGCGGGGCCCTTTTCGCGAGCAAGCTCGCTCCTGCGGCGGTGTCGTCAGTGGTGCTCGCGGGTGGCGCGGAATTTCACGTCCGGCCAGCGTTCTTCCATCAGGCTGAGGTTGACGCGGGTCGGGGCCAGGTAGGTGAGGTGGCCGCCGCCGTCCACGGCAAGGTTCTCGAAGGCCTTGTCCTGGAACTCCTTGAGCTTCTTCTCGTCCTTGCACTCGATCCAGCGCGCCGACCAGACGTTGATCGCCTCGTAGGCGCATTCCACCTTGTATTCCTCCTTCAGGCGGCTGGCGACCACATCGAACTGCAGCACGCCCACGGCGCCGAGGATGATGTCGTTGTTGCGCTCGGGGAAGAACACCTGGGTAGCGCCTTCCTCGGCCAGTTCCTGCAGGCCCTGGCGCAGCTGCTTGGACTTGAGCGGGTCTTTCAGGCGCACGCGGCGGAAGAGTTCCGGGGCGAAGTGCGGGATACCGGTGAAGCCCAGCGCCTCGCCTTCGGTGAAGGTGTCACCGATCTGGATGGTGCCGTGGTTGTGCAGGCCGATGATGTCGCCGGCATAGGCCTCTTCCAGTTGCTCACGCTCGCTGGAGAAGAAGGTCAGGGCGTCGGCGATCTTCACGTCCTTGCCCAGGCGCACGTGGCGCATTTTCATGCCTTTCTCGTACTTGCCCGAGCAGATGCGCATGAAGGCGATGCGGTCGCGGTGTTTCGGGTCCATGTTCGCCTGGATCTTGAACACGAAGCCGGAGAACTTTTCTTCGGTAGGCTCGACGCTGCGCTCATGGGTGGCGCGCGACAGCGGCTGCGGCGCCCAGTCGACGATGCAGTCGAGCACCTGGTCGACACCGAAGTTGCCCAGCGCAGTACCGAAGAATACCGGGGTCATCTCGCCCTTGAGGAAGGCGTCCTTGTCAAACTCGTGGCAGGCGCCCTGCACCAGTTCCAGTTCCTCGATGAAGCGCTCGTAGAGGTCGCCCAGGTGGGCGCGGGCCTCATCCGAGTCGAGCTTGTCGATCACCTTCATCTCGGTGCGCTCGTGACCGTGGCCGGGGGTGTAGACGATGACCTTGTCCTGGGCCAGGTGGTACACGCCCTTGAAGTCCTTGTAGCAGCCGATCGGCCAGGTGATGGGCGCAGCCTTGATCTTCAGCACCGCTTCGATCTCGTCGAGCAGTTCGATGGGGTCGCGGATGTCACGGTCCAGCTTGTTGATGAAGCTGACGATGGGCGTGTCGCGCAGGCGGCAGACGTCCATCAGGGCAATGGTGCGCGGCTCGACGCCCTTGCCGCCGTCAAGGACCATCAGCGCCGAGTCCACCGCGGTCAGGGTGCGGTAGGTGTCTTCGGAGAAGTCTTCGTGGCCGGGGGTGTCGAGCAGGTTGATCATGTGCTCGCGGTAGGGGAACTGCATCACCGAGGTGGTGATGGAGATGCCGCGCTGCTTTTCCATCTCCATCCAGTCGGAGGTGGCATGACGGTCGGATTTACGCGACTTCACGGTACCGGCCACGGCGATGGCCTTGCCCATCAGCAGCAGCTTTTCGGTGATGGTGGTCTTACCGGCGTCGGGGTGGGAAATGATGGCGAAGGTGCGGCGTTTCGCGACTTCGGCGGCCTGGATGGTCATGGATTGATGCCCGTTGGAATCGGTGGCGGGGCGCGGACGGCCCGGAAAAGCGCGGGATTATAGCGCGAAACCGGGCCGCTTCGAGACCAGCAGTCCGAAGCCAGCGCGCCGCGGCCGGGGCGCGCTGGCTACGGAACGGGGCTTCAGTGCGTCTCGGTGTTCGCCACCGGGGCTTCGCCTCGGTAGATCCAGCGCACCAGCGGGCCGATGGACAGGCCCTGGATCAGGATCGAGGCGAGCACCACCACATAGGTCAGGCTCAGCAGCAGGTCACGCTGTTCGCCCAGCGGCAGGGACAGCGCCAGGGCCACCGAGACGCCGCCGCGCAGGCCGCCCCAGGCGAGGATGCGGATGGTCCCACGGGGAACCTGGCGGCGGCCGGCGGCGTGCTGGCGGAGAATCACGATGGCTGGCGCCACGGTCAGCAGGCGCGAGACCAGCACCGCGCCACCCAGGGCGAAGGCGGCGACCACGTGCAGCCAGTTGAACGGCAGCAGGAGCAGCTCCAGGCCGATCAGGGCGAACAGCAGGGCGTTGAGGATTTCGTCGATCAGCTCCCAGAACTTGTCGATGTAGCGGCGGGTCTCGTCGGACATCGCGTAGTTGCGCCCGTGGTTACCGATGATCAGGCCGGCTACCACCATGGCGATCGGCGCCGACACGTGCAGCCGCGCGGCCAATGCCGCCCCGCCGATCACCAGGGCCAGGGTGAGCATGACCTCCACCTGGTACTGGTCGATGCCGCGCATCATCAGGAACACCCCGTAGCCCAGCGCCGCGCCGAACAGCACGCCGCCGACCGCCTCGTGGATGAACAACCAGGTGGTGGCGCTGACGGTGGGCGTTTCGCCGAGCTGCAGGATGCCCAGCAGGATGGTGAACACCACAACCGCGGTGCCATCGTTGAACAGCGATTCGCCGACGATGGTGGTGGCCAGCGGCTTCGGCGCGCCGGCCGATTTGAGGATGCCGAGCACGGCGATCGGGTCGGTGGGCGAGATCAGTGCGCCGAACAGCAGGCAGTAGATGAAGTCCACGTGCCAGCCGAACAGGGCGAAGGTGTAGTAGGCGAGGACGCCGATCACCGTGGTGGCGATCAGCACGCCGAGGGTGGCGAGCAGGCCGATCGGCCATTTGTAGTTGCGCAAGTCGGCGAGGTTGACGTGCAGCGCGCCGGCGAACAGCAGCGCCGGGAGGAACCAGGTCATCAGTACTGCGGAGAAGTCGATGCGGCGGATGATCTCCTGCATTTCCACTTCCAGCACCGGATAGCCAAGCAGCGACAGACCCTGGGCGATCAGCGAGAAGACCAGCGCGGTGGCCATCACGCCGATGGTCGGCGGCAGGCGGATGAAGCGGTAATTGACATAGGTGAGCAGGGTGGTCAGGGCGATGAACGCCGCAGCGAGATCGAGCATGGCGAGGGTACTCCTGGAACGGTAGGCACCGGGCCCCAGTGGCCAATCCATGGACCGGGGGCACGTCCGAAATAAGTGGCCCGTGAAAGAACGGGACGGCGAATCATAACCGTCAGCGGTGATCGAAGGGGGAAGGCGGTGGTGGATCCTGTTTTGTGCGGTATTCCATGCACTTTGTTGAGTATTTGAAACGTTCAACAGGTGATGCGACAAAGGGATGCGGCAAAGCGGCAATTTTTGATTGATCTGCGGTTCCTGTGGTCCTAAAGTTCGCGCCCGAACGTCCATGCTGGCAACGATCCATCCGGCTCAAGTACTGACGACGAGAGGTTTGAGGTCCTGGAAGACTGAAAATCCTCGGCGACATGCCTTGGGAAGTAGGCGAACCAAAGTGGGGAAACTGATCAGACGTTCCGGCCTGTTGTCCAACGCAACACCGGGCCACCCCTAACAACCTTTGTCTGTTTTGCCATATGGAGTCCCCCGCATGTCGATCAAGGTCGAAGACTATTTCTCGCGTGAAACTTTCCAGCGCATGAAGGCGTTCGCCGACAAGCAAGAAACCCCGTTCGTAGTGATCGACAAGCAGACCATCGCCGATTCCTACGACCAGCTGGTGAGCTGCTTCCCCTTCGCCAAGGTCTACTACGCGGTGAAGGCGAACCCCGCCACCGAGATCACCGAACTGCTACGCGACAAGGGCTCGAACTTCGACATCGCCTCTATCTATGAGCTGGACAAGGTGATGAAGACCGGCGTCGGCCCGGAGCGCATCAGCTACGGCAACACCATCAAGAAAGCCCGCGACATCCGCTACTTCTATGAGAAGGGCGTGCGCCTGTTCGCCACCGACTCCGAAGCCGACCTGCGCAACATCGCCAAGGCCGCACCGGGTTCCAAGGTCTACGTGCGCATCCTCACCGAGGGTTCCACCTCGGCCGACTGGCCGCTGTCGCGCAAGTTCGGCTGCAACCCGGACATGGCCCTGGACCTGCTGGTCCTCGCCAAGCAACTGGGCCTGGTGCCTTACGGCGTGTCCTTCCACGTGGGCAGCCAGCAGCGCGACATCGACGTCTGGGACGCCGCCATCGCCAAGGTCAAGGTGATCTTCGAGCGCCTGAAGGAAGAAGACGGCATCACCCTGCAGATGATCAACATGGGCGGCGGCTTCCCGGCCAACTACATCCAGCGCACCAACAGCCTGGAAACCTACGCCGAAGAGATCATCCGCTTCCTCAAGGAAGACTTCGGCGACGATCTGCCGGAAATCATCCTGGAGCCGGGCCGTTCCCTGATCGCCAACGCCGGCATCCTGGTCAGCGAAGTGGTGCTGGTGGCGCGCAAGTCGCGCACCGCCGTCGAGCGCTGGATCTACACCGACGTGGGCAAGTTCTCCGGCCTGATCGAAACCATGGACGAGGCCATCAAGTTCCCGATCTGGGTCGAGAAGAAGGGCGAAGTGGAAGAAGTGGTGATCGCCGGCCCGACCTGCGACAGCGCCGACATCATGTACGAGAACTACAAGTACGGCCTGCCGCTGAACCTGGCCGCCGAAGACCGCCTCTACTGGCTGTCCACCGGCGCCTACACCACCAGCTACAGCGCAGTGGAGTTCAACGGCTTCCCGCCGCTGAAGGCCTACTACCTGTAAGGCTGAATACGTTTCGAACAAGGCCCGCCGCATGGCGGGCCTTGTCATTTGCGCGGCTGGGCGGTGTTTTCCCCTGTGGGGGGATTTCAATCGCTGAGCAGGCCGAAGGACTGCCCTGAGGATTCCAATGGGGCAACTGCGTTGCCCTTAGCGAATGAATTCGCCCCCACAAGGTTGCTGCCTGGGGGTGGAGGACCACCTTGGTTGTAGGGGATTTCCGATCTCAACAAGGGCGTTTCCGAACCTCCGTAGACCCATTATTAGTGATAATCGTTCCTAAATAGAGTCGCTCTCCATTCAACTGGGGAGACCTCTCATGGAGCACCAAACCGCACCACTCAAGCTTTCGTCGCGCAACCTGCTGGCCGCCGCAGTCGGCATCGCCCTCACCAGTCAGGGCAGTCAAGCCATGGCCGAAGCGCAGGACAAGGCCATGCAGCTCGACAGCGTGACTGTCGATGGCAAGCGCGACAAAGCGTACAAGGTCGAGCGTTCCGCTTCGGTCAAGTACGCGGTACCGTTGCTGGACACCCCACAGACCATCACCGTGGTCCCGAAGGAGGTGATCCAGGACCAGAAGGCCCTGAGCCTGCGCGAAGTTCTGTCCAACGTCTCCGGCATCACCTTCAACGCCGGCGAGGGCGGCGGGGGTTCCGGCGACAGCATCAACATCCGCGGCTTCTCGGCCAGTTCCAGCATGCAGATCGACGGCCTGCGCGACAGTGCGCAGAACAACCGCACCGACACCTTCAACATCGAGCAGGTGGAGGTGATCAAGGGGCCCACTCGGTATTCGGTGGCATGGGTACCACCGGCGGCACGGTCAACCAGATCACCAAGCAACCGATGGGTGAAACCTTCACCCGCATCGGCGCGGGCCTGGGGACCGATAGCTACCGCCGCCTTACCCTGGACACCAACCAGCCGCTGGACGGCATCGGCAACGGCAGCGCGTTCCGCCTCAACCTGATGGCCCACGAGAACGACGTGCCCGAGCGCAAAGGGATCGAGCGCCAGCGCTGGGGGCTGGCGCCGTCCCTGGCCCTTGGCCTGAGCTCCAGCGATGAGCGCCTGAGCAGCCGCGCCGGGCTGGTGTTCAAGCCGTTGGCCAATGGCCGCATCTATGTCGCCTGGGGCAACTCCTTCAACCCGTCGGCGGAGAACCTCGCCACTTCCGGTGCAGGCCTCAGCGAAGCGACCCAGAAGCTCGGCCCGGAAAAGAACGAAACCTGGGAGTTGGGCACCAAGTGGGAGCTGATGGACAGTCGCCTGGAACTGGATGCCGCCATCTTCCAGGTGGAGAAGGCGAATGCGCGGGTAACCATGGCCGACGGCTCCACGGCCCTGGCCGGCGACCGCCGCGTACAGGGCTTCGAACTGTCGGCCAGCGGCAAGCTCACCGACGAGTGGAGCCTGTTTGCCAACTTCACCTACCTCGACAGTGAAACCCGCAAGGACGCCAATACCCCGAAGGGCCTTGCAACCGTGGGACAGGCCTTGGCCAACACGCCGCCACGCTCCTTCAACCTGTGGACCACCTATGACCTGCCGGGCAATGTCCGTGTCGGTTATGGCACGCATCATGTCAGCGAGCGCAACCTCACCTCGTCGGACGACCGGATCAAGCTGGATGGGTATTGGCTGCACAACGCCATGCTGGGCTACAAGGCCAGCGAGAATCTGGACTTGCAGCTGAACCTCAACAACCTGTTCGACAAGGACTATGTGGAGCGTGTGCGTACCACGCTGGGTAACGCGGCACGTTCCTCGGCCGTCGAGTACGGTGATGCCCGCTCAGCCGTGTTCTCCGCGACGCTGTCGTTCTGAGTCTTGCCTTGTGCCGCGCTACCCGGTGCGGCACAAGGCCTAGTTTCTCCGGGCTGTTCCGCCCCAGTAAGATGAGCGCCACTTTTATTGGCGAACGCTTGTCAGTCGGCTCTGTCGGCGGGCACCGCCGTGGAGGGCAACCTACGCCATGACATCTCTTCCCAAGCTCTCGCAGATACCCGCCGAAATCGTCGCCGTTGCCGATTACGAAGCCTTCGCCCGTGAGCGCATGACGCCTTCGGCCTGGGCCTACCTCAACGGTGGTGCGGCCGATGAGCTGACCCTGGCGGAGAACCTTGCTGCCTTCCGGCGCATGCGTCTGCTCAACCGGGTGCTGGAGAACCTGCAGGGCGGCCATTCGCGACTCCGGCTCTGCGGGCTCGACCTCGACTACCCGATCCTCCTCGCCCCCGTGGCTTTCCAGAAGCTGGCCCATCCGGACGGCGAACTGGCCAGCGTCCTGGGCGCTTCGGCGATGGGCGCGGCCATGGTGGTCAGCACCCAGGCCAGCGTGAGCCTGGAAGACATCGCCCAGGCGGCGCATGCGCCGCTCTGGTTCCAGCTTTATATCCAGCCGGACCGCGACTTCACCCGCGAGCTGGTGCGGCGTGCCGAAACCGCCGGCTATCGCGCCCTGATGGTGACGGTGGATGCGCCGGTCAGCGGCATGCGCAACCGCGAACAGCGCGCGGCCTTCGCCCTGCCGGAGGGCGTCGAGGCGGTCAACCTCAAGGGCATGCGCAGCCTGCCGCCCAGCGTCGCGCAGCCGGGCGCCAGCCCGCTCTTCGGCAGCCCGCTGCTGGAGCATGCTCCCACCTGGAAGGATCTGGAGTGGCTGCAATCGCTCACGCACCTGCCGGTGCTGGTCAAGGGCGTGATGAACCCCCTGGACGCGGCAAGGGCCGTGGAGCAGGGCGTGGCGGGCCTGGTGGTGTCCAATCACGGCGGGCGCACCCTGGACAGCATGCCGGCGACCCTGGATGTGCTTCCGGCCATCGCCAGCGTGGTGCAGGGCAGGGTGCCGATCCTGTTGGATGGCGGCATTCGCCGGGGCACCGATGTGCTCAAGGCCCTCGCGCTGGGGGCCAGCGCCGTGATGATCGGGCGGCCCTATGTTCATGGGCTGGCTACCGCTGGTGCTGCCGGTGTGGCCCATGTGCTTCATCTGCTGCGCACTGAGCTGGAGGTGGCCATGGCGCTTACCGGCTGCGCCAGACTGGCCGACATCGACGCCTCGTCCCTCTGGCGCTGAAGCGTCTCACCTGGCCTCACGGTGGACGACAGGCAGTGCGGCGGCAGCTTGGTTTCTCCGATTTTCCGTCTCTATTGCCGAAAATAGCGCCTGAATCGAGATCTATCTCGCAGCTCTGGCTGATCCAGTGAATCCGGCCTGATCCGGAGAAATGTAAAGATTGGGTAAATTTCGTAGGTTTTTATTTACTGATAAACATTCGCAAATAGAATCGCGCCTCAAATTCACTGGGGAGTGATTCTTATGAACCAAAAGAACAATCTGCCGCCGCGTGCGCTTCTGGCATCCGCCGTTGGCATTGCCACCCTCTCGACCGCCGGTCTGGCGATTGCCGCCGAGCAAGGCCAGGCCATTGAACTGGACAGCGTGAATGTCGATGGCAAGGCGGTAAAGAAGACCTATAAGGTCGATCAATCCTCCTCGGCGAAATACACCGCCCCGCTGCTGGACACCCCGCAGACCATCACCGTGGTGCCCAAGGAAGTGATCCAGGAGCAGCAGGCCCTGAGCCTGCGCCAGGTGCTGTCCAACGTATCCGGCATTACCTTCAACGCCGGTGAGGGTGGCGGTGGCTCCGGCGACAGCATCAACATCCGCGGCTTCTCCGCGAACAACAACATCCAGATCGACGGCCTGCGCGACAGCGCCCAGACCAGCCGTACCGACACCTTCAACATCGAGCAGGTCGAGGTCATCAAGGGCCCGAACTCGGTGTTCGGCGGCGCCGGCACCACCGGTGGCAGCATCAACATCATCAGCAAGCAGCCCATGGACCGCGCCTTCACCACGCTGGGTGGCGGCCTCGGCACCGACAACTACCATCGCCTGACCCTGGATGCGAACCAGCCGCTGGAAGGCGTGGGCAGCAATAGCGCCTTCCGTATAAACCTGATGGCCCACGAGAACGACGTGCCCGGCCGCGACGAGATCGACCGCGAGCGCTGGGGTGTCGCGCCCTCCCTGCGCCTGGGCTTCAACGACTCCACCCGCCTGACCCTGAGCGCCTTCCACCAGACCGACGACAACCTGCCGGACTACGGCGTGCCGGCCCGCGATGGCAAGAAGCTCGGCGGTGTCAGCCGCGAGGACTACTTCGGCTGGGATAACCTGGACAAGGACGAAATCGAGCAGAACGCCTTCACCGCGAACCTCGAGCACGATTTCAACGACAACCTGCGCCTGCAGAACCTGACCCGTTACAGCCGCATCGACCGCAACACCATCGTTTCGGCCTCTCATGTGAACATCCAGGGTGTCCCGCCGGGTCGCTACCGCCCCGCCGGCCCGCAGGCTTCCGGCCGCGATACCACCACCGAGATGTGGATCAACCAGACCAACCTGCGCGCCAGCTTCGACACCTTCGGCCTGGGCCATGAGCTGGTCACCGGCGCCGAGATTTCCCGCGAGGACTTCGACCTCAAGAGCTACAACCACGGCCTGGGCAATGCGTTGTACCCGGCGGATGGCTTCGACCTGTCGAACCCGCCCGGCCACTGGGATGGCCCGGTCAACAAGACCATCACCGGCTACACCGAGAACCAGCTGGACGACAAGGCGCTGTATGTCTTCGACACCATCGCCCTGAACGAGCAGTGGGACTTCAACGTCGGCCTGCGCTACGACTGGTTCAAGGGCCACAGCGATACCTTCAATGCGACCCACCAGCAGACCGGTGACTTCACCTCCAAGGACGAGAAGCTCAGCAGCCGCGCCGGCCTGGTCTACAAGCCGGTGGAAAACGGTCGCTTCTATGTGGCCTGGGGCAACTCCTTCAACCCCACCGCCGAAGGCATCGCCGCCAACGGTGGCGGCCTGAACGCGAACACCGAGAACCTGGATCCGGAAAAGAACGAGACCTGGGAACTGGGCACCAAGTGGGAGCTGCTGGATGGCCGCCTGGAAGTGGACGGCGCGCTGTTCCGCGTGGAGAAGACCAATGCACGTGAAACCATGGCCGATGGTTCGACCCAACTGGCCGGCAAGCAGCGTGTCGAGGGTGTGGAACTGGGCCTGACCGGCCACATCACCGAGCAGTGGGATGTGTTCGCCAACTACACCTTCCAGTCGAGCGAGACCCTCAAGGCCGCCGACACAGCCGCTGGTATCGCTCGCGAAGGCCAGGCGCTGGGCAACACTCCGCCGCGCTCCTTCAACCTGTGGACCACCTACGAGCTGCCGGAAGGCTGGACCCTGGGCTACGGCGCACGCTACGTGAGCGAGCGTAACGTGAGCTCCAGCACTACCGCCAAGCTGGATGCCTACTGGCTGCACAACGCCATGGTCGGCTACAAGGTCAGCAAGAACCTGGACCTGCAGCTGAACGTGAACAACCTGTTCGACAAGGACTACGTGGAGCGTGTGCGTCAGCAGACCGGCACCGACGCGCGTTCTTCCGCCATCGAATACGGCGATGCCCGTTCGGCGATCCTGACCGCCAGCTACTCGTTCTGACGATCGGGACGCGGGCCCTGACTGGAGCAGGGCCCGCGCGGCTGTAAATAAAAAGTAAAAGCTTCGATTCCTGGTTTAATGCATCCCGTTCTCAAATAAAATCGCTTCCCGGTCAGGCATTGGGCCGACCGGGAAACTGCGATTCGACGCGTCGCCAGGCGCGTATCCGAGGGATAACACGTGTTGAAGAAGACCCTGTTCCAGCTGCACTGGCTGTTCGGAATCAGTGCCGGGCTGGTACTCGCCCTGATGGGCATCACCGGGGCCGCCTACAGCTTCCAGGAGGAAATCCTCCGCCTGCTCAACCCCGAGACCCTGACGGTCCGGGTGCAGGACAGCGGTGTGCTGCCGCCTGCCGAGCTGGTGAGCAAGATCGAAGCGGCGGAAGGCAAGAAGGTGTCCGGCCTCTGGGTCGGAACCAGCGGCGACCAGGCTGCCCGTGTCTTCTTCACGCCGCCGCCGGGCGAGCGCCGCGGCCCGATGCGCTACTTCGACCCCTACACCGGCGAACTGCTGGGCGATCCGGTGGGCCAGAAGTTCTTCGGCCTGATGCTGCAACTGCACCGCTTTCTCGCCATGGGCGAGTTCGGCAAGCAGATCACCGCCGCCTGTACCCTGATCCTGATCTTCTTCTGCCTCTCCGGCCTGTATCTGCGCTGGCCGCGCAAGGCCGGCAGCTGGCGTGCCTGGCTGACCCTCGACTGGTCACGCAAGGGCCGCAGCTTCAACTGGGACCTGCATGCCGTCGCCGGCACCTGGTGCCTGCTGTTCTATCTCCTGGCCGCGCTCACCGGCCTGTTCTGGTCCTACGAGTGGTACCGCGAAGGCCTCAACCGCCTGCTCTCCGACGCCCCCGCCGGCCAGCAGGGCAAGCCGGGCGAGCGCCGTGGCGAAGGCCGCGGTGAGGGCCGTGGCCGCCCTGGCATGCAGGCGCCTTCCGGTCCGCCGCTGGTGGTGGACTACGACGCCGTCTGGAAGAGCATCCGCGAAACCGCCGGGCCGACCCTGAGTGCCTACAACCTGCGTCTGCCCCCGGTGGGTGGCCAGCCGGCCCAGGTGTTCTACCTGCTGGAAGACGCCGCGCACCCGCGCGCGCTGAACCAGATCGTCCTCGATCCGGCCACCGGCAAGGTCGCCCGCAGCAGCCTCTACACCGACAAGAGCTTCAAGGCGCAACTGCTGGCCAGCATCTATGCGCTGCACGTGGGCGAGTACTTCGGCCTGGCGGGGCGCATCCTGGTGATGCTGGCGAGCCTGGCCATGCCGCTGTTCTTCATTACCGGCTGGCTGCTCTACCTCGACCGTCGGCGCAAGAAGCGCGCGGCCCGGGCCGCCCGTGGCGGCCTGGCCGAGAGCAGCGGCGAGGGTTCCTGGCTGATCGGCTTCGCCAGCCAGAGCGGCCTGGCCGAGCAACTGGCCTGGCAGAGCGCCGGCCAGCTCCAGGCCGCCGGCCTGCCGGTGCGCGTCGAACCCCTGGCCTCGCTGGATGGCGGCACCCTGGCCAAAGCCCGCAACGCACTCTTCGTGGTCAGCACCTTCGGCGACGGCGAGGCGCCGGATAACGCCCGCGGCTTCGAGCGCAAGGTGCTGGGACAGGCTTCCCAGCTCGCCGGCCTGCGCTTTGCCGTACTCGCCCTGGGTGATCGTCAATACGAGCATTTCTGCGGTTTCGGCCGCCGCCTGCAGAGCTGGTTGAAAGGGCAGGGCGCGAGCCAGCTGTTCGATCCGGTGGAAGTGGACAATGGCGACCGCGGCGCCCTGCAGCAATGGCAGCAGCAACTGGCGCAGATTTCCGGCGGCGCCATGCTGACCCCCTGGAACGGCCCGGCTTTCGAGAGCTGGACGCTGGAGGGCCGCGAGCACCTCAACCCGGGCAGCCAGGGCGAATCCACCTGGCTCCTGCGCCTGCGCGCCCCGGCCGGCAGCCAGCTGGACTGGCAGGCTGGCGATCTGGTGGAAATCCTGCCGAGCCAGGCCGAGCCGGTCGTCGACGCGTGGCTGGCCAGGCACCACTTAGACGGCAATGCCCAGGTCGAACTGGACGGCCAGCGCCAGCCGCTGCGCCAGGCGCTGGCGGGGCGCCTGCTGCCGAGTTCGTTCGAGCATCTGGTTGGCCTGCAGCCGCAAGCGCTGGTGCAGGCACTGATCGGCCTGTCGGTGCGCCAGTACTCCATCGCTTCCCTGGCCAGCGACGGCGCGCTGGAGCTGATCGTGCGCCAGGAACAGCATGCCGACGGCACCCTGGGCATCGCTTCCGGCTGGCTGACCCATTACCTGTCGGTCGGTGCCGCCGTGCCCCTGCGTCTGCGCCGCAACAGTCGTTTCCATCTGATCGAGGAAGACCGCCCGCTGATCTTCATTGGCAACGGCACTGGACTTGCCGGTTTGCGCAGCCTGCTCAGGGCCGCCATCGCCGCTGGCCGCAACCGCAACTGGCTGCTGTTCGGCGAGCGCAACCAGGCCCATGACTTCTATTGCCGCGATGAGCTGCAGGGCTGGCTGGCCCGGGGCGAACTGCAGCGCCTGGACCTGGCTTTCTCCCGCGACCAGGCCGAGAAGGTCTATGTGCAGGACCGTCTGCGCGAGGCCGCCGACGAGCTGCGCGCCTGGCTGGCCGAGGGCGCGGTGATCTACGTCTGCGGCAGCCTGCAGGGCATGGCCGAAGGCGTCGACCTCGCCCTGCGCGAGATTCTGGGCGATGCAGCGCTGCAGCAACTGAATGACGATGGCCGCTACCGCCGCGACGTGTACTGACGGCGTCAGCGCCTGACCGAGTGATCCCTGCTCCTGGGGAACCTTCGCCCCGCCCAGCGCGGGGCGGTTTTTTTGCGCAGGCGAAAGGTCTGGTGATTCGCCCGCAGCACCCTCTCCCAGAAGGGAGAGGGCGCTTTTCACGGCGAATGAATTGTTCCCAGCCAGAGCGCCGGCTTTTAGCCATAATCCGCTTCATGAACAGACGAATCCTGCTGAACTGCGACATGGGGGAAAGCTTCGGCGCCTGGCGCATGGGCAACGACGAACACGCCATGCCGCTGGTGGACCAGGCGAACCTCGCCTGCGGTTTCCATGCCGCCGATCCCCTGACCATGCAACGCACTGTCGAACTGGCGCTGCGCCACGGCGTGCGCATCGGTGCCCATCCGGCGTATCCGGACCTTGCCGGTTTCGGCAGGCGCCACATGGCCTGCTCGCCGGACGAGGTTCGCGCCCTGGTGCTCTATCAGATCGGCGCGCTGGAAGCCTTCTGCCGCGTCGTCGGCACCCAGGTGGCCTACGTCAAACCCCACGGCGCCCTGTACAACGACCTGGTGCGCGATGATGCCCTGCTCGCCGCGGTGCTCGATGCCTGCGGCAGTTACCGCAAGGGGCTGCCGTTGATGGTGCTGGCGCTGGCCGACAACAGCCGTGAGCTGCAACTGGCCGACGCGGCCGATGTGCCGCTGATGTTCGAGGCCTTCGCCGATCGCGCCTACCTGTCCGACGGCCAGCTGGCACCCCGGCGCCTGGCCGGTGCCGTGCACCACGACCCCGAGCGCATCCTCGACCAGGCCCTGTCCATTGCCGCCGGCGAGCCCTTCCCGGACATCGACGGCAAGCCGCTGCGGCTTACCGCCGACAGCCTCTGCGTGCATGGCGACAACCCGGAATCCCTGGCCGTGCTGCGTCGTCTGCGAGGCAAGCTGGACGCCTTATGATCCGCCTCGAGCCCGCTGGCGCTGAAGCCCTGCTGCTGGTTCTGGCCGATGAGCCGGACGCCCGCTTGCCGGAACGCATCGCCGTGCTGGCCGCGACCCTGCGCCAGCATCTGGGCCACCTGCTGCTCGACCTGGTGCCCGGCTGGACCACCTTGCTGCTGCACTACGACATCACCCGCACCGACCATCAAGCCCTGGTGCGGCACATCGAGCCCATGCTGGAAGCCTGGTTGGCGGAGGGGGCTGCAGCGAGGGCCGGCCGTCTGCATGAGATTCCCATCTGGTACTGCGGCGAGGACCTCGCCTGGGTGGCCGAGTCCTGCAGCCTGTCGGTCGCTGAGCTGGTGGACATCCACAGCAGTGCCGAATACCGGGTCGGTGCCATCGGCTTTTCCCCCGGTTTCGCCTACCTGGGCGGTCTTGACCCGCGTCTGGCCCTGCCACGACGCAGCCGCCCGCGCATCCGTGTGCCGGCGGGCAGCCTGGCCATTGCCGAACGGCAGACGGCCATTTATCCACAGGCCTCCCCGGGGGGCTGGCACCTGCTCGGGCTGTGCCCCTGGCGACTCTTCGACGCCCGCCGTGAGCCACCCTGTCCGCTGGAGCTGGGCGACCGCGTGCGATTCTTCGCCATCGACGAAGCCCGCTACCGCGCCGAGGGCGGCGAGGCATGAGCGGCCTGCGGGTGATCAAGCCCGGCCCGCTGAGCCTGCTGCAGGACGCTGGCCGTTTCGGCTGGCAGCACCTGGGCGTGTCGCCGGCCGGTCCCATGGACCCGCAGGCGGCGGCCTGGGCCAACCGCTTGCTGGGCAATCCGCGCCATTGCGCAGTGCTGGAAATCGCCCTGGGCGGCGTGGAGCTGGAGGCCGAGGAAGCGCTCTGGGTAGCGTTCACCGGTGCCGATATGCCGCTGAGCGTGGATGGCGAACTGCGCCTCAACTGGTCGCGCTTTCGTCTTGAGGCCGGGCAACGCTTGCAGATCGGCTTCGCCCGCAGCGGACAACGCGGCTACCTGGCGCTGGTCGGCGGGATTCGCGCCGAGCCCGTGCTGGGCAGCGTCGCCTGTCAGTTGCGCGAAGGCCTGGGCGGGCTGGATGGCGAGGGGACGCGCTTGGCCGAGGGTGACTTGCTCGCCGGTGGTGACGGCGAATTTCCCTGGGGCGCCAGCGTGCCCTGGCCCTGGCAGCCGGATTACAAGGCGGCGCAATTGCTGCGGGTGATACTCGGCGGCGATGCGGCCAGCTTCGACGAGGAGCAGGCGCGGGCCTTCTTCGAGAGGCCCTGGCAGCTCAGCCCGCAATCCGACCGCATGGGCGCGCGGCTGGCGGGCGATCCCCTGGTCGCGCCGCAACTCCAGTGGTCGCAGGGCGTAGTCAGCGGCGCCATCCAGGTGCCGCCGGACGGCCAGCCGATCATCCTCATGGCCGACCGCCAGACCATGGGCGGCTACCCCATCCTCGGCTGGGTCCATCCGCTGGATCTCGGGCGCCTGGCGCAATGCCCGGCGAACCAGATTCTGCGCTTCATCGTCATGAGCCTGGAGGACGCACAGGCCGAGCTGCGGGAGTTCTATAGCTTCTTCGGGCGGTAGGTTTTCTTGTGCCGTGCTTGTGGGGGCGAATTCATTCGCGAAGCAGTCCGCAGGACTGCCCTTCGATAGCCAAAGGGGGTTGCTGCGCAACCCTTAGCGAATGAATTCGCCCCCACAGAAAAGTAGTCCGAGCGTGCAGGGGACTATTTCGGCAGGTGGTTCAGCGGTAGCGGCGAGGCTGCCTTCACCGTCTGGATGGCGAAGCTGCTGCGGATATCGCTGACGCCGGGGAGCTTGAGCAGGGTGCCAGTGAGGAAGTGCTCGTAGGCGCGCAGGTCCGGTACCACCACTTGCAGCAGGAAATCCGCTTCGCCTGAGACCAGATGCGCGGAGATCACTTCCGGCAGGCTGATCACCGCTTCGCGGAAAGCGTCGGCCTGTTCCTGGTGATGGCGCTCCACCTTGATCCCCACGAATACCGTCAGGCCCAGCCCGACCTGGTCACGGTCCAGGCTGGCGTGATAGCCGCGAATCACCCCGGCTTCTTCCAGCAGCCGCACCCGGCGCAGGCAGGGGGAGGCTGAGAGGCCGATCTCGTTGGCCAGCTGCACATTGGTCAGGCGGCCATCACGCTGCAGGGCCCCGAGGATTCGATAGTCCAGGGAGTCGAGTTTAAGTTTTGGCATGATTAATCAGTTTATCTGTGTATGATTGGCATAAAATGCCATTTATCATGGCAGGGTCAGTAAAATACGCAAGCACCTGCCCTGACCTTCGGCCCTAGAATCTTCGCTCCACAGGCTGCTTCGGAGCGGACGACATGAGCGCTTTCCTGATCGCCCTGGCGGTGGTCTACCTGCTGCCCGGACCCGACATGATCCTCCTGCTGCAAACCGGCGCCCGCCAGGGGCGCGCCATGGCCCTGGCAACCGCGCTCGGGCTGGCGCTGGCGCGTGGCTGCCACGTGGCGCTGGCCGGTCTCGGCCTGGCGGTACTGTTCAAGACCGCGCCCTGGACCTTCGATGTCGTTCGCCTGGCGGGTGCCGCTTACCTGCTCTGGCTGGGCCTGAAGCTGTTCCAGGCAGAGGCGTCGGCATTGCGGATGGATGCCGGGCGCCAGCTTTCGAGGGCCTACGGGCAGGCCTTGCGCCGTGGCCTGCTGACCAACCTGCTGAACCCCAAGGCGCTGGTGTTCTGCTCCGTGCTGCTGCCGCAATTCGTCAGCCCGGACACCGTCCCTCTGGGGTTGCAGTTCGCCCTGCTGGGGGCCGTTCTGGTCGCGGTGGGGCTGGCCTTCGATTCGCTCTATGCGCTGACGGGACAAGGGCTGGGTCACTGGCTGGGACGCCGGCCGCTGGTGCAGCGGGTGCAGCAGTGGCTGTTCGGTGGGGTGCTGGTGGGGTTCGGGGTGAGGCTGGCGGTGTTGCGGGAGCTGTGATCCCGGGTGCTTTTCCTTGTGGGGGCGAATTCATTCGCGAAGCAGGCCAACGGCCTGCCCGGCAATGCGGAATGGGGCCGCTGCGCGCCCCTCAGCGAATGAATTCGCTCCACAATGAAGCGGGTCGTTCCCTGTCGAGTTTCAGCCGTTGATGGTTTCCACGTTGTGGCAGGCCACTTGGCGGGCGTCGAGCAGGCGCAGTTCCGGTACTTCCACCCTGCAGCGCTCGGTGGCGTAGGGGCAGCGCTTATGGAAGGCGCAACCGGGCGGCGGGTCGAGGGGATTGGGCAGTTCGCCGGCGATCTTGATCTTCGGCTTGGCCGGGTCCGGGTGGATGGCCGGCGTGGCCGAGAGCAGGGCCTTGGTATAGGGATGCAGCGGACGCTCGTAGATCAGTTCGCTGGGGCCCATTTCCACCGGGCGGCCGAGGTACATCACCAGCACATCGTTGGACACGTGGCGCACCACGGCCAGGTTGTGGGAGATGAACACGTAGCCGGTGTTGTAGCGCTCCTGCAGGTCCATGAAGAGGTTGAGCACCTGGGCCTGGATCGACACGTCGAGGGCCGAGGTGGGCTCATCCGCCACCAGTACCTTGGGGTTGAGCATCATGGCGCGGGCCAGGGCGATGCGCTGGCGCTGGCCGCCGGAGAACATGTGCGGATAACGCTGGTAATGCTCGGGGCGCAGGCCCACCTGCTGCATCATCGCCTGCACCTGTTCGCGGCGCTCGGCACGGGACAGGCCGGTGTTGATCAGCAGCGGTTCGGCCAGCTGGTCGCCCACCTTCTGCCGCGGATTGAGCGAGGCGTAGGGGTTCTGGAACACCATCTGCACGTCACGGCGCAGTTGCTTGCGGTCTTCCTTGCTGGCGCCCGCCACTTCGCGGCCGGCGATCTGCAGGGAGCCGGAGGAGGGTTCCTCGATCAGGGTCAGGGCGCGGGCGAGGGTGGACTTGCCGCAGCCGGACTCGCCGACCACGGCGAGGGTGCGGCCGGCTGCCAGTTCGAAGGACACGCCATTGAGGGCGCGTACCAGGGCGTGGGGCTTGAACAGGCCACGGGAGACTTCGTAGTGGCGGTGCAGGTCGCGGGCGGTCAATACGGCACTCATCGCGCCACCTCGATCAGGTTAAGGGGGTAGAAGCAGCGCACGGCGCCATGGGCGTGCGGGTCCAGTGTCGGGCGCCGGGCCACGCAGTTGGACTGCCCGTAGGGGCAGCGCGGCGACAGCAGGCAGCCGTGGGGGCGGTCGTAGCGGCCGGGCACGATGCCGGGCAGCGTCGACAGGCGACGGGCGCCCAGGCTGTGCTCGGGAATCGCCTTGAGCAGGGCTTCGGTATAGGGATGGGTGGGCGCGTCGAACAGGCGCGGTACTTCGCCGATTTCCACGGCCTGGCCGGCGTACATCACGCACACGCGGTCGGCGGTTTCGGCGACCACGGCCAGGTCATGGGTGATCAGCACCAGGGCCATGCCCTGGTCGCGCTGCAGGTCCAGCAGCAGGTCCATGATCTGCGCCTGTATGGTCACGTCCAGGGCGGTGGTGGGTTCGTCGGCGATCAGCAGCTTGGGCTCGGCGGCGATGGCCATGGCGATAGCCACGCGCTGGCTCATGCCCCCGGACAACTGGTGCGGATAGGCATCGAGACGGCTGGCGGCACCGGGGATTTCCACCCGTTCCAGCAGCTCAAGGGCGCGCTGGCGGGCAGCCTTGCCCTTCAGGCCGAGGTGCTGGCGCAGCACTTCCTCGATCTGGAAGCCCACGGTGTAGCTGGGGTTGAGCGCGGTCATCGGGTCCTGGAAGACCATCGCCAGGTCCTTGCCGACGATGTGCCGACGCTGCTTGCCCTTGAGCTTGAGCATGTCGTGGCCGTCGAAGCGCAGGCTGTCGGCGGTGATGCGGCCGGGAGCGTCGATCAGGCCCATCAGCGCCATCATGGTCACCGACTTGCCGGAGCCAGACTCACCGACGATGGCCAGTACTTCGCCCTTGTTCACCGAAATGTCGAGGCCATCCACCACCGGGACGGCGTTGGCGTCGCCGAAGCGCACGCTGAGGTTGTTGATCTCGAGGAGGCTCATGCGGCGGTCTCCGGGCGATGCGCAATGCTTGAACGCGGCGTTGTAGGAGCGAGCTTGCTCGCGAAGGGAGGCTGCAGGTTCGCCAGCAAGCTGGCTCCTACGGGGAGCCGGCGCGGAACGGAAATTCTCATGGCGGGCTCCTCAGACTGCATTCTTGAGTTTCGGGTCCAGCGCATCGCGCAGGCCGTCGCCCATCAGGTTGATCGCCAGCACGCTGAGCAGGATGGTCAGGCCGGGCAGCGAGACCACCCACCAGGCGCGTTCGATGTAGTCGCGCGCGGAGGCCAGCATGGTGCCCCACTCGGGAGTCGGCGGCTGCACGCCGAGGCCGAGGAAGCCCAGGGCGGCGGCGTCGAGGATGGCCGAGGAGAAGCTCAGGGTGGCCTGGACGATCAGCGGCGCCATGCAGTTGGGCAGCACGGTGACGAACATCAGGCGCAGCAGGCCGGCGCCGGCCAGGCGCGAGGCGGTGACGTAGTCGCGGTTCAGCTCGCCCATCACCGAGGCGCGGGTCAGGCGCACGTAGGAGGGCAGGGAGACGATGGCGATGGCGATCACGGTGTTGATCAGGCCCGGGCCGAGGATGGCGACGATGGCCACCGCCAGCAGCAGGGACGGCAGAGCCAGCATGATGTCCATCAGGCGCATGATCGACGGGCCCAGCAGGCGTGGGAAGAAACCCGCCACCAGGCCGAGGAGGATGCCGGGAATCAGCGACATCACCACCGAAGACAGGCCGATCAGCAGGGACAGGCGGGCGCCGTGGATCAGGCGCGAGAGTAGATCGCGGCCCAGTTCGTCGGTTCCGAGCAGGAACTGCGCCTGGCCGCCTTCCAGCCACACCGGCGGGGTCAGCAGGAAGTCGCGGAACTGCTCGCTCGGGTCATGGGGGGCGACCCAGGGCGCGAAAAGGGCGCAGAAGATGATCAGGATCATGAAGGCAAGGCCGCCGACAGCACCCTTGTTGTGGGCGAAGGCCTTCCAGAATTCCTTGAGGGGAGAGGGATAGAGGACGCTAGGGTCGACCTGAGGTTGCATGGCATTCATGTTCAGGCCTCCTTAACGCTGATGACGGATGCGGGGGTTCACCAGGCCGTAGAGGATGTCCACGACGAAGTTCACCAGGATTACCAGGCAGGCGATCAGCAGGATGCCGTTCTGCACCACCGGATAGTCACGGGCGCCGATGGCTTCGATCAGCCATTTGCCGATGCCCGGCCAGGAGAAGATGGTTTCGGTCAGCACCGCGCCGGCGAGCAGGGTGCCCACTTGCAGGCCGAACACGGTCAGCACCGGGATCAGCGCGTTGCGCAGGCCGTGGACGAAGACCACGCGGGCGGGCGACAGGCCCTTGGCGCGGGCGGTGCGCACATAGTCTTCGCGCAGCACTTCGAGCATGGCCGAGCGGGTCATGCGGGCGATCACCGCCAGCGGGATGGTGCCCAGCACGATGGCCGGCAGGATCAGGTGGCGCAGGGCGTCGACGAAGGCGCCTTCTTCTTCGGACAGCAGCGTGTCGATGAGCATGAAGCCGGTTTTCGGCTCGATGTCGTAGAGCAGGTCGATGCGCCCGGACACCGGCGTCCAGCCCAGCCCCACGGAGAAGAACATGATCAGCAGCAGGCCCCACCAGAAGATCGGCATGGAGTATCCCGCCAGGGAAACGCCCATCACCCCGTGGTCGAATAGCGAGCCGCGCTTCAGGGCAGCGATCACCCCCGCCAGCACCCCGAGGGTGCCGGCGAAGATCAACGCGGCGATGGCTAGTTCCAGGGTGGCGGGGAACAGGGTGAGGAATTCGTGCCAGACGCCTTCGCGGGTGCGCAGCGATTCGCCCAGGTCGCCGTGGGCCAGCTTGCCGATGTAGTCCAGGTACTGTTCCGGCAGCGGCTTGTTGAGACCGAGGCGTTCCATGGCCTGGGCGTGCATTTCCGGGTCTACCCGGCGCTCACCCATCATCACTTCCACCGGGTCGCCGGGAATCAGGCGGATTAGTGCGAAGGTGAGCAAGGTAACGCCGAAGAAGGTGGGGATCAGAAGCCCCAGTCGGCGCGCGATGAAACTCAACATTTGGGCGAATCACTCCTCATCTTTTGTTTTGCCGGTCAGCGTACCGACCGTTCCCAGCAGTTTAGGCCGCATGGGTAAAGGCACCGCCCCGAGAGGCGGTCGCCTTGCGTTTTTTGTGGCAGGTGAGATTGGCCTCGTCCGATCTGGGCGTCGGTTTGAGGATGTGAAGGAGGCCGGTTGACCGGCCTCGCTCACTCAGCGTCCGTTGGAGACGCCGTAGAAGCTGTTGCGTCCGAAGGGGCTGATCAGGAAATCCTTCACGCTGGCACGCATCGGCTGGTAGACCGTGGAGTGGGCGATCGGGGTGATCGGCACCTGCTGTTGCAGGACGTGCTGGGCCTGTTTGTACAGCTCGGTGCGTTTCTCGACGTCGGTGGTGGCCTTGGCGGCCTTCACCAGTTTGTCGTAGCTGGCGTCGCACCATTTGGAGAAGTTGTTGCCGTCCACCGAATCGCAGCCGTAGAGAGTGCCCAGCCAGTTGTCCGGGTCACCGTTATCGCCGGTCCAGCCGATCAGCATGGCGTCGTGCTCGCCGGCATGGGCGCGCTTGATGTACTCGCCCCACTCGTAGCTGACAATGCGCGCCTTGATACCCACCTTGGCCCAGTCGGCCTGGAGCATTTCGGCCATCAGCTTGGCGTTGGGGTTGTAGGGGCGCTGCACCGGCATGGCCCAGAGGGTGATCTCGGTGCCTTCGGCAACGCCGGCGGCCTTGAGCAGTTCCCTGGCCTTGTCCGGGTTGAACTCGCGGTCCTTGATGGTTTCGTCGTAGGACCACTGGGTCGGTGGCATGCCGTTCACCGCCAGCTGGCCGGCGCCCTGGTAGACGGCGTCGATGATGGCCTTTTTGTTCACCGCCATGTCCAGCGCCTGGCGCACTTCGAGTTTGTCGAAGGGGGCGCGGGTGACGTTGTAGGCGATGTAGCCGAGGTTGAAGCCGGGCTCGCTCGGCACCTGCAGGTTCGGGTCCTTCTTCAGGGCCTCGATATCGGCGGGACGCGGGTTGAGGGTGATCTGGCACTCGCCGGCCTTGAGCTTCTGGGCGCGTACCGAGGCATCAGTGTTGATGGCGAAGATCAGGTTGTCGATCTTCACGTCTTCCGGCTTCCAGTAGTCCTTGTTGCCGGTGAAGCGGATCTGCGCGTCCTTCTGGTAGCGCTTGAGCACGAAGGGGCCGGTGCCAATGGGCTTCAGGTTGATGTCGGCGGCCTTGCCGGCCTTGAGCAGCTGGTCGGCGTATTCGGCAGACTGGATCGCGGCGAAGTTCATCGACAGGTTCTGGATGAAGGCGGCATCCACCTCGTTCAGGGTGAAGGCCACGGTCATGTCGTCGAGCTTCTCCACCCGGGCGATGTTCTTGTCCAGGCCCATGTCGGTGAAGTAGGGGAATTCGCTGGGGTACGCCTTACGGAACGGGTGGTTCTTGTCCAGCATGCGCTGGAAGGTGAACACCACGTCGTCGGCGTTGAAGTCGCGGGTCGGCTTGAAGTAATCGGTGGTGTGGAACTTCACGCCCGGGCGCAGGTGGAACACGTAGCGCTTGCCGTCTTCGCTGATGTCCCAGTTGCTGGCCAGGGCCGGTTCGACCTGGGTGCTGCCACGCTGGAACTGGGCCAGGCGGTTGAACAGGGTTTCCGAGGTCGCATCGAAATCAGTGCCGGTGGTGTACTGGCCCGGATCGAAGCCGGCGGGGCTGCCTTCGGAGCAGAACACCAGGTTGCTGGCGGCGTGGGTGAGGCCGGAGCCAAGGATGAGACCTGCGGCGATCAAGGATTTGAGCGCGGTTTTCTGACGCATGCGAACCTCGTTGTTGTTTTTCTGAGGGCGGCATATCAGGTGTTGAAGCCTGCGGTGTCTTGTACACCTGATCCTGCGACTTCGTGGGCCGCAGGTTGCCCGTCATTCGCGAGCCGGGGCCGGAGGCCGGTATTCCCGGGCGGGCGATGGTGGCGAAGGGGAAAGGAGTGCTTGCGCCTCCGCCTGCCGAGGCTGAACTTAAGTGATGCTGAAATTAAGGTCAACTTAAATTCAGTGGTGTTTACTTCCGAAAGCCGACGGCTCAGGGCGCGGGGTGGTCGTCGAAAAGGCCCATTGTGGTGACGGTCAGTACCTCAGCCACTTCCTCGCCGGAGTTGGCGAGATAGTGCGGTTTGGCTGCATCGAAATGCACCGAGTCCCCCGGGCCCAGGGGATAGTCGTGGCCTTCGATGGTGTAGACGATCTGCCCGGACAGCACATAGGCGAACTCGGCGCCTTCATGGGAAATGAGCTCGGATCGGTAGCCCACCGGCATGCTCATTTTCACCGCGTTGATCTGGTTGCCGGGAAAGTTGCTGGACAGGCGCTCGTAGGCCAGCGGCTGGCCACCGATGGTGTAGCGCACGCGCTGGCCCTGGTGGGAATCGGGCTGGTGCTGGCTGGGCTGGTCGAACAGGACGTTGAGGGGAATTCCCAGCGATTTGGCGATGTTCGCCAGGGAAGAGATCGACACGCCGGTGAGGTTGCGCTCGGCCTGGGACAGGAAACTGGCGGTGAGGCCCGATTCGGCGGCTACCTGGTTCAGGGTCTTGTTGGCGGCGCGGCGGTAGCGGCGCAACCGTTCGCCGATCTGTTCTACGGTCATTGGCATGGCTCTGGTTTCGAGGACGCCAGTATAACGGGCGGCGCAATGCAGAAAAGGCTTGTCGCCTTGTTGAAAATTAAGTGGTACTGAAAATTGGCGTTGACGGTTATTTAAGTGGAACTTAAATTCTGCGCACCGCAACACGACTCGGGAGAACAATTATGACGGTAGGAGTGGGTGGCAAGACGCCGGAACAGGCGCTCGCCGGCCTGTCGAACATGGCCGCGGGCATGGGCCCCATCGGTCTCGACGAGTATCAGGCGCGCATTGCCAAGGCCCAGGGCCTGATGCGTGATCAGGGCATCGCGGCCATCTACCTGAACGCCGGCAGCAACCTGCGTTACTTCACCGGAGTGAAGTGGAACCCGAGCGAACGCATGGTGGGCGCCGTGCTGCCCGCCGATGGCCCGCTGGTCTACATCGCCCCGGCCTTCGAGGAAGGCACCATCCGCGATTTTCGTGAGGTGGACGGGGTTATCCACACCTGGCACGAACACGAGAGCCCCTACCGCCTGCTGCTGGACATGCTGGCCGGCATGGGCATCGCTGCCGAGGCCCGCATCGGTCTCTGCCCGTCCGTGGCCTTCTTCATGTACGACGGCATCCGTCGGCTGGGGGCCGCCTTCGAGTTCGTCAATGCCGCCTGTGTCATCGATCCCTGCCGCTTCCACAAGTCCGCCACCGAACTGGCGCTGATGCAGCGCGCCAAGGACATGACCCTGGAAGTGCACAAGGCTGCCGCCAGCATCCTGCGCGAGGGCATCAGCACCGCCGAGGTCGCCGAGTTCATCCACCAGGCGCACCGCAAGGTGGGTGCGCCGGGTTCCACCTTCTGCATCGTGCTGTTCGGCGAGGCCAGCGCCTTCCCCCATGGGGTGAAACATGCGCAGGTGCTCAAGGACGGCGACATGGTGCTGATCGACACCGGTTGCCAGCTCCACGGCTATCAGTCGGATATCACCCGCAGCTATGTGTTCGGCTTGCCGAGCGAACGCCAGCGCGCACTCTGGAGCCTGGAGAAGGCGGCACAACTGGCCGCCTTCGAGGCTGCGCGTCCTGGCGCGCCCTGCGGCTCGGTCGATGCCGCCGCCCGCCGTTGCCTGGAAGCCGGTGGCCTGGGGCCGGATTACCAGCTACCGGGCCTGCCGCACCGCACCGGTCACGGCATCGGCATGGATATCCACGAAGGACCATACCTGGTGCGTGGCGACGAAACGCCGCTGGCCGAGGGCATGTGCTTCTCCAACGAGCCGATGATCTGCGTACCGGGCGAGTTTGGCATTCGCCTGGAGGATCACTTCTACATGACCCCCACCGGGCCGCGCTGGTTTACCCAGCCGAGCCATTCCATCGACGATCCGTTCGGGTTGGAGGCCTGAGGGCAGGTCTTCGGCCTGCTTTCGCGACTGAAGCCGCTACAGGACTGCGGATAGCTCCCTCTCCCTTCAGGGAGAGGGTTGGGGAGAGGGTAGTCGTGCCCGCTCGGACTTCCAGGGGCAGACCTGCGGTCTGCTTGGCGAATAAATTCGCCCCTACAGCTTCACCCTGGCGAAGTTGTTCGAGCCCATCGGGTTCAACTGGAAGCCCTCCACGCCTTCGCGCACGGCAGCGAACTGCTTGGGGTGGGCGAGGGGGATCCACGGCGCCTGTTCGTGGAAGATCGCCAGCGCCTGCCGATAGAGTTCGGCGCGGCGGGCGGGGTCGGTGATGGCGCGGGCCTCGCGGATCAGCGCGTCGAATTTCTCGTCACACCAACCTGCCTGGTTTTCCCCTGAGCGCGCTGCGGCGCAGGACAGGTTGGGGGTGAGGAAGTTGTCCGGGTCGCCGTTGTCGCCGGCCCAGCCCATGAACACCAGATCGTGCTCGCCATTCTTGGCGCGCTTGATCAACTCACCCCATTCATAGACGCGAATCTCTGCCTTGATGCCGATGGCGGCCAGGTCGGCCTGGAGCATCTGTGCGCCGATGCCGGGGTTGGGGTTGGTCGGGCCGCCACCGGGGCGGGTCCAGATGGCCAGCTTGAAGCCGTCCTTGTAGCCGGCCTCGGCCAGCAGCTGGCGCGCTCTTTCGGGATCGTGGGGCCAGGGTTCCAGCTTGTCGTTGTAGCCCAGCAGGCTGGCCGGGTAGGGCGCCACGGCGATGCTGGCGTTGCCTTCGCCGAACTGCGCACGAAGGTAGGCGTGTTTGTCGAAGGCGAGGTTGATGGCCTGTCGCACGCGCACGTCGTCCAGCGGTGGATGGCGGGTGTTGAGGCCGACATAGGCGACCAGCAGGGAATCCAGTTCCAGCACCTTGAGCCCTGCTTGCTGACGAAGGCTGGCGATGTCGGTAGGGCGCGGGTACACGGCGATCTGGCAGGCGCCGGCCTTGAGCTGTTGCACCCGCACGTTGGGATCGGGGGTGATGGCGAACAACAACTTGTCCACAGCCGGCTTGCCTGCCCAGTAGGTCGGGTTGGCGTGGAAGCGGACCTGCGAATCCTTACGGTAGCGCTCGAAGACGAAAGGCCCGGTGCCGACCGGTTCGCGGTTGAGCCGCTCGGTCTGGCCGGTCTTGAGCAACTGGTCGGCGTACTCGGCGGAATAGATGGAGGTGAAGCCCATGGCCAGGTCGGCGAGGAAGGGCGCCTCCGGGTGTCTCAGGGTGAAGCGCACGCGGTGGTCGTCGAGCTTCTCGACACGCTCGATCAACTGGGAAAAGGCCATGGATTCCATATAGGGATAGCCGCGCGGAGAGAGCTTGTGCCAGGGATGTGCGGGGTCGAGCTGGCGCTGGAAGCTCCAGAGCACGTCGTCGGCATTGAACTCGCGGCTGGGGGTGAACCAGGGCGTGCTGTGGAAGCTGACGCCCTTGCGCAACTGGAACTCGTAGACCAGGCCGTCGGGGCTGATGGTCCAGCTCTCGGCGAGGCCCGGCTGCAAGCGGGTGCTGCCGGGAGCGAATTGCACCAGGCGGTCGAAGACGGTTTCGGCCGAGGCATCGGCGGTGGTCGCGGCGGTGTACTGGACGATGTCGAAGCCTTCCGGGCTGGCTTCGGTGCAGACCACCAGTGCCTGGCTGGCGAAGGTATGGAGGGGAAGGCAGAGAGCGAGGGGCAATAGGCGTCGGCGCATCGGTCTTCCTTGTGGACAGTGAGGAAAACGGGGCCCGAAGGCCCCGTTTGCCGGCTTACTCGCCGACGCTCACGCCATAGAAGGAGTTGAGCGCGAACGGACTGATCTTGAAGTCCTGCACGTTCTTGCGCATCGGCTGGTAGACGGTGGAGTGGGCGATCGGGGTGATCGGCACGTTGTCTTTCAGGATGTGCTGGGCCTGCTTGTACAGCTCGGTACGCTTGGCCTGGTCAGTGGTGCGTTTGGCTTCCTTGATCAGTTTGTCGTAGCTGGCGTCGCACCATTTGGAGAAGTTGTTGCCGTCCACCGCGTCGCAGCCGTAGAGGGTGCCCAGCCAGTTGTCCGGGTCACCGTTGTCGCCGCTCCAGCCGATCAGCATGGTGTCGTGTTCGCCGGCCTTGGCGCGCTTGAGGTACTCGCCCCATTCGTAGGTGACGATCTTGGCCTTGATGCCCACCTTGGCCCAGTCGGACTGGAGCATTTCGGCCATCAGCTTGGCGTTGGGGTTGTACGGGCGCTGCACCGGCATGGCCCAGAGGGTGATCTCGGTACCTTCGGCAACGCCTGCGGCTTTCAGCAGCTCCCTGGCCTTGTCCGGGTTGTAGCCGGCGTCCTTGATGGTCTCGTCATAGGACCACTGGGTCGGCGGCATGCCGTTCACCGCCAACTGGCCGGCGCTCTGGTAGACAGCGTCGATGATGGCCTGCTTGTTCACCGCCATGTCCAGCGCCTGGCGCACTTCGAGCTTGTCCAGCGGCTTGTGGGTGACGTTGTAGGCGATGTAGCCATCGTTGAAGCCCGGCTGCGACGGCATCTTCAGGTTCGGGTCGTTCTTCAGCGCTTCCAGGTCGGCCGGACGCGGGAAGAGGGTGATCTGGCATTCATTGGCCTTGAGCTTCTGCATGCGTACCGACGCATCGGTGCTGATCGAGAAGATCAGGTTGTCGATCTTCACATCCTCGGGTTTCCAGTAGTCCTTGTTGCCGGTGAAACGGATCTGCGCGTCCTTCTGGTAACGCTTGAACACGAAGGGGCCGGTGCCGATGGGTTTCTGGTTGATGTCGGCGGCCTTGCCTTGTTTGAGCAGCTGGTCGGCATATTCGGCGGAGTGGATGGAGGCGAAGCTCATGGCCAGGTTCTGGATGAAGGCTGCATCCACACTGTTGAGGGTGAACTTGACGGTGTTGTCGTCGACCTTCTCCACCCTGGCGATGTTGGCGTCCATGCCCATGTCGGTGAAGTAGGGGAATTCGGTGGGGTACGCCTTGCGGAAGGGGTGGTCCTTGTCGAGCATGCGCTGGAAGGTGAAGAGCACGTCGTCGGCGTTGAAGTCGCGGGTCGGCTTGAAGTAATCGGTGGTGTGGAACTTGACGCCCTTGCGCAGGTGGAAGGTGTAGGTGAGGCCATCGGGGGAAACGTCCCACTTCTCGGCAAGGCCCGGGATCACTGCGGTGCCGCCGCGCTCGAATTGGGTCAGGCGGTTGAAGACGGTTTCGGCGGAGGCGTCGAAATCGGTGCCGGTGGTGTACTGGCCCGGATCGAAACCGGCGGGGCTGCCTTCGGAGCAGAACACCAGGTTGCTTGCAGCGCTGGCGAAGGGTGCGCTGGCGATCAGCCCAGCCGCGACAAGTGCCTGGATGACGGCGTTTTTACGCATGTTGACCTCATGTTTATTCTGTTTGTCATCGTGAGGGGCCCCTTGTGGGGGCCTTGCGAGAAGCTATGCAGGGCATATGCCCGAGGCAATAGCCGGACGGGAAAGAGTGTAGTCGGCGGAATAAAGCTGTAAGCGCCTGTCGCAATTCTGCAAATCCAGGCCGTGGGAAGGGGGAGGGCGCCACTCCGGATGTGATGGCGCCCCGTGCCGGATCAGGGCATCTGCACTTCGATGGTGCCGTCGGCACTGACGCTGACGCGGCTGTTGCCGGCTTCTATCTCCGGTACGGCGGCTGCATCGGCGTAACCCTTGGCGGCCATGGCGCGCATCATGATCGGCTGCGGCGGCTGGAAGCCGGCACTGTTCAGATTCAGGTTGACCAGCTTGTAGCCCTTGCCGCCGAGGGCGTCGGTGGCCAGTTGGGCGCGCGCCTTGAAGGCGTCCACGGCCTGCTTGATCAGGTCGTCTTCGTGGGTCTTGCGGGTCTTCTCGGCGATGCTGAAGTTCATGCCGGCCATCTTCAGCTGACCCATCAGGTCGGCGCTGAGCTGGGACAGGGCGGCGAAGTCGGCGCTTTCCAGGCGCAGTTCGGCGCGTTCGCGCCAGGCGGTGATCTTCTGGCCCTTCTCGTCATACACCGGGTAGCTGTTGCGGCTGCCCAGGCTGACGGTGACGCCCTTGGCCTTGCGGGCCTTCTCCACGGCGCTGTTGAGGGTGCGGGTGATCTCGTCGGCCAGCTTGGCCGGGTCGGTGTTCTGCGATTCGCTATAGAGAGTGACGTGCATCAGGTCGTGGGCGACGTCCTGGCTGACTTCGGCACGCACTGCCACCTGGTTGTAGCGGGCTTCGTCGGCGGCCTGGGCCGAAAGGCTGCCGAGGCTGGCGGCGCAGAGGGCGAGAGCGGCGGCGAGACGGGTGAACTTGGGCATGTCGACTCCTTGTGGGACAGGGTTCCGCACGGGTTGCGCGGTGATTCGCCATAGTGGACGAAGGTATCCGGCCGTTCGGGTTAACGGCGATGCAAATTGACCAGGAATTGGGACCGATGTTCCAGTGTGACGGTGGCTGAGTGCCTTGTGGGGGCGATTTATTTGCTATGCAGGCCGCAGGCCTGCCCTGGTGCCAGGAACGGGAACGCTGCGCGTCTCTTTGCGAATGAATTCGCCCCCACAGGATTAGGTTGTATCCGCCAATTATCCCCACTGCGGCGAGTTGCCGCACAGAGGCGGGCCGGGGTGCGCCTTGGTTATACTCCGGCGATTCCAGGGAGTGCCCATGCTCGAACCCGTACAGCTACTGTCTGCCAGCCGCCAGAACCTGCTGCGGCTGACCCTGATCCGCATCCTTGTCCTGGCCGCCCAGGCCGGCTCGGTCGGCCTCGCCTACAAGACCCAACTGCTGCAACTGCCCTGGGTCGCATTGAGCGTGACCCTCGGCGTCTCGCTGGTCCTTTGCGTGGGCTCGGCGTTGCGCCTGCGCGGGCCCTGGCCGGTGACCGAGCTGGAGTATGCGGTGCAGCTGGGCTTCGACCTGATCATCCACAGCGTGCTGCTGTATTTCTCCGGGGGATCCACCAACCCCTTCGTTTCCTATTACCTGGTGCCGCTGACCATCGCCGCGGCGACCCTGCCCTGGCTCTACACCGTGACCCTGGCGGGCCTTGCGCTGGCGGCCTACACCTTGCTGCTGGTGCTGTTCCATCCGCTGGAAATGCCTACCGGCCAGCGCGAATCGCTGCTGATCTACGGCATGTGGCTGAGCTTCGCCCTGGCGGCGGCGCTGATCACCTTCTTCGTCGCCCGCATGGCCGAGGAGCTGCGTCGCCAGGACCAGCTGCAGGCGGTGCGCCGCGAAGAAGGCATGCGTGACCAGCAGCTCCTCGCCGTGGCCACCCAGGCCGCCGGCGCCGCCCATGAACTGGGCACGCCGCTGGCGACCATGAGCGTGCTGCTCAAGGAACTGCGCCAGGAGCACGGTGACAAGCCAGGCCTGCAGGACGACCTGGCCCTGCTGCAGGAGCAGGTGATGCTCTGCAAGGACACCCTCCAGCAACTGGTGCGTGCCGCCGAAGCGGATCGTCGCCAGGCGGTGGTGGAGCAATCGGTGATCGAGTGGCTGGAAGTCACCCTGAATCGCTGGCACCTGATGCGTCCGGAGGCCACCTACCGCTACCAGTGCATGGGCCTCGGCGTGGCGCCTCGGCTGAAACCCCCGGCGGACCTGACCCAGGCCCTGCTGAACCTGCTCAACAACGCCGCCGACGCCTGCCCGGAAAAGCTCGATATCCGCATCAACTGGGACCACCAGTGGATGGTGTTGACCATCCGCGACCACGGCGCTGGCGTTCCCCTGGCCATTGCCGAGCAACTGGGCCGGCCCTTCTTCACCACCAAGGGCAAGGGCTTCGGCCTTGGCCTGTTCCTGAGCCAGGCCAGCGTTACCCGTGCCGGCGGCACGGTTAAACTTTATAACCATGAGGAGGGCGGCACCCTGACGGAGCTGCGCCTGCCGCGCACCTATGGCGTCGCCTGAGTGCCTTGACGAAGAGGAAGCGAGATGACTGACGAACCCCTGATCGAAGGCGAAGAACAACCCCATCTGCTGCTGGTGGACGACGACGCCACCTTTACCCGCGTCATGGCCCGGGCGATGACCCGTCGTGGCCTGCGGGTGTCGGTAGCCGGCTCCGCCGAGGAAGGCCTGGCGATGGCCAAGGACGACCTGCCCGACTACGCGGTGCTCGACCTGAAGATGGACGGCGACTCCGGCCTGGTCCTGCTGCCCAAGCTGCTGGAACTGGACCCGGAAATGCGCGTGGTGATCCTCACCGGCTATTCGAGCATCGCCACCGCGGTGGAGGCCATCAAGCGCGGCGCCACCAACTACCTGTGCAAACCGGCCGACGCTGACGACGTGCTGACTGCGCTGCTCTCGGAACACGCCGACCTGGACAGCCTGGTGCCGGAAAACCCGATGTCGGTGGACCGCCTGCAGTGGGAGCACATCCAGCGTGTGCTGGCCGAGCACGACGGCAACATCTCCGCCACCGCCCGCGCCCTGGGCATGCACCGCCGGACCTTGCAACGCAAGCTGCAGAAGCGGCCGGTGCGCCGCTGACCGCCTGCATTTGCCACTTCCTTGTGGGGACGAAGGAAATCGCCCCCACAAGGAAATTTCCCCTCCGCTGTTGGTATCCTTAGCCGCCTAACTATTCCCGCCGCCAAGGTTGCCCCATGCTCGCCGTCGTCCAGCAGACCCTCAGCATCACCGCGCCGGTGTTCTCCATGCTGTTCCTGGGGGTGGGGCTCAAGCGCCTTGGCTGGATCGATGGCGCGTTCATCAACACCGCGTCGTCACTGGTGTTCAAGGGCACCATGCCAACCCTGCTGTTTCTCGGGATCGTCCGGGCGGACCTCGGCGCCGCGCTGAAACCGGAAATGATCGGCTACTTCATTGCGGCCACCATCCTGTGTTTCCTGATCGGCTGGGGCTGGGCCATCCTGCGTTGCCCGGCCGAGGATCGCGGCATCTATACCCAGGGCGCCTTTCGCGGCAACAACGGCATCGTTGGCCTGGCGCTGGCGACCAGCATGTACGGCGACTACGGCTTGTCGGTGGGCAGTATCCTCGGCGCGGTGGTGATCCTCAGCTACAACTCGCTGTCCTCCATCGTCCTGGCGATCTACAGCCCGAATGCCAAGAGCGATCCGCTGAGCCTGGCCCGGAGCATCATCAGCAACCCGCTGATCATTGGCGTGCTGGCTGCCTTGCCGGTGGCGTACTGGCAATTGCCGCTACCCAAGTGGCTGCTCACCTCGGGCGAATACTTCGCGCAGTTGACCCTGCCCCTGGCACTGATCTGCATCGGTGGCACCTTGTCGCTGGCGTCCCTGCGCTCCAGCGGCAGCATCGCCGTCAGCGCCAGCCTGATGAAGATGGTCTGGCTGCCGATCCTGGCGACGCTGGGCGCGTGGCTGTGCGGGTTCCGCAACGCCGACCTGGCGATCCTCTTCCTTTATTTCGCCAGCCCGACCGCCGCGGTGAGTTTCGTCATGGCCCGCGCGGTGAATGGCAACCACGAACTGGCGGCGGCGATCATCGTGATCACCACCCTGGCGGCTGTGGTCACCACCAATATCGGCCTGTTCCTGCTGCAGTGGGCCGGCTGGATCTGAGTGGGAAGCGTTTTGGGCAGGGGGCGCCGTGCGCACCGCGCAGCCTACGGATGAGCGGGTGTCAGGACTTCTGGTAGTCGTCGATGACTTCCTGGGCGGCGCGGAAGGCGTCGATGGCGGCGGGAACGCCGGCGTAGACGGCGCAGTGCAGCAGGGCTTCGCGGATTTCTTCCACCGTGCAGCCGTTGTTCAGCGCACCGCGCACATGGCCCTTGAGCTCCTGCGGGCACTTCAGGGCGGTGAGGGCGGCGAGGGTGATCAGGCTGCGGGTCTTGCGCGGCAGGCCTTCACGATTCCACACGCCACCCCAGGCGTGCTCGTTGACGAAGTCCTGCAGCGGCTGGGTGAATTCGGTGGCATTGCCCAGGGCGCGGTCGACGAAGGCGTCGCCCATCACTTCCCGGCGTACCTGCAGGCCGGATTTGCGTTCTTCGCTCATTGTGAGTCTCCAGTCAGTCGAGGGATTCCACCCGCACGGGCGCCACGCCGGCGCGGAGCATGCCGAGCCGTTCGGCGGCTTCGCGCGACAGGTCGATGATCCGGCCGCGAACGTGCGGACCGCGGTCATTGATGCGGACCACCACTGTGCGGTCGTTGTTGAGGTTGGTCACCTTCACCCGGGTGCCGAAGGGCAGGGTGCGGTGGGCGGCGGTCAGGGCGTGCTGGTCGAAGCGCTCGCCGCTGGCGGTGCGCTTGCCGTGGTGGCGGGAGCCGTAATAGGACGCCTTGCCCTCGGCCTTGTAGCCGTGGGCCGAATCGCTGCCGCCAAAGGGGCTGGTGCTGCAACCGGCCAGCAAAAGAGCGAGCAAGGGAAGCCAGATCAGGGGGCGAACCATATCGAATGCCTCGGACAAGAAAACGCCGGGCAAGCCCGGCGTCATCACTGGGGTCAGCTTTCGAGTTTCTTCTTGAGCAATTCGTTCACCTGACCGGGGTTGGCCTTGCCCTTGGAGGCCTTCATCGCCTGGCCGACGAAGAAGCCGAACATCTTCGCGCGCTTGGCTTCGTCGCTGGCGCGGTACTGTTCGACCTGGGCGGCGTTGGCGGCCAGCACTTCGTCGAGCATGGCGTCGATGGCGCCGGTATCGGTGACCTGCTTCAGACCCTTCTTCTCGATGATCTCGTCGGCGGAACCTTCGCCGGCGGCCATGGCCTCGAAGACCATCTTGGCAATCTTGCCGGAGATGGTGTTGTCCTTGATGCGCAGGAGCATGCCGCCCAGCTGCTCGGCGGAAACCGGCGACTGTTCGATCTCCAGGCCTTCCTTGTTGAGCAGGCTGGCCAGTTCGACCATCACCCAGTTGGCGGCCAGCTTGGCGTCGCCGCAGACCTTCAGTACGGCCTCGAAGTAGTCGGCCATCTCGCGGCTGGCGGAAAGCACGCTGGCGTCGTAGGCCGACAGGCCGTACTCGCTCTGGAAGCGCTCGCGCTTCTGGTTGGGCAGCTCGGGCAGCTGGCTGCGGACTTCATCGAGGAAGCTTTGCTCGATCACTACCGGCAGCAGGTCGGGGCAGGGGAAGTAACGGTAGTCGTTGGCTTCTTCCTTGCCGCGCATGGAACGGGTCTCGTCCTTGTTCGGGTCGTACAGGCGGGTTTCCTGCACCACCTTGCCACCGTCCTCGATCAGCTCGATCTGGCGCTGGATCTCGTGGTTGATGGCCTTCTCGATGAAGCGGAAGGAGTTGACGTTCTTGATCTCGGCGCGAGTGCCGAACTCGGCCTGGCCCTTGGGACGAACCGAGACGTTGCAGTCGCAGCGCAGCGAACCTTCGGCCATGTTGCCGTCGCAGATGCCGAGGTAGCGCACCAGGGCGTGGATGGCCTTGACGTAGGCCACCGCTTCCTTGGCGCTGCGGATGTCCGGCTCGGAGACGATTTCCAGCAGCGGAGTGCCGGCGCGGTTCAGGTCGATGCCGGTCATGCCGTGGAAGTCTTCGTGCAGGCTCTTGCCGGCATCTTCTTCGAGGTGTGCGCGGGTGATGCCGATGCGCTTGACGGTGCCGTCTTCCAGGGTGATGTCCAGGTGCCCCTTGCCGACGATCGGATGCTCGAACTGGCTGGTCTGGTAGCCCTTGGGCAGGTCCGGGTAGAAGTAGTTCTTGCGGGCGAAGACGTTCTTCGGGGCAATTTCGGCGTCGATGGCCAGGCCGAACATGCAGGCCATGCGCACCGCTTCCTGGTTCAGCACCGGCAGGGTGCCGGGCATGCCCAGGTCAACCAGGCTGGCCTGGGTGTTGGGCTCGGCGCCGAAGGTGGTGGCGCTGCCGGAGAAAATCTTCGATTGGGTGCTGAGCTGTGCGTGGATTTCCAGCCCGATCACTGTTTCCCATTGCATGTGTAGTGTTCCTCAATCCTGCTGTGCCTGCGCAACCCCTCTCCCGCCCGTTCGGGCCACCCTCTCCCTGAAGGGAGAGGGGAAAAGGACGCATGGCGGCGCCATGGCTTAGAAGCCGGCCGGAGCTTGTTTGTGCCAATCGGTCGCCTGCTGGTACTGGTGGGCGACGTTGAGCAGGCGGCCTTCCTGGAAGTATGGCGCCAGCAGCTGCACGCCGACCGGCAGGCCATCGACGAAGCCGGCGGGCATGGAGAGGCCCGGCAGGCCCGCCAGGTTGGCGGTGATGGTGTAGATGTCTTCCAGGTACTGGGCGACCGGGTCGTTGTTCTTCTCGCCGAGTTTCCAGGCCGGGTTGGGCGTGGTCGGGCCGAGGATCACATCCACCTCGCCGAAGGCGGCCATGAAGTCGTTCTTGATCAGGCGGCGGATCTTCTGCGCCTTCAGGTAGTAAGCGTCGTAGTAGCCGGCGGACAGCGCGTAGGTGCCGACCATGATGCGACGTTTCACTTCGGCGCCGAAGCCTTCGGCGCGGGAACGCTTGTACAGGTCTTCGAGGTTCTGCGGGTTCTCGCAGCGATAGCCGAAGCGCACGCCGTCGAAGCGCGACAGGTTGGAGGAGGCTTCCGCCGGGGCGATCACGTAGTAGGCCGGGATGGCGTGCTGCATGTTCGGCAGGCTGACGTCCTTGACGATGGCGCCGAGCTTCTTCAGTTCCTCGACCGCGGCCAGCACGGCGTCGGCGATGCGGCTGTCGAGGCCGGCACCGAAGTATTCCTTGGGCAGGCCGATGCGCAGGCCGGCGAGCGGCTGGTTCAGGCTGGCGAGGTAGTCATCCACCGGCTGGTCGACGCTGGTGGAATCCTTCGGGTCGAAACCGGCCATGGCGCCCAGCATCAGCGCGCAGTCCTCGGCGGTGCGAGCCAGCGGGCCGCCCTGGTCGAGGCTGGAGGCGTAGGCGATCATGCCCCAGCGGGAAACCCGGCCGTAGGTGGGCTTGATGCCGGTGAGGTTGGTGAAGGCAGCCGGCTGGCGGATCGAACCACCGGTGTCGGTGCCGGTGGCGGCGGGCACCAGGCGCGCGGCGACGGCCGCGGCGGAACCGCCGGAGGAACCGCCGGGAACACGGTCGAGCGCCCAGGGATTCCTGACCGCGCCGTAGTGGCTGGATTCGTTGGAGGAGCCCATGGCGAACTCGTCCATGTTCAGCTTGCCGAGGCTCACCGCGCCGGCGGCCTTGAGGCGGGCGACCACGGTGGCGTCGTAGGGCGCCTTGAAACCGTTGAGGATCTTCGAGCCACAGCTGGTCAGCACGCCTTCGGTGCAGAACAGGTCCTTGTGGGCGATGGGGGCGCCGAGCAGGGCGCCTTGTTCACCGGCGGCACGCCGTGCGTCGGCTGCCCGGGCCTGTTCGATGGCCGGTTCGTCGGTGATGCTGATGAAGCTGTTCAATTGCGGATCGAGCTGATGAATGCGCGCCAGCAGGCTGCGGGTCAGCTCTTCGGCGGAGAATTCCTTGGCGGCGAGGCTTCGGGCGATCTCGGCGAGGGTCAGTTGATGCATGGGAAACCCTTTCCTTATTCGATGACTTTGGGCACGAGGTACAGGCCGTTCTCGACGGCCGGCGCAATGGCCTGGTAGGCGTCGCGGTGGTTTTCCTCGGTGACGCTGTCGGCGCGCAGGCGCTGGGTGGCGTCCAGCGGGTGGGCCATGGGTTCGATGCCGTCGGTATTCACGGCTTGCATGGCGTCGATCAGGCCGAGGATGTTGTTCAGGGTCTCGGTGGTACGCGGGATATCGGCCTCGTTCAGGCCCAGTCGGGCGAGATGGGCGATTTTTTCCACGTCGGAGCGTTCAAGCGCCATCGGGGGTCTCCAACTAAAAGCGGCCTGCGTGGGCAGCCGACCGTGCGGGAATGCGGTGGGGAACGGTGCTGCGAACGGGCGGTCAAAGGCCGCGATGATGGGCCTTGACGGCCCGGAAAAACAGGCAATTTAACATATCGGCGCCTTGCCCAAAATCCCCGTCGTTGTTAGAGTTTGCCGCACTTTTTTACCCACGCGTTGCCTAGGGTCCCTCTCCCATGTTCAAGAAACTGCGTGGCATGTTTTCCAGCGATCTGTCGATCGACCTGGGCACTGCCAATACCCTTATTTATGTGCGCGAGCGCGGTATCGTCCTCAACGAGCCCTCCGTGGTCGCCATTCGTAACCATGGCAATCAGAAGAGCGTGGTAGCCGTAGGTACCGAAGCCAAGCGCATGCTGGGCCGTACTCCTGGCAACATTTCCGCCATTCGTCCGATGAAGGATGGTGTGATCGCCGATTTCAGCGTCTGCGAGAAGATGCTGCAGTACTTCATCAACAAGGTTCACGAAAACAGCTTCCTGCAGCCCAGCCCGCGCGTGCTGATCTGCGTACCGTGCAAATCCACCCAGGTGGAACGCCGCGCCATCCGTGAATCCGCCCTGGGCGCCGGCGCCCGCGAAGTCTTCCTGATCGAAGAGCCCATGGCTGCTGCCATCGGCGCCGGCCTGCCGGTGGAAGAAGCCCGCGGCTCCATGGTCGTGGACATCGGTGGCGGTACCACCGAAATCGCCCTGATCTCCCTGAACGGCGTGGTCTACGCCGAGTCCGTGCGTGTGGGCGGCGATCGTTTCGACGAATCCATCGTGACCTATGTGCGCCGCAACTACGGCAGCCTGATCGGTGAATCCACCGCCGAGCGCATCAAGCAGGAAATCGGCACCGCCTACCCGGGTGGCGAAATCCGCGAGATCGACGTTCGCGGCCGTAACCTGGCCGAAGGCGTACCGCGCAGCTTCACCCTGAACTCCAATGAAGTGCTGGAAGCCCTGCAGGAGTCCCTGGCGACCATCGTCCAGGCGGTGAAGAGCGCCCTGGAACAGTCCCCGCCGGAACTGGCTTCGGACATCGCCGAGCGCGGCCTGGTGCTGACCGGCGGTGGCGCGCTGCTGCGCGACCTGGACAAGCTCCTGGCCCAGGAAACCGGCCTGCCGGTGATCGTCGCCGAAGACCCGCTGACCTGCGTCGCCCGTGGTGGCGGCCGTGCCCTGGAGATGATGGACCGTCACGCGATGGATCTGCTCTCCACCGAGTGAGGTTGGAGAGCGTCGCAGCCATAGGAGCGGGCCATCAAGCCGCTATTTGCCAAGGGACCTTCGCTCGGCGTGCGCCTGCTGGTGTTCGCCGTGCTTTCGGCTGCGCTGATGGTGGTCGATGCCCGATTCGACACCTTGAAGCCCATGCGCAGCCAGATGGGGCTGGTGCTCACGCCTTTCTACTGGCTGGCTGACCTGCCGGTGCGCGTCTGGGATGGCGTCAGCGACCAGTTCACCAGCCGCAGTACCCTGATCGCCGAGAACGAGAAACTCAAGGCCGAGGCCCTGCTGATGCAGCGCCGCCTGCAGAAACTGGCGACCCTGACCGAGCAGAACGTGCGCCTGCGCGAGCTGCTCAATTCTTCTGCCCTGGTGGATGAGAAGGTGCTGGTTAGCGAGCTGATCGGCGTCGATCCCAACCCCTTCACCCACCGCATCCTGATCGACAAGGGCGAAAAGGATGGCGTGTTCCTGGGGCAGCCGGTGCTCGACGCCCGTGGCCTGATGGGGCAGGTGGTGGAAGTGATGCCCTACACGGCCCGTGTCCTGCTGCTGACCGACACGACCCACAGCATTCCTGTGCAGGTGAACCGCAACGGCCTGCGGGCCATCGCCAGCGGCACCGGCAACCCCGAGCGGCTCGAACTGCGCCACGTGGCCGACACCGCCGATATAAAGGAAGGCGACCTGCTGGTGAGCTCCGGTCTTGGCCAGCGCTTCCCGGCCGGCTATCCGGTGGCCACCGTCAAGGAAGTCATCCACGACTCCGGCCAGCCCTTCGCCATCGTGCGCGCGGTGCCCACCGCCGCGCTGAATCGCAGCCGCTACATGCTCCTGGTGTTCAGCGATACCCGCAGCCCCGAGGAGCGCGCTAACGACGCCGCCAAGGCCCAGGAAGCTGCCGACCGCGAGGCCGCTGCACAGCCCGCCGAGGGCCAAGCCACTGGTGGGGCCCAGGCCGCGCCCGCAGCCGCGAACCCTTCCGCGGCGCCTGTCGCCGCACCTGCAGCCGCTCCGGCTCCGGCGCCCGCTGCTCCGGCCCCGGCGGCGCAGAATTCCCAGGAGAGTCACTGATGGCCGGCCTGCACTCCAACAACGGCTGGGTCATCTGGGTCAGCCTGATCCTGGCCCTGGTGCTCAGCGTCGGGCCACTCCCCAGCTTCATGGAAATCGGCCGACCGCTGTGGCCGGCGCTCTTCCTCACCTACTGGACCCTCGCCCTGCCGCACCGGGTGGGCATGACCACCGCCTGGGTGCTGGGTCTGGCCGAAGATGTGCTCTACGGCACGCTGCTTGGGCAGAACGCCCTGATCCTCGCCCTGATCACCTTCCTGGTGCTGACCCTTCACCAGCGCCTGCGCATGTTCCCCATGTGGCAGCAATGTCTTGTACTGCTCGTGGTTTTCGGTCTGGCCCAGCTGGTGCAGCTGTGGCTCAATGCCCTCACCGGTAATCGTCCCCCGACCCTGGTCTTCCTGTTGCCCGCGCTGGTCAGCGCGCTGCTCTGGCCCTGGGTATACGCCGCCCTGCGCGGTACGAGCCGCCGCCTCAACGTTAACTGATCGGCTTGCGGCCATGTCGCAAGCCTCTGTCCTCGACAGGGAGAAGTCCGCATGGCCATGCTGTACCTGGCTTCGGGGTCGCCGCGCCGGCGCGAGCTGCTGGCGCAGATCGGCGTCCCCCATATCACCCTGATCGCCTCCATCGAAGAAACCGTCCTGCCCGGCGAGACTGCCGTCGCTTATGTCGAGCGCCTGGCCCGTGAAAAGGCCCTGGCCGGGCTCGCCAGTCTGAGCACGCCTGCTGATGCCTGCGTGCTGGGCGCCGATACGGCCGTGGTGCTGGATGGCCGCATCCTCGGCAAACCGGTCGATCGTGACGATGCCCTGGCGACCCTGGAAATGCTTTCCGGCCGCGAGCACGAGGTGCTTACCGCCGTTGCCCTGGCCGATGCGAGTCGCTGCGAATCGCGCGTTGTCGCCAGCCGGGTGCGCTTCCGCGCCATTTCCCGAGCCGAATTGGAAGCCTACTGGGCCAGCGGCGAGCCCGCGGACAAGGCTGGCAGCTACGCTATTCAGGGGCTGGGTGCGGTATTCGTCAGCCGCCTCGAAGGCAGTTATTCAGCGGTAGTGGGATTGCCGCTGCTGGAAACGGCGGAATTGCTCGCCGGGTTCGGCATTCCTTGTTGGCAGCACCTGGGATAGGTCACGGCATGAGCGAAGAGATTCTGATCAATATCACGCCGATGGAATCGCGCGTGGCGGTGGTGGAAAACGGTGTGCTGCAGGAGGTGCATGTCGAACGCACGCAGCGGCGCGGCATCGTCGGCAACATCTACAAGGGCAAGGTCGTGCGGGTACTGCCGGGGATGCAGGCGGCCTTCGTCGACATCGGGCTGGACCGTGCCGCCTTCATCCATGCCTCGGAAATCAGCACCCGCGAGGGCAGCGCCGTCGAGAGCATCAGCGCCCTGGTGCATGAAGGCCAGAGCCTGGTGGTGCAGGTCACCAAGGACCCCATCGGCAGCAAGGGCGCACGCCTGACCACGCAGTTGTCGATCCCTTCGCGCTACCTGGTGTACATGCCGCGCACCAGCCATGTGGGCATTTCCCTGAAGATCGAGGACGAGGCCGAGCGCGACCGCCTCAAGCAGGTGGTGGCCGACTGCATCGCCGCCGAAGGCATCGAGGAGGCCGGCGGCTTCATCCTGCGTACCGCGGCGGACGGTGCCCGCGCCGACGAGATCCTGGTGGACATCCGTTACCTGCGCCGCCTCTGGGAGCAGATTTCCGCGCAGATGCAGACCGCGCCGTCGCCCTCGGTCATCTACGAAGACCTCAGCCTGGCCCTGCGTACCCTTCGTGACCTGGTCAACCCGCGCATCGAGAAGATCCGTATCGATTCGCGCGAAACCTTCCAGAAGGTCACGCAGTTCGTCGACGAGCTGATGCCGGAAATCGCCGACCGCCTGGAGCACTACCCCGGCGAGCGGCCGATCTTCGACCTTTACGGCGTCGAGGACGAGATCCAGAAGGCCCTGGAGCGCAAGGTGCTGCTTAAATCCGGCGGCTATCTGATCATCGACCCGACCGAGGCGATGACCACCATCGATGTGAACACCGGCGCGTTCGTCGGTCACCGCACCCTCGAAGAGACCATCTTCAAGACCAACCTCGAGGCGGCCACCGCCATTGCCCGCCAGCTGCGCCTGCGCAACCTGGGCGGGATCATCATCATCGACTTCATCGACATGGAAGATGAAGAACACCAGCGCCAGGTATTGCGCACCCTGGAAAAACAGCTGGAACGCGACCACGCCAAGACCAACATCATCGGCATCACCGAACTTGGCCTGGTGCAGATGACCCGCAAGCGCACCCGCGAAAGCCTGATCCAGGTGCTCTGCGAGCCCTGCTCGTGCTGCCAGGGACGCGGCCTGCTGAAGACTGCGGAAACCATCTGCTACGAAATCTTCCGCGAGATCCTGCGCGAAGCGCGGGCCTATCAGGCGGAAGGCTATCTGGTGCTGGCCAACCAGAAGGTCGTGGACCGGCTGCTGGATGAAGAGTCGGGCAACGTCGCCGATCTGGAAGCCTTCATCGGGCGGCCGATCAAGTTCCAGGTGGAAACCATGTATTCCCAGGAACAGTACGACGTCGTCCTGCTCTGAGGTCCCGAGTGGAAGCCTTCGCCCGCTGGTTGATGCGCATCCTGCGCTGGTCGCTGGGGCTTTGCGCCCTGTTCCTGGTGCTGGCCGCCCTCTACGTCAGCCTGGGGCGCGAGCTCGTGCCCCTGGTGGCCGAGTACCGGGGCGAGGCCGAGGAAAAGGCCAGCGCCGCGCTGGGGCAACCGTTGCAGATCGGTGCCCTGGAAGGGCGCTGGCACGGGTTTTCGCCGCTGCTGGTCGCCCATGATGTGCGCCTGGGGGAGGGAGACGCTGCCTTGCGTCTGGAGCAGATCCGCGTAGTGCCCGATGTGCTGGGCAGCCTGATGGCTCGGCAAGCGCGCATCGCGCGCCTGGAACTCGACGGCGTGCAGCTGACCCTGAACCAGGACGAAGCCGGCAAATGGCATCTGCAAGGCTTCGCCAGCGGATCCGACAAGCCGTTGCCCGGCCCCCGCCAGTTGCGCGACTTGCTGCGGCAGGTCGGTCATGTATCGGTGCTGAACAGCCGACTGACCCTGGCGCCCCGCGGGCAGGAACCTAGCCACCTCGAAGCGATCAGCCTCGGCCTTAAAGCCGCTGGCAGCCGTCAGCGGCTGGACGGCCGTCTCTCTTTGCCGGATGGACAACCTCTGGCCCTGCGGCTGCGCACCCGACTCGATACCGAGGCCTGGCTGCAGGGGGACGCCGAACTCTATCTGAGCCTGCCGCAGACCGACTGGGCGCGCTGGTTGCCCGCCAGCCTGACGCGCGAGTGGCACCTGCAGCGCCTGCAGGCCGGTGGCGAACTCTGGGGTGAGTGGGCCAAGGGTGGCCTGCAGCGTGCGGTGGCCAGGCTGAATGTGCCCGAGGCGCGCGCGGCCTATGCCAAGCGCAAGGCCGTGACCCTCGGCAACCTTGGGCTCAATGCCTATTTCACCCGTACCGACGAAGGTTTCCAGATCCTGCTTGACTCCCTGGCTGCCGATATCGGCAAGCAGCGTTGGGGTGAGGCCAATCTGCGGCTCGACCACAAGGCGGGCGAGCAACCCGAATGGTCCCTGAGTGCCGATCGTCTCGATGTCGCGCCCCTGCTGCCGGTGGTCGATGCCCTGGTGCCGCTGCCCGAGCAGGCCGCCGCCACGCTGGCCGGCCTCAAGCCCAGGGGCGCCCTGCGCAACCTGAGCCTGCACTACCGCCCCCGGCAGGACGGCGCCGGGAGCCTGGTGTTCAGCAGCAACCTGGATGACGTCGGCTTCAACGCGTACCACGGCGCGCCGGCGGCCGAGAATGTCAGCGGCAGCCTGGTGGGCGACTTGCAGCAGGGTGAACTGCTCCTGGATTCGAACGACTTCGCCCTGCACCTCGACCATCTTTTCCCCAAGGTCTGGCACTACCGCGAAGCCCATGCACGGCTGACCTGGAGCCTGGACGACAGCGCCTTCACCCTGGCCAGCCCCTATATGCGACTGGAAGGCGAGGAGGGCAGCATCGCCGGCGACATGCTGATCCGGCTGATGCGCGACCCCGAGGCGGAGGACTACATGGACCTGCGCGTCGGCCTGCGCGACGGCGATGCCCGATACACCGAGAAGTACCTGCCCACCCTTTCGCCGGGGATGAGCCCGGCGTTGTCCAGCTGGCTCAAGGACGCCATCAAGGGCGGCGCGGTGGATGAAGGCTTCTTCCAGTATCAGGGCTCGCTGGCCCAGGGTGCTGAGCCGTCCGCCCGTTCCATCAGCCTGTTCTTCAAGGTACGCGACGCCGAGCTGGACTATCAGCCCGGCTGGCCGGCGCTGCGCGAGGCGCGTGGCGACGTGTTCATCGAGGATACGGGCGTGCGGATCAGGGTGCCGGACGGGCGCATTCTCGACAGCCGGGTGAGTGACGCCGAGGCCGAGGTTCCCCATGTGGAGCCTGGGGAGATACCGCGCCTGCAGCTGGAAGCCAGGCTGGATAGCAGCTTCACCGACGGTCTGAAGATCCTCCAGGAAGCGCCGATGGACACGGCCAGCATCTTCGCCGGCTGGCAGGGGCAGGGCACCCTGGATGGCAGCCTGAAACTGGACATTCCGCTGGAAAAGGGCGATGCGCCCCACGTGGTGGTGGATCTCGCTACCCGCGATGCGCAACTGAAGATCGCGCGCCCGGAGCTGGCCCTCAGCCAGCTCAAGGGCTCCTTCCGCTATGACACCGACAAGGGGCTGAGCGCCCAGGACATTCGCGGCCAGGCCTTCGGGCGGGAGGTTCGTGCCAGGGCGCAGGCCGAAGGCAGCAAGGGCAAGGCCCGTTCGCGCATCCTGGCCAACGGCAGCATTGCCCTGAAAGACCTTGTCACCTGGCTTGGCGTCACCCAGCCGCTGCCCGCGTCGGGCTCCCTGCCGTACAGCCTTGACCTGATCCTGGATGGCAAGGACAGCCAGCTGCGCATCGACTCCAGCCTCAAGGGGCTGGCTATCGATCTGCCGGCTCCCTTCGGCAAGACAGCTGCCGACAGCCGCGATACCAGCTGGCGCATGACCCTCGACGGCGACGAGCGGCGCTACTGGCTCGACTACGCCGGGTTGGCCCGCCTGGCCCTGGCGGCCCCCGTGGGCAAACTGGAAGAGGCGCGTGGTGACCTTGTGCTGGGCGGCGGTGCGGCCAGCTTGCCGGGAAGCAAGGGCCTGCGTGTCCGTGGCCGCGTCTCGGAACTGGATACGACGCCCTGGCTGGCACTGGCCAGGCAATATGCACCCAAGGATGGCGCCGACAAGGCTCGCTTGCTGCGCAGCGCCAACCTGGAAATTGGCCAGTTCCGGGGCTTCGGCTTGAACCTGGAGGATCTCAAGGTGAACCTGGAGCGCTCCTCCAACGGCTGGAACCTCGGCCTGGACAGCGCCCTGATGCAGGGCACCGTGGCGCTGGCCGATGCCAAGGGCGCACCCATCTCCATCCGTTTGAAGCAGGTGCGCCTGCCCGAACCCCCGCAGAATGAAGCCGAAGCCGATGCCAAGCCCGATCCGCTGGCGGGGGTCGACCCGCGCCAGGTACCGGCGCTGGACGTGCGTATCGATCAGGTCGTGCTGGGTAATTCGCCGCTGGGGGCCTGGTCCTTCAAGGCCCGGCCCAATACCAGGGGGCTGGGCTTCAGCGAACTGGATCTCGATCTGCGGGGCCTGAGGATCACCGGTTCGGCCGGCTGGGAAGGCAGCGCAGAAAGCAGTGCCTCCTGGTACAAGGGACGGATGGAAGGCAAGAACCTGGCGGATGTGCTCAAGGCCTGGAACTTCGCACCGTCAGCCACCAGCGAGCGCTTCCGCCTGGACGCCGACGGGCGCTGGCCCGGATCGCCGGCCTGGGTCAGCCTCAAGCGTTACTCCGGTTCCCTGGACGCCAGCCTGCGCAATGGCCAGTTCGTCGAAGTGGAGGGCAGCGCCCAGGCCCTGCGGGTGTTCGGCCTGCTCAACTTCAACTCCATCGGTCGTCGCTTGCGTCTGGACTTCTCCGACCTGCTGGGCAAGGGGCTGGCCTACGACCGGGTCAAGGGGTTGCTGGTGGGGAGCGATGGGCGCTTCGTCACGCGCAAGCCCATCACCCTCGAAGGTCCGTCCAGCGGCCTGGAGCTGGACGGCACCCTGGACCTTGCCGCCGATCGCATCGACGCCAAGCTGCTGGTGACCCTGCCGGTTACCAACAACCTGCCCCTGGCGGCGCTGATCGTCGGGGCGCCCGCCATCGGTGGCGCGCTGTTCGTGGTCGACAAGCTGCTGGGCGACAAGGTGGCGCGCTTCGCCAGCGTGCAATACAAGGTTGAAGGTTCGTGGAAAAACCCCAAGATCACCTTCGACAAGCCGTTTGAAAAACCTCGTTGAAGCGAGCTTTCGCAGCTTGGGTTAGCATGCATCCCATGCCTTGTGCGGAGATTTAGATGTCGCTTGCCGTGATTCAGATGGTCAGCCAGGACGATCTCCTGGCCAACCTCGCCGATGCCCGTCGCTTGCTGGAGCAGGCCGCTGAAGGCGGCGCCCGCCTGGCGGTGCTGCCGGAGAACTTTGCGGCCATGGGTCGTTGCGACCTGGCCGATCTCGGGCGTGCCGAAGCCGAAGGCCGGGGGCCCATCCTGCCCTGGCTGCGCCAGACAGCCCGCGACCTGAAACTGTGGATAGTGGCTGGCACCCTGCCACTGCCGCCTGATGGCCGGCCGGCGGATAAGGCCAACGCCTGCTCCCTGCTGATCGATGAGCACGGCGAACGGGCCGCGCGCTACGACAAGATCCATCTGTTCGATGTGGACGTGGCCGACGCGCGCGGTCGCTACCGCGAGTCGGACGATTACGCCCACGGTACCCAGGTAGTGGTGGCTGACACCCCGGTGGGTCGCCTCGGCCTGACCGTCTGTTATGACCTGCGCTTTCCCGAACTCTATGGCGCCCTGCGTGAAGCCGGCGCCGAGCTGATCAGCGCGCCATCGGCCTTCACTGCCGTTACCGGAGCGGCCCACTGGCAGGTGCTGGTGCGTGCCCGCGCCATCGAAACCCAGTGCTACCTGCTGGCGGCGGGGCAGGGCGGGGTCCATCCCGGTCCGCGCGAAACCTTCGGCCATTCGGCCATTGTCGATCCCTGGGGGCGGGTGCTGGCCGAGCAGCCAAAGGGTGAGGCCGTATTGCTCGCCCGGCGTGACGCCGAGGAACAGGCGGCCATCCGCCAGCGCATGCCCGTGAGCACCCACAGAAGATTCATGACGCCGGCCGTTCCCGGGCCGGCGCGTACGGAGAAGTTATGAGCGACCTCTTGTTGTCCGTCAGCGAGCATCTGCTGGCGCCCGGTGACCTCAGTATCGAGCAGTTGCCGGAGATCCTCGGCGAGTTGGCCGGTCCTGGCATCGATGCTGCCGACCTCTATTTCCAGGGGCAGATTTCCGAGTCCTGGGTGCTGGAGGACGGCATCGTCAAGGAAGGCAGCTTCAACCTCGACCAGGGCGTGGGCGTGCGTGCCCAGTCCGGCGAGAAGACCGGTTTCGCCTACAGCAATGCCATCACCGCCGATGCCCTGCGCCAGGCGGCACGGGCGGCGCGTTCGATTTCCCGGGCGGGGCAGGAAGGCCGGGTGCAGGCATTCGCCAGTCCGCAGATCACTCGCCTCTACGACTCCGGCAATCCGCTGGATGTGATCAGCCGCGCCGAAAAGGTCGAGCTGCTGAAGCAGGTCGATGCCGCCACCCGCGCGCTGGACCCGCGCATCAAGCAGGTCACCGTGAGCATGGCTGGCGTCTGGGAGCGCATCCTGATCGCCGCCAGTGATGGCAGCCTGGGTGCCGATGTCCGCCCGCTGGTGCGCTTCAACGTCAGCGTCATCGTCGAACAGAATGGCCGCCGTGAGCGCGGTGGGCACGGCGGTGGTGGACGTACCGACTACCGTTACTTCCTTCAGGAAGACCGCGCCATGGGCTACGCCCGTGAGGCGTTGCGCCAGGCTCTGGTCAATCTGGAAGCCATTCCCGCGCCGGCCGGCACCCTGCCGGTGGTGATGGGCGCGGGCTGGTCCGGCGTGCTGCTGCACGAAGCCGTGGGCCATGGCCTGGAAGGCGACTTCAACCGCAAGGGCAGCTCGGCTTACAGCGGTCGTATCGGCGAGCGCGTGGCCTCCAGCCTCTGCACCATCGTCGACGACGGTACCCTGGCTTACCGCCGCGGTTCCCTCAGCGTCGACGATGAAGGCACCCCGACCCAGTGCACCACGCTGATCGAGAGTGGCGTGCTCAAGGGTTACATGCAGGACAAGCTCAATGCGCGCCTGATGAAGGTGGCGCGCACCGGCAACGGTCGCCGCGAGTCCTATGCACACCTGCCGATGCCGCGCATGACCAACACCTACATGCTGGCCGGCAAGAGCGACCCGCAGGAGATCATCGCGTCGGTGGAACGCGGCATCTACTGCGCGAATCTCGGCGGCGGCCAGGTGGACATCACCAGCGGCAAGTTCGTCTTCTCCACCAGCGAGGCGTACCTGATCGAGAACGGCAGGATCACCGCCCCGGTGAAGGGCGCGACCCTGATCGGCAACGGTCCCGAGGCCATGAGCCGGGTGTCCATGGTCGGCAATGACCTGGCGCTGGATAGCGGCGTGGGTACCTGTGGCAAGGACGGTCAGTCGGTGCCGGTGGGCGTGGGTCAGCCGACCCTGAAGATCGACGCGATTACCGTAGGCGGGACGGGGGCCTGATGGCGGCCCCCGGAAAGATCAGCGCAAGCCGCGTTTGGACTCGTCCAGCTCGCGGATGTATTTGAACACCTTGCGCGCGGCGGCCGGCGGTTTGTTGTGGGCCGCTTCGTGCTGGGCATGACGGATCAGGCCGCGCAGGTGCTGGCGGTCGGTATCCGGGTAGTCGGCGACGAAGCTCTCCAGGGCGGCATCGCCACCCTCGATCAGGCGGTCACGCCAGCGTTCCAGGGCGTGGAAACGCTCGTTGTACTCGCGGGTGGAGCTGTCGAGCTGGTCGATCAGGCTGACGATGGCCTCGACGTCCTGTTCGCGCATGAGCTTGCCGATGTACTGGATGTGCCGTTTGCGGGCGACGTGAGCCTTGTGCTTCGGCGCTTCGGCCAGGGCCTTTTGCAGGGCGTCGGTCAACGGCAGCTTGGCCAGCACGTCGGCCTTGAGGGTGGTCAGGCGTTCACCGAGCTCCTGCAGGGCATGCAGCTCGCGTTTGACCTGGGATTTGCTCTTCTCTCCGGAGAAGTCGTCGTCGAAGAATTCAGACATGGGGGTGGTCCAGTTGGAAACGCCGCCATGATAACCAGTCGGGGCCGCCTTGTCCGGCCCGGCTGGCGCCGCCGGAGCGCGGTACGTGCGGCAAGGCGCCCGGTTGCGTCCGCCGCGTCGAGGAATTTTTGAACTGGAGTGGCTATGAGTGAAGTAGAAGTGGTCGGCCCGGAAGCATTGCCGGAATTGCAGGCGCGGGTCGAACGCATCCTCGCCGAAGCCCGGCGCCAGGGCGCCAGTGCTTGTGAGGTGGCTGTTTCAGTGGAGCAGGGATTGTCCACCAGTGTTCGCCAGGGCGAGGTGGAAACAGTCGAATTCAACCGCGATCAGGGCTTTGGCATCACCCTGTATGTCGGCCAGCGCAAAGGCTCGGCCAGTACCTCGGCGAGCGGCGAGGATGCGATTCGCGAAACCGTGGCTGCGGCCCTGGCCATCGCGAAACATGCTTCCGAGGACGAGTGCGCCGGACTTGCCGACGCGGCCCTGATGGCCCGCGACCTGCCGGACCTTGACCTCTACCATCCCTGGTCGATCACTCCCGAGCAGGCCGTGGAGCAGGCGCTGATCTGCGAGACGGCGGCTTTCGAGACCGATAAGCGCGTCAGCAAGGCGGACGGCACCACCCTCAATACCCATCAGGGTTGCCGCGTTTATGGCAACAGCCACGGCTTCGTCGGCGGCTACGCCAGCACCCGCCACAGCCTGAGCTGCGTGATGATCGCCGAGGCGCAGGGGCAGATGCAGCGTGACTACTGGTACGACGTCAACCGCATTGGCAGCCAGCTCGCCGATCCGGTCAGCATCGGTCGCCGCGCCGCCGAGCGCACCGCGGCTCGCCTGGGCGCGCGGCCGGTACCCACCTGCGAAGTGCCGGTGCTGTTCGCCGCAGAGCTTGCGACCGGACTGTTCGGCAGCTTCCTCGGCGCCATTTCCGGCGGCAACCTGTACCGCAAGTCCTCCTTCCTCGAAGGCGCCCTGGGCCAGCGGCTGTTCCCCGAGTGGCTATCCATCGACGAGCGCCCGCATATCCCGCGCGCCATGGCCAGTGCGGCCTTCGACAACGACGGCCTGGCGACCTACGCCAAGCCCTTCGTCGAGAAAGGCGAACTGGTTTCCTACATCCTCGGCACCTACTCCGGACGCAAGCTGGGGCTGCCCAGCACGGCCAACGCCGGCGGCGTGCACAACCTTTTCGTCAGCCACGGACAGGAAGACCAGGCTGCGTTGCTGCGGCGCATGGGCCGCGGCCTGCTGGTGACCGAGCTGATGGGGCAGGGGCTGAACATGGTGACCGGGGACTATTCGCGCGGTGCCGCCGGTTACTGGGTGGAGAACGGCGAAATCCAGTTCCCGGTCCAGGAAGTGACCATCGCCGGCAATCTCAAGGACATGTTCCGTCAGATCCTCGCCGTGGGCAGCGACTTGGAACTGCGCGGCAACATCCGCACCGGCTCGGTGCTCATCGAGAAGATGACGGTGGCCGGTAGCTGAGGCAGCCTGTTGCCAGAATGAAAAACGCGCCCCGATGGGCGCGTTTTTCATTGGAGCGGATGACGCTCATTCACCTTCGTCGAACTTGTTGTTGATCAGCTCGATCAAGGCATTCAGGGCATCGTCGTCCTGTTCGCCCTCAGTGTGCAGGTGGATGGGCGTGCCCTTGCCGGCGGCCAGCATCATCACGGCCATGATGCTCTTGCCGTCCACCAGGTTCTCGGGAGAACGGCCCACGCGGATCTGGCAGGGAAAGCGGCCGGCTACCCCGACGAACTTCGCCGCCGCCCGGGCGTGCAGGCCGAGCTTGTTGATGATGGTGATCTCACAGGCGGGCATCGCGTTTCCAATCCTTCTAATTGAGGTCGCGGTGGCGAACCTGGACATTCTTCAAACTGGGTTTCAGCGCCGCTCCCAGGCGCTCGGCGATGTAGACCGAACGATGGTGGCCCCCGGTGCAGCCAATGGCGATCGTGACGTAAGCGCGATTGCTGGCGGCGAAGCGCGGCAGCCACTTGTTCAGGTAGCCGAGGATATCCTGATACATCTCTTCGACATCCGGCTGTCCGGCAAGGTAGTTGGCGACGGCCGGTTCAAGCCCCGAATGATCACGCAGCTCGGGCTTCCAGTACGGGTTGGGCAGGCAGCGCACGTCGAACACCAGATCGGCATCCACCGGCATGCCACGCTTGAAGCCGAAGGACTCAACCAGGAAAGCGGTGCCGGGTTCAGGCTGATTCAGCAGGCGCAGCTTGATGCTGTCGCGCAACTGGTAAAGGTTGAGGTGCGTGGTGTCGATCTTCAGGTCGGCGAGATCGGCAATCGGCGCCAGCAGCGCTTCCTCGTCGCGGATGGCTTCGGCCAGGGAGCGGTTGTCGTTGGTCAGCGGGTGGCGCCGGCGCGTTTCCGAGAAGCGCTTGAGCAGTGTGTCGTGGTCGGCATCGAGGTAGAGCACGTCGCACTTGATGTGGCGATTGCGGGCCTCGGTGAGCAATTCGGGAAAGCGCTGCAGCTGGCTGGGCAGATTGCGTGCGTCGATGGAGACAGCGACCTGGGGCTCCAGCAGTTCGGTGTGCAGCAGGGCCCGTTCGGCCAGTTCGGGAAGCAGGCCGGCGGGCAGGTTGTCGATGCAGTAGAAGCCGTGGTCCTCAAGAACATCGAGGGCGGTGCTCTTGCCCGACCCGGAGCGGCCGCTGACGATGACCAGGCGCATGGAGAAGCCCTAGTGTCCGCTCTGCACGTCCACTACCACCTGGTAGAGGCTGGTGCTGTCGGAAGCCTGGCGCAGGCGTTCGCGCACATCGCCGCGGTCCAGCATGCTGGCGATCTGGCGGAGCAGTTCAAGGTGCTCATCGGTGGCGGCTTCCGGGACCAGCAGGACGAACAGCAGGTCAACCGGGGCGCCGTCGATGGCGTCGAAATCGACTGGAGCATCAAGGCGCAGCACGGCGCTGATGGGCGACGTACAGCCAGTGAGGCGGCAGTGGGGAATGGCGATGCCGTTGCCGAAACCGGTGGAACCGAGTTTCTCCCGGGCTACCAGGCTTTCGAAGATGTCCTGGTTGTCGAGGTCGGGAAGGTCGCGAGCGACCAGCTTGGCGATCTGTTCCAGTACGCGTTTCTTGCTGCCGCCCGGCACGTTCACGAGGGAACGGCCGGGGGTCAGGATTTGCTCGAGTCGGATCATGGAGGAGGGGTCAGCGGGCAGTGGCACCCTGCTGGCGGTTCAATTGCTTTTCCTTGTGCTTGATCAGTTGGCGATCGAGCTTGTCGGTAAGCAGGTCGATGGCAGCGTACATGTCTTCATGTTCCGCGTTGGCAACGACCTCGCCGCCGGCGACGTGCAAAGTGGCTTCGATTTTCTGTTTGAGTTTCTCGACCTGCATGATCACCTGAACATTGGTGATTCGGTCAAAGTGGCGCTCCAGACGGTCGAACTTCTCGACAACGTAGTTGCGCAGGGCGTCGGTCACATCCAGTTGATGTCCACTGATGTTGACTTGCATACCGCTTTCTCCTTATTGCCCGTGTATTTAGAAACAGGCTAACGGGCCTGCCACCGGAACACTTTGGCGTGGGTCAATTTCCGCGTCACATCAGTCGCTTGCGTTCGCTGGAAGGGGCAATCCCAAGGGATTCGCGATACTTGGCTACTGTGCGACGGGCCACTTGAATGCCCTGTGCTTCCAGTAAACCAGCGATCTTGCTGTCGCTCAATGGCTTTTTCGGATTTTCCGCTGCGACCAGTTTTTTGATGATGGCGCGGATTGCGGTAGACGAGCATTCGCCACCTTCCGAAGTACTTACGTGGCTGGAGAAGAAGTACTTCAGCTCGTAGATTCCACGGGGCGTATGCATGTATTTCTGGGTAGTCACGCGCGAGATGGTGGACTCGTGCATGCCCACGGCTTCGGCGATGTCGTGCAGGACCAGAGGCTTCATCGCCTCGTCGCCGTATTCGAGGAAGCCGCGCTGGTGCTCGACGATCTGGGTGGCGACCTTCATCAGTGTTTCGTTGCGGCTCTGCAGGCTCTTGATGAACCAGCGCGCTTCCTGAAGCTGATTGCGCATGAAGGTGTTGTCGGCGCTGGAGTCGGCGCGACGGACGAAGCCGGCGTAGTGCGGATTGACCCGCAGGCGCGGCACGGCTTCCTGATTCAGTTCCACCAGCCAGCGTTCGTTGTGCTTGCGGACGATGACATCCGGCACCACGTACTCGGGCTCGCTGGCTTCGATCTGGGAACCGGGGCGCGGATTCAGCCCCTGGATCAATTCGATGACCTGGCGCAGTTCATCTTCCTTGAGCTTCATGCGGCGCATCAGCTGGCTGTAGTCGCGACTGCCCAGCAGGTCGAGGAAGTCACCGGCCAGGCGCTGGGCCTCGGCCAGCCAGCGAGTGCCCGGAGGCAGCTGGCGCAGTTGCAGGAGCAGGCATTCGCGAAGGTCGCGAGCGCCAACGCCGGCGGGTTCGAATTGCTGGATGCGATGCAGGACAACTTCCACTTCGTCCAGCTCGATGCCGAGTTCCGGGTCGAAGGCTTCGACGATCTCGGAAAGGGACTCTTCGAGGTAGCCGTCGTTGTTGATGCAGTCGATCAGGGTTACCGCGATCAGGCGGTCGGTATCGGACATCGGCGCCAGGTTGAGTTGCCAGAGCAGGTGACTCTGCAGGCTCTCGCCAACCGAAGTGCGGGAGGTGAAGTCCCACTCGTCGTCGTCATTGCTCGGCAGGCTGCTGGCGCTGGTCTGGTAGACGTCTTCCCAGGCGGTATCGACGGGGAGTTCGCTGGGAATGCGCTCGTGCCATTCGCCATCTTCGATGGCTTCGGCATTGGTCTCGACGCTGGACTCCTGGAAGCTGGCTTCCTGGTTGCCGGAACTGGGTTGCTGATCGCCTTCGGCCATGGGGTCGGAGGTGTCGAAATCGTCGCCATCCTCCTGCCGTTCGAGCATCGGGTTGGACTCCAGCGCTTCCTGGATCTCCTGCTGGAGGTCCAGGGTGGAGAGTTGGAGCAGGCGAATGGCCTGTTGCAGCTGCGGGGTCATCGTCAGCTGCTGGCCCATCTTGAGGACTAGCGATGGTTTCATGGCAGAGGGCTTAGCACCTTATTCGCCGGCGCTTGCGCGCCATCCACTACAGGGCGCCGAAGCGCCACCAGGAAGCAAATTATATGCCTGACCTTGAAGGATTTTTCTAGCCCGCGCAACCGGTCTTGTAGGCGCGGTTGCGGGAGACTACAGGCGGAACTCGTGGCCCAGGTAGACTTCCTTTACCAACTGGTTGGCCAGGATGGCTTCCGCATCACCTTCGGCGATCAGTTGTCCGTCACTGACAATGTAGGCGGTCTCGCAGATGTCCAGGGTCTCGCGGACGTTGTGATCGGTGATGAGTACACCGATCCCTTTCGCCTTGAGGTGATGGATGATCTGCTTGATGTCGCCCACGGAAATCGGGTCCACGCCGGCGAAAGGTTCGTCCAGCAGGATGAATTTGGGGGCCGTGGCCAGCGCGCGGGCAATTTCCACACGACGGCGCTCACCACCCGACAGGCTCATGCCGAGGCTGTCGCGGATGTGGCTGATATGGAATTCCTGAAGCAGGTTTTCCAGTTCCTTGCGGCGTGCGGCGCGGTCGAGATCCTTGCGGGTCTCGAGGATCGCCATGATGTTGTCCGCCACACTGAGCTTGCGGAAGATCGAGGCTTCCTGCGGCAGATAGCCGATGCCGGCGCGGGCGCGGCCATGCATCGGCTGGTGGGTGACGTCCTGGTGGTCGATCAGGACGCGGCCCTGGTCGGCCTTGACCAGGCCCACGATCATGTAGAAGCAGGTGGTCTTGCCCGCGCCGTTGGGGCCGAGGAGGCCGACGATCTGACCGCTGTCGATTGACAGGCTGACGTCGCGGACCACCTGGCGGCTCTTGTAGCTCTTGGCCAGGTGCTGGGCTTTGAGGGTCGCCATTACTGTGCTTTCTGCTCTTTCTTCTTCGGCTGGATGACCATGTCGATCCGCGGACGCGGAGTGGTCACGTTACCGCCGGTGGCGCGGCCTGCGTTCACGATCTGGCGCTGGGTGTCGTAGACGATCTTCTCGCCTTCGAAGGTATTGCCTTCCTGTACGACCTTGGCCTGGTCGAGCAGGATGATGCGCTCGTTGGCGGCGAAGTACTGGATGGTCAGGCCGTAGGCCTTGACGATCTCCTTGTCGACCGCCGGCTTCTGCTCGTAGTACGCGGGCTTGCCGACCGAGGTGAAGACCTCGACGTCGCCGTTGGCGTCCTGGGTGATGGTGACGGTATCGCCGGTGATCTTGAGGGTGCCCTGGGTGATCACGACGTTGCCGCGGTAAACCGCGACGCCCTGCTTGTCATCGAGCTCGGCGCTGTCGGCTTGTACGCGAATCGGTTGGTCGCGGTCCGTGGGCAGTGCCCAGGCGGCGGCACTTCCGAGTGCGGTGCCCAGGCTGAGCAACAGGGGGAGGGTATTAACGAACCTCATGCTGGCCTCTTACGTTGGACTGCAGGAGCATCCTGCTGTCATTCAAGTACGCTTTCATTCCTTGTGCCGTGGTCACCCCATTGGCCGCCTCGATTCTAACGGCTTGCTGGGTCTGCGCATATTCCTGGTCGGGGAACACGGTCAGCCGGCTGGTAGTCAGGATGGTCGGGCGGCCCTTGGCATCGGTGCGCGCCACCCGAACCTTCTCGATCAGTTCGACCTGCTTGCCTTCGGGGCCCACTTCGCCGCGCTCGCTTTGCACATGCCAGGGGAAGGCTGTGCCGCGGTGCAGGAGCAGGTCGGGATTGGCGAGCAGTGTGACATCAGTGGCCTTCATATGTTCGAGGCGCGTGGCGGTCAGTTCGTAATGGAGTTTGCCGTCTTCCTGGAACTGGGTGCTCTTGCCGTTCTCGACATAGAAGTCGATGGCGTTGTCGCCGCCCGTCGCGGTCGTGCGATCCATGAAGCTTTCGGGGCGGATGTTCCAGTAACCCAGGGCAATGAACAGCGCGCCGATGGGAATCAGGATAAGTGCCAGGCGAATGTTCTTCGGCATGTCGGACCTCAGAGGTAGGTGGCCTGGGCCGCTTCCAGGCTGCCCTGGGCGCGCAGGATGAGTTCGCAGAACTCTCGCGCCGCGCCCTCGCCGCCGCGTGCCTGGGTCACGCCATGGGCATGCTGGCGCACGAAGGCGTCGGCGTTGGCAACCGCCATGCCGAGGCCGACACGGCGGATCACTGGCAGGTCGGGCAGGTCGTCGCCCAGATAGGCCACTTGGTCATGGCTCAGGCCGAGTTCCGCAAGAAGACCGTCGAGCACCACCAGCTTGTCTTCGCGGCCCTGGAACAGGTGCTGGATGCCGAGGTTCTGCGCGCGACGCTCGACCACCTCGGACTGGCGGCCGCTGATGATGGCGGTGCGTACACCGGCATTCATCAGCATCTTGATGCCATGGCCGTCGAGTGTGTTGAAAGTCTTGAATTCGCCGCCGCCGGGCAGGAAGTAGAGGCGGCCGTCGGTCAGTACGCCGTCGACATCGAATACGGCCAGGCGAACGGCCTTGGCGCGGGCGAGGAGTTCGTCGCTCATCAGATCACTCCGGCGCGGGTCATGTCGTGGATGTGCAGGGCGCCGATGGGGCGGTCGCCTTCATCGACGACGACGAGCACGTTGATCTTGTGGTCGTCCATGATTTTCAGGGCTTCGGCGGCGAGCATGTCCGGGCGCACGGTCTTGCCATGAACGGTCATGACGTCGTCGATGCTGGCCTGGCGTACGTCGACGCCCTTGTCCAGGGTGCGGCGCAGGTCGCCGTCGGTGAAGATGCCGGCGAGGTGTCCGTCGTGTTCCACCACCGCGGTCATGCCCAGGCCCTTGCGGGTCATTTCCAGCAGCGCTTCGCGCAGCGGAGTGCCGCGGGTGACGCTGGGCAGGCTGTCGCCGCCATGCATGATGTTTTCAACCTTGAGCAGCAGACGCCTGCCAAGGGCGCCACCCGGGTGGGAGAAGGCGAAGTCTTCGGCAGTGAAGCCGCGGGCTTCCAGCAGCGCGATCGCCAGGGCATCACCCAGCACCAGGGCAGCGGTGGTGGATGAGGTGGGGGCCAGGTTCAGCGGGCAGGCCTCCTGGGCCACGCGTGCATCCAGGTTGGCGGCCGCGGCCTTGGCCAGCGGCGAATCCGGATTGCCGGTAAGGCTGATCAAGGTGATGCCCAGGCGCTTGATCAGCGGCAGCAGGGTCACGATTTCGGCGGTGGAGCCGGAGTTGGACAGGGCCAGCACCACGTCTTCACGGGTGATCATGCCCATGTCGCCATGGCTGGCTTCGGCCGGATGTACGAAGAAGGAAGGCGTGCCGGTGCTGGCCAGGGTGGCGGCAATCTTGTTGCCGATATGCCCGGACTTGCCCATGCCCACGACTACTACGCGTCCCTTGCAGGCCAGGATGAGCTCGCAGGCGCGAACGAAATCGGCGTCGATGCGCGGCAGAAGGGCGTCGATCGCCTCGCGTTCGAGCTGGATAGTGCGTTGTGCGGACTTGATGAGATCGCTGGATTGGCTCATGGAAGGCGTACAGTTGCCGAAGAAAAAGACCGCGATTATAGCGGTAAAGGTGATTTAGCTCACGCGCCAATGCCGTGGATGCTGTCGCAATGCTGAACAGACGCTGGAGCAGCCTTGGGAGGCGCGATGGCGCGGTGATATAGTTCGCGCCTTGTTCGGCCCGTCCTGGGCGGGGTGTCCTTCCGTTGGGGCGCGTCGTCTCTCAGGGAGGCTGTATTGCAAGGAGTCTAGATGAGCGCCGAAAACGCCTATGCCGTCGAGTTGAAGGGGGTGACCTTCAAACGTGGCTCGCGCAGCATTTTCCAAGATGTCGACATTCGTATCCCGCGCGGCAAGGTCACCGGCATCATGGGGCCTTCCGGTTGTGGCAAGACCACGTTGCTGCGCCTTATCGCGGCCCAGCTCAAGCCTGCAAGTGGCGAAGTCTGGGTCAACGGCCAGAACCTGCCCAGCCTCTCCCGCGCCGACCTGTTCGACATGCGCAAGCAGTTCGGCGTGCTGTTCCAGAGCGGCGCGCTGTTCACCGATCTCGATGTGTTCGAGAACGTCGCTTTCCCCCTCCGGGTGCACACCAGGCTCCCCGAGGAAATGATTCGTGACATTGTCCTGATGAAGCTCCAGGCCGTCGGCCTGCGTGGCGCCATCGAGTTGATGCCGGATGAGCTGTCCGGCGGCATGAAGCGTCGCGTGGCGCTGGCCCGTGCCATCGCCCTCGATCCGCAGATCCTGATGTACGACGAGCCGTTCGTCGGCCAGGACCCCATTGCCATGGGTGTGCTCGTGCGTCTGATCCGCCTGCTCAACGACGCCCTTGGCATCACCAGCATCGTGGTTTCCCACGACCTCGCGGAAACCGCCAGCATTGCCGACTACATCTATGTGGTGGGGGACGCCCAGGTGCTGGGGCAGGGGACTCCGGACGAGCTGATGAATTCCGATAACCCGCGTATCCGCCAGTTCATGCAAGGCATTCCGGATGGTCCGGTGCCCTTCCATTTCCCGGCGCCGGATTACCGCAAAGACTTGCTGGGGAGGCGCTGATGCGCAGGAAATCCTTGCTCGAGCGTATTCGCCTGCTCGGGCGTTCCGGTCTGGACGTGGTGGAGGCCCTTGGGCGCTCCACGCTGTTCCTGGTGCATGCACTGTTCGGCCGCACCGGCGTGGGCCAGGGCTTTCACTTGCTGGTCAAGCAGCTTTACGCCGTCGGTGTGCTGTCACTGGCGATCATCGTGGTTTCGGGCATCTTCATCGGCATGGTGCTGGCCCTGCAGGGCTATAACATCCTGGTCGACTACGGTTCCGAGCAGGCGGTGGGGCAGATGGTCGCGCTGACCCTGCTGCGCGAGCTCGGCCCGGTGGTGACCGGCCTGCTCTTCGCGGGTCGCGCGGGTTCCGCCCTGACGGCCGAGATCGGCAACATGAAGTCCACCGAACAGCTCTCCAGCCTGGAGATGATCGGTGTCGATCCGCTCAAGTACATCATTGCCCCGCGCCTCTGGGCGGGCTTCATCTCGATGCCGCTGCTGGCGATGATCTTCAGCGTGGTGGGCATCTGGGGCGGCGCCATGGTGGCTGTGGATTGGCTGGGAGTCTATGAGGGCTCTTTCTGGTCCAACATGCAGAACAGTGTGCAATTCACCGAGGACGTGCTGAACGGCGTGATCAAGAGCGTCGTCTTCGCCTTCGTCGTGACCTGGATCGCCGTGTTCCAGGGTTATGACTGCGAGCCGACCTCGGAAGGGATCAGCCGTGCAACGACTAAAACCGTGGTCTATGCCTCTCTGGCCGTGCTGGGGCTGGACTTCATCCTGACTGCCTTGATGTTTGGAGATTTCTGATGCAAATCCGCACCCTGGAGATTGGTGTCGGCCTGTTCCTCCTGGCCGGTATCCTGGCCTTGCTGCTTCTGGCCCTGCGGGTCAGCGGCCTGTCCTATGGCGCCAATGGCGATACCTACAAGCTTTACGCTCATTTCGACAATATTGCCGGTTTGACTGTCAGAGCCAAGGTAACCATGGCTGGCGTCACCATTGGCAAGGTCACGGCCATCGATCTTGATCGCGACAGCTATACCGGCCGCGTCACGATGGAAGTCGAGAAACGCGTGGACAACCTGCCCGCAGACTCCACGGCTTCCATCCTCACGGCTGGCCTGCTGGGCGAGAAGTACATCGGCATCAGTGTTGGTGGCGACGAAGAACTGCTCAAGGATGGCGGTACCATCCGTGACACCCAGTCGGCCCTGGTGCTGGAAGACCTGATCGGCAAATTCCTGCTGAACACGGTCAACAAAGAAAGCAAATGAGGATTCGAACGATGATTAAAGCCCTGCGAAACGGCCTGCTGGTGCTGTTGGCAGCCCTGCCCCTGCTGGCCACCGCCGCGCCGAGCGCTCACGATGTGGTCAAGCAGACCACCGACCAGCTGCTCGCTGACCTCAAGGCCAACAAGCAGCAATATCGCAGCGATCCGAACGCGTTCTATGACGCACTGAACAGCATCCTCGGTCCGGTGGTGGATGCCGACGGCATTTCCCGCAGCATCATGACCGTGAAGTACTCGCGCAAGGCCACGCCCGAGCAGATGACGCGCTTCCAGGAAAACTTCAAGCGCAGCCTGATGCAGTTCTACGGCAATGCCCTGCTGGAGTACGACAACCAGGAAATCCGAGTGCTGCCGGCCAAGCAGGAAGACCCCGAGCGCACCAGCGTCGGTATGGAAGTCAAGGGTAGCAACGGCGCCGTCTACCCCGTCTCCTACACCATGGTGAACATCAACGGGAAGTGGATGCTGCGCAACGTGATCATCAACGGCATCAACATCGGCAAGCTGTTCCGTGACCAGTTCGCCGACACCATGCAGCGCAATGGCAACGATCTCGACAAGACCATCAATGGTTGGGCGGAAGTGGTTGCCAAGGCCAAGGAGTCCGAAGAAGCCAAGCAGGCGGGCGGCCAATGAGTGAGGCCCGTATCGAGCAGGCCGCCCCGGGCGAGCTGCGCCTGGTCGGCGTACTCGACTACAGCACCGGACCGCAGCTGCGTGAGACGGGCGGGCAGCTTATCCGCGCGAGCAACGGCGCCGCCCTGGTGCTGGACTGCTCCGCAGTGGAGAAGAGCAGCAGCGTCGGGCTGGCCCTGCTGCTGGCGTTCATGCGCGATGCCGAAGCCGCCGGCAAGGCGGTGAAGGTGCGCGGAATGCCCGAAGACATGCGGCAGATTGCCGAAGTCTCCGGCGTGACCGAGCTGTTGCCCCTCGAGTCCTGAGCCGGTCCAACGGCCCTCCGTCAGGCCCTGTTTACGCGGGGTTCGCAGGCGGAGGGCTTTTTTGTATCATGGCCGACCCGCGCGCGTTGGGCGCCGATTGAGGTTGAGCATGCAGGCCGTAGAAGTGAAAAGCCTCCTGGAGGCAAAACTGCCAGGTACCCAGGTGGAAGTTGAAGGGGAAGGCTGCAATTTCCAGCTGAACCTGATCAGCGATGAACTCGCCGGCCTGAGCCCGGTGAAGCGTCAGCAGCAGGTATACGCCCACCTGAACGCCTGGATTGCTGATGGCAGCATCCACGCCGTCACCATGAAATTCTTCAGCCGGGCCGACTGGGCCGGGCGTTCCTGAGCCAAGCTTCCGAGAGAGCAATGGACAAACTGATTATTACCGGCGGTCAACGCCTCGATGGCGAGATCCGCATTTCCGGCGCCAAGAACTCCGCGCTGCCGATCCTGGCCGCTACGCTGCTGGCCGATACTCCAGTCACCGTGGCCAACCTGCCGCACCTGCACGACATCACCACCATGATCGAGCTTTTCGGCCGCATGGGCGTGCAGCCGGTGATCGACGAGAAGCTGGCCGTCGAAGTCGACGCCAGCAGCATCAAGACCCTGGTCGCGCCCTACGAACTGGTCAAGACCATGCGTGCCTCCATCCTGGTGTTGGGCCCCATGGTGGCTCGCTTCGGTGAAGCCGAAGTGGCCCTGCCCGGCGGCTGCGCCATCGGCTCCCGTCCGGTGGACCTGCACATCCGTGGCCTCGAAGCCATGGGCGCGAAGATCGACGTCGAGGGCGGCTACATCAAGGCCCGTGCCCCGGCCGGCGGCCTGCGTGGCGCCAATTTCTTCTTCGATACCGTCAGCGTGACCGGTACCGAGAACATCATGATGGCCGCTGCCCTGGCCAACGGGCGCTCTGTGCTGCAGAACGCCGCTCGCGAGCCGGAAGTGGTCGACCTCGCCAACTGCCTGAACGCCATGGGCGCACAGATCCAGGGCGCCGGTACCGACACCATCACCATCGACGGCGTGAAGCGCCTCGGTGGCGCCCGCTACAGCGTGATGCCTGACCGTATCGAAACCGGCACCTACCTGGTGGCCGGTGCCGCCACCGGTGGCCGCGTCAAGCTCAAGGATACCGATCCGACCATTCTCGAGGCCGTGCTGCTGAAGCTGGAAGAGGCTGGTGCCCACATCAACACCGGCAACAACTGGATCGAGCTGGACATGAAGGGCAACCGCCCGAAAGCGGTCAACGTGCGCACTGCACCCTACCCGGCATTCCCCACCGACATGCAGGCCCAGTTCATTTCCATGAACGCCGTGGCCGAAGGCACCGGTACGGTGATCGAGACCGTGTTCGAGAACCGCTTCATGCACGTTTATGAAATGAACCGCATGGGCGCACAGATCCTGGTGGAAGGCAATACTGCCATTGTCACCGGCGTTCCGAAGCTCAAGGGTGCACCGGTCATGGCCACTGACCTGCGGGCTTCCGCCAGCCTGGTGATTGCCGGCCTGGTGGCCGAGGGCGATACCCTGATCGACCGCATCTACCACATCGACCGTGGTTACGAGTGCATCGAAGAAAAACTGCAGTTGCTCGGCGCCAAGATTCGCCGCGTGCCGGGTTAGGTCGCCTTGCTGGCCGGCCCCTCGGGGCCGGTCGTAGCGACCGCGCAACAGGCCCTGAAGGGGGCCGTAGCCAAGGAAAACCAGTTTCATGCTCACCATCGCGCTGTCCAAGGGCCGCATTCTCGACGATACCCTGCCGCTGCTCGCCGAAGCCGGCATCGTGCCCCTTGAGAATCCGGACAAGAGCCGCAAGCTGATCATCCCCACCACCCAGGAGGATGTGCGCCTGCTCATCGTACGTGCCACTGACGTGCCGACCTATGTCGAGCATGGCGCGGCCGATCTCGGCGTTGCCGGCAAGGACGTGCTGATGGAGTACGGTGGCCAGGGCCTGTACGAGCCCCTGGACCTGCGCATCGCCCGTTGCAAGCTGATGACTGCCGGTGCAGTTGGCGCGCCCGAGCCCAAGGGCCGCCTGCGGGTCGCCACCAAGTTCGTCAACGTTGCCAAGCGCTACTACGCCGAACAGGGCCGCCAGGTCGACGTGATCAAGCTGTATGGCTCGATGGAGCTGGCACCGCTGGTCGGTCTGGCCGACAAGATCATCGACGTCGTCGACACCGGCAATACCCTGCGTGCCAATGGTCTGGAACCCCAGGAACTGATCGCCACCATCAGCTCGCGCCTGGTCGTCAACAAGGCATCGATGAAGATGCAGCACGCGCGCATCCAGGCGCTGATCGAAGTGTTGCGCGATGCTGTCGAGTCCCGACACCAGAACTGACACCTGAGCGCGACCCCGTGTCGCGCACGCCTATCCGTGTCATAGCCAATATTCTCGGGTGCCCGCACGGTGGGCTTGCTACTCTAGCGGCGCCCGAGCAATTGCCATTTCATGAGGCCCGCTATGACTGCTCCAATCGCTATCCGCCGACTCAACGCCGCTGATCCGGATTTCGCGCGACACCTGGATCATCTGCTGAGCTGGGAAAGCGTGTCCGACGAAGCGGTCAACCAGCGTGTTCTCGACATCATCCAGGCCGTGCGCGAGCGCGGCGATGCCGCTGTGGTCGAGTTCACCCAGCGCTTCGACGGCCTGCAGGCGGCCTCCATGGCCGACCTGATCCTGCCGCGTGAGCGCCTGGAACTGGCGCTGACCCGCATCACCGCCGAGCAGCGCAAGGCGCTGGAAAACGCCGCAGCGCGGGTACGCAGCTACCACGAGAAACAGAAGCAGGAATCCTGGACCTACACCGAAGCCGACGGCACTGTGCTGGGCCAGCAGGTCACCCCGCTGGACCGCGCCGGCCTCTACGTGCCTGGTGGCAAGGCGTCCTATCCGTCGTCCGTGCTGATGAACGCGATTCCCGCCAAGGTCGCCGGCGTCGCCGAAGTGGTGATGGTGGTGCCGACTCCGCGCGGCGAAATCAACGAGATTGTCCTGGCTGCCGCCTGCGTGGCCGGGGTTGACCGCGTCTTCACCATCGGTGGCGCCCAGGCCGTGGCCGCACTGGCCTACGGCACCGAGAGCGTGCCCCAGGTGGACAAGATCGTCGGCCCGGGCAATATCTACGTCGCCACTGCCAAGCGCCATGTCTTCGGCCAGGTCGGTATCGATATGATTGCTGGCCCTTCGGAGATCCTCGTGGTCTGCGACGGCGGCACCGATCCGGACTGGATCGCCATGGACCTGTTTTCCCAGGCCGAGCACGACGAGGACGCCCAGGCCATCCTGGTCAGCCCCGATGCCGCCTTCCTCGACAAGGTGGCCGCCAGCATCGACAAGCTGCTGCCGACCATGGAGCGCGCCGAAATCATCCGTACCTCCCTGCAGAACCGTGGTGCGCTGATCCTGGTGGCCGACCAGGCCCAGGCTTGCCAGGTGGCCAATCGCATCGCTCCCGAACACCTTGAGCTGTCCGTCGCCGATTCGCAGAGCTGGCTGCCGAACATTCGCCACGCGGGCGCCATCTTCATGGGCCGCTACACCGCCGAGGCGCTGGGCGACTACTGCGCCGGTCCGAACCACGTGCTACCGACTTCCGGCACCGCGCGCTTCTCGTCGCCGCTGGGCGTGTATGACTTCCAGAAGCGTTCTTCGATCATCTTCTGCTCGGCCGATGGCGCGTCCGAACTGGGCAAGACCGCGTCCGTCCTCGCCCGGGGCGAGTCCCTGACCGCCCACGCGCGCAGCGCCGAATACCGAATCAAGGGGGAGTGAACATGAGCAAGTTCTGGAGTCCCTTCGTCAAGGACCTGGTGCCCTACGTGCCGGGCGAGCAGCCCAAGCTGGCCAAGCTGGTAAAGCTGAACACCAACGAGAACCCCTATGGCCCGTCGCCCAAGGCAATCGCGGCCATGCAGGCGGAAGTCGGCGATAACCTGCGCCTCTACCCTGATCCCAACAGCGACCGCCTGAAGCAGGCGGTCGCCGATTACTACGGCGTGCAGACGAACCAGGTGTTCGTCGGCAACGGTTCGGACGAGGTCCTGGCCCACGCGTTCCACGGGCTGTTCCAGCACGGCAAGCCGCTGTTGTTCCCGGACGTGACCTATAGCTTCTATCCGGTTTACTGCGGTCTCTACGGCATCCCCTTCGAGGCGCTGCCGCTGGACGAGCAGTTCCAGATCCGCGTCGAAGATTACGCGCGTCCCAATGGCGGCATAATCTTCCCCAACCCCAATGCGCCCACCGGTTGCCTGCTGGCACTGGAGGCCATCGAGCGCCTGCTGCAGGCCAACCCGGATACGGTGGTGGTGGTGGATGAGGCCTATATCGACTTCGGGGGTGAGACTGCCATCAACCTGGTGGATCGTTATCCCAACCTGCTGGTCACCCAGACGCTGTCCAAGTCCCGCTCCCTGGCGGGCTTGCGCGTGGGCCTGGCGGTAGGGCACCCGGACCTGATCGAGGCGCTGGAACGGATCAAGAACAGCTTCAACTCCTACCCGCTGGACCGCATGGCCATCGCTGGCGCCGCAGCTGCGTTTGAAGACAAGGCCTATTTCGAGCAAGCCTGCCGCAAGGTGATCGACAGCCGCGAGCAGCTGGTGGTCGGGCTGGGCAAGCTGGGCTTCGAAGTACTGCCTTCGGCAGCCAACTTTGTTTTCGCTCGCCACCCGCAGAAGGACGCGGCCGGCATCGCCGCCGGGTTGCGCGAGCGGGGTGTGATCGTTCGTCACTTCAAGCAGGAGCGCATCGCCCAGTTCCTGCGCATCACCATCGGCACGCCGGAGCAGAACCAGGCGCTGCTGGAGGCCCTGGGTTCGCTCTGAGTCCCGGGCAAATGAACGAAGCCGAGCGCGGGCTGCCGCCTCGGCTTTTTTCTTGCCCGCTTACTCGTGGTGGGGCGCGCCGAGGAAGGTCAGCGAGCTGAACAGGCCTTGCTGTTTGACGTCGGGATCATTCGGCGTATCCAGGGTCACCTGGGCAGCGATGATGTTCAGCCCGGCATTGCGCACCATGACCTGGGCACGGCCCTGGGCATCGGTCTTCGCACTGACGGCATCAGGCTCGCCACGATAATCGCCGATCAGTTCGACACCGGCTGCCGGCTTGCCATCGAGCAGGACCTTCACGGGCAGCGGTTTTCCCGGCCCGACTTCCAGGGGATCGACTTCCGGCACGATAGCCAGGCGGATGCGCTCGAGCTCCGGCAGTTGGGCGCCGGGTTGATAGAAGGCCAGGCTGTACTTCCAGGTATGAATGGACGCGACCGCGCCGGGCACCTGCCTTTGGCCCTGGTTGATCCACTGCTTGTCGGCAGTTTGCGACCAGGGGCCGTTATCCAGGGCCACGGCCAGGGTCGCCGCGGCTTTCAGGGGCTTGAGTCGAGCGTGATCCGCAAGGCGCTCGACGGTTACCGGGATCATCCGGCCTTGGCCGTCGAAGGCCCAGGCGCCGCTGACTTTCTCAGCCTTGAATACGTTGTCTTCGGCGCCATGGCCGTAGATCACTTCGATGTTGCCGCGCCGCTGTTCGGTCCACAGGCCGTGGGCTTGCACGTTGCCGGCGAAGAAGGCGGCGAGGATGGGAGTGACGAGGAAGCGTTTATCCAGTCGCATGGAGGTTCCTTTTCAGAGGTCGAGGGTGAGGCTGAGGTTGAAGTTGCGAGGCTCGCCCGGCATGACCCAGACGCTGTTGTAGGAGCGTTCGTAGTACTTGCGGTCGAAGAGGTTGTTGAGATTCAGGCCGACCGTTACCCGCTCGCTGGCCTTGTAGTGGGCGAGCAGGTCGACGGTGCTGTAAGCGGGCAGTTCGAACTGGCTGCCGGCCTGCCCGGAACGGTCGCCGACATGATTGAAGGCGGCGCCGATATCCGAGCCGCGCAAGTGGCCGTCCTGGAATTCGTAGACGGCGAGCAGGCTACCGCTGTGCTGTGGAACGCCCAGCAAACGGCTGCCTTCGGGGAACACGTTGTCCCTGGTGACTTCGGCGTCGATGTAGGCATAGGCGCCAATGATCCGCAGGGCATCCGTCAACTGGCCGCTGACCTGCAGGTCCAGGCCCTGGCTACGTGCCCGGCCGGCAGCAATGCTCTGCCCCGGCTCGTTCGGGTCTGCGGTCAGCACGTTCTCCTTGTCGATGTGGAAGAGCGCGACCGTGGCACCGAGGCGACCTTCCAGCAGGTCGAGCTTCAGTCCGGCTTCCTTGCCCAGTCCTTTCTCGGGTTCGAAAACGGTGCCCTGGCTGCCAATGGTGTTGGGTTTGACCGAGGTGGCTGCGTTGGCGAACAGCCCGATCTCCGGCGTCAGCTGGTAGAGCAGGCCGCTGCGCAGGGTCAGGCTGTCCTTTTGCTGGTCGTTGCGAACGCGGGTGGTGCGATTTTGTGCGGACTGTTCGAAATGCTCGAAGCGTGCGCCGATCAAACCCTTCCAGCCACCACCGAAGTCGATCTGGTCCTGCAGGTTCAGTGCGTGGCTTTCCACCTGCTCGAAGAAGTCGTTGGGATTGACCAGTGCCGGCTTCGGCTTGCCATACACCGGGTTGTAGATGTCCTGGCCGTAGTCCAGGGAAGCGAGGCTCTGTGGATATTTCTGGCTGTTGCGGTAGTTCTCGTACTCCAGTCCGGCGAGGGTCTGGTGCAGCCAGCTGCCGGTCTCGAACAGGCCGTGCAGTTCCAGTTGGGTAATGCTGTCGTTCCACTCGAAGTCGCGTTGCCGATAGAAGCGGCTGACCTGGTTGCCGATCAGCCGTGACGCTTCCGTGGCGTTGCCCTGCAGGTGTCCCTGGGCGTAGTGATTGGCCAGGCGGATCTTCCACGTCTCGTCGAGATGGTGTTCGAGGCTGGCCTGGAGCATCTGGTTGCGGTTGCGGATATCACCGTCATTGGGCTCGCCAAGGAAAGTGGAGCGCTTGACCGCGCCCATTTCTCCGCTGACCGCGGGAATGCCGCGATCGAACACTGACTCGTGCTGGACGAATTCGGTTTCCAGCAGCAAGCGGGTATCGGGGCTCAGTTGCCAGCTCAGGGACGGGCTGACCACCAGACGCTGGTTGCCGACATGGTCACGGAAGCTGCCGTTGTTCTCCGTCGCCAGATTGATGCGCGAAAGCAGCTGGCCCGCGTCGTCGAGCGGAGCGTTGATGTCCAGGCTGGCGCGATAGCGATCCTGGCTTCCCGCGCCGGCCTTGAAACGGGAGAAGGTTTCGGCCTGGGGTTTCTTGGTGACGATATTCACCGTGCCACCCGGATCGCCTCGGCCATAGAGGCTGGCGGCGGGCCCCTTGAGCACTTCGATGCGCTCGATTCCGGACGCGTCCGGCGAGCTGTAGCTGCCTCGATTGATGGCAAAGCCATTCTTGTACAGCTCGCCGGTGGTGAAGCCGCGAATGCTGTAGGAGAGGAAGGTCAGCCCGCCAAAGTTGTTCTGCCGCGATACACCGCCGGCGAAATCCAGTGCACGGTCGAGTCGGGTGATATCCAGGTCATTCAGCACCTGCTCCGGCACCACGCTGATGGCCTGGGGAATGTCGCGGATATCGGTATCGGTGCGGGTGGCACCGGCCGAGCGGGTGGCGCGATAGCCCTGTACCGGGCCGTCGGCGCTTTCCTGGCGGCGGCTATCTATCTGGATGTCATCCAACAACAGGGGGAGGGCGGTTTCGGCGGCGGCGGCTTCACCCAGGAGGCTCAACAGCAGTCCGGTGGCAGGTGCAAGGTGACGGGGACGCATCGAATGATCTCCAAAATATGTAATAACATAACATTTTGTGGGATGAGAATGGTTCCTGTCCAGTGTCGGAGTGATCTTGCGTCAGAATGCAGAAACGAAAACGGCGCCCGAAGGCGCCGTTTCTTGCTGATCAGCTCCCGCCGTTGCTACTCGGTGGCGGGCGAACGCCGACTTCGGCGGTCAATTCCAGCTCCTGGCCATTGCGCATCACCAGGATGCTGACCTTTTCGCCCGGGCGTGTGCGGGCCACCTGGTTCATCGAGCGGCGGCCATCACCCGCCGGCTCGCCATCGATGCTGAGGATGATATCGCCGGGCTGCAGGGCGGCGCGCTGGGCCGGGCTGTCGCGGTAGATGCCGGCGACCACGATGCCGGGGCGACCTTCCAGGCCGAAGGACTCGGCCAGTTCCGGGGTCAGCGGCTGCACTTCGATGCCGAGCCAGCCGCGAATCACCTGGCCGTGCTCGATAATGGCCTTCATCACTTCCAGGGCCAGCTTGACCGGGATGGCGAAGCCGATGCCCTGGGAGCCACCGGACTTGGAGAAGATCGCGGTGTTGATGCCGATCAGGTTGCCGCTGGCGTCGACCAGGGCGCCGCCGGAGTTGCCGGGGTTGATCGCGGCGTCGGTCTGGATGAAGTCTTCGTAGGTGTTCAGGCCCAACTGGTTGCGGCCGGTGGCGCTGATAATGCCCATGGTCACGGTCTGGCCGACACCGAAGGGGTTGCCGATGGCGAGCGCGACATCGCCGATGCGGATGTTGTCCGAGCGGCCGAGGGTGATGGGCGGCAGATCCTTGAGGTCGATCTTCAGCACCGCCAGGTCGGTCTCCGGGTCGCTGCCAACCAGGCGCGCCAGGGTTTCCCGTCCGTCCTTGAGGGCGACCACGATCTGATCGGCGCCGGCAGTGACGTGGTTGTTGGTCAGCAGGTAGCCTTCCGGGCTCATGATCACTGCCGAACCCAGGCTGGATTCCATGCGCCGCTGACGGGGCAGGTTGTCGCCGAAGAAGCGGCGGAACTGCGGGTCCTCGAACAGCGGGTGGGCCGGCTTGGTCACCACCTTGGTGGTGTAGAGGTTGGCCACGGCAGGCGAAGCGTTGGTCACGGCGTCGGCATAGGAGTCCGGGCCCTGGCGCGTGAAGTTGAACTTGGGCGCTTCCTGCAGATGTACTTCCTGGCGGGGCATGCCTGCCCATTCCGGGTATTGCTGAATGATCAGCAGTGCCACGAGCACGCCGACAATCAGGGGCCAGCTGATAAATCGCAGGGCCTTGAGCATCGAGGGAGAATCCTGAGGGTTGCGGGGGGCAGGGGTGCCCCTTAAGGTGGCGCCATTATACGAGGGCGCCCGCCAAAAACGAGTCGTCCGAAACAGCTTGTGAGGAATGCCATGGCCATTGCCCTGAACACTCTGGTGGAAGAAGCGGAGCGCTACCTGGGCGCTTCGCGCATCCAGGATTACTGTCCCAACGGCCTGCAGGTCGAGGGTCGTCCCCAGGTCAGCCGGATCGTCACTGGCGTCACCGCCAGCCAGGCGCTGCTGGACGCCGCAGTGGAGGCCGAGGCGGATGTGGTACTGGTGCACCACGGATATTTCTGGAAGGGCGAGAACCCCTGCGTCGTGGGCATGAAGCAGCGCCGGTTGAAGACCCTGCTGGCCAATGACGTCAGCCTGCTGGCCTACCATCTGCCGCTGGACCTGCATCCGGAAGTGGGCAACAACGTCCAGCTGGCGCGTCAGCTGGACATCATCGTCGAAGGCCCACTGGAGCCGGACAACCCGCGGACTGTCGGTCTGATCGGTTCCCTGGCAGAACCCATGACTGCTCGCGACTTCGCCCGTCGCGTACGCGAAGTGCTCGGGCGCGAGCCTCTGCTGGTGGAAGGCGAGCGCATGATCAGTCGCATCGGCTGGTGCACCGGTGGCGGGCAGGGCTATATCGATACGGCCATCGCTGCCGGCGTCGACCTCTATCTGACCGGCGAGGCCTCGGAGCAGACCTTCCACAGCGCGAGGGAAAACGGCATCAGCTTCATCGCCGCCGGTCACCACGCCACCGAGCGCTACGGTGTGCAGGCCCTGGGTGAATACCTGGCGCGGCGCTTTGCCCTGGAGCACCTCTTCATCGACTGCCCGAACCCCGTGTGAGACGGGCTCGGGCGGCATCTATCCGTGCGGTATATCTCTAGATTGTTTCGTTCTAAGCCGGTTCCTCTATAGAAGGGAGGGGCTGTGTTAGAGTGCCCGTTCGTCCACGGCCCGCCGGCCGTCGTATCAGAAAGACCTTCGTGAGTAGCCATGCTCGATAAACTGACGCACCTGAAACAGCTGGAGGCGGAGAGCATCCACATCATTCGTGAAGTGGCCGCCGAATTCGACAACCCGGTGATGCTCTATTCCATCGGTAAAGACTCCGCCGTCATGCTGCACCTGGCGCGCAAGGCATTCTTCCCCGGCAAGCTGCCTTTCCCGGTCATGCACGTCGACACCCAGTGGAAGTTCCAGGAGATGTACCGTTTCCGCGACAAGATGGTCGCCGAGATGGGCCTGGACCTGATCACCCACGTCAACCCGGAAGGTGTCGCTCAGGGCATCAACCCCTTCACCCACGGCAGCGCGAAGCACACTGACGTGATGAAGACCGAGGGCCTGAAGCAGGCGCTCGACAAGTACGGCTTCGACGCGGCCTTCGGCGGCGCCCGCCGTGACGAGGAGAAGTCCCGCGCCAAGGAACGCGTGTACTCCTTCCGCGACAGCAAGCACCGCTGGGACCCGAAGAACCAGCGTCCCGAGCTGTGGAACGTCTACAACGGCAAGGTGAAGAAGGGCGAGTCGATCCGCGTCTTCCCGCTGTCCAACTGGACCGAGCTGGACATCTGGCAATACATCTATCTGGAACAGATCCCGATCGTCCCGCTGTACTTCGCCGCCGAGCGTGAAGTCATCGAGAAGAACGGCACGCTGATCATGATCGACGACGAGCGCATTCTCGAGCACCTTTCCGACGAAGAGAAAGCGCGTATCGAGAAGCGCATGGTGCGTTTCCGCACCCTGGGTTGCTACCCGCTGACCGGCGCGGTGGAGTCCTCGGCGACCACCTTGCCGGAAATCATCCAGGAAATGCTCCTGACCCGTACTTCCGAACGCCAGGGGCGGGTTATCGACCACGACGCCGCCGGCTCGATGGAAGAGAAGAAACGTCAGGGGTACTTCTAAAGAAGGCCACAGGCTTCAGGCTGCAGGCTTCAGGAAGGAGCAGACTCCTATGGATTTCGAGCGGCTTGAGGTCTGGCAGCGCGCCCGTGCGCTGACTGTGGATGTGTATCGCGGTTTCGCGGAATGTCGCGACTATAGCTTCAGGGATCAGATTACTCGTTCGGCCTTATCCATACCCAGCAATATTGCCGAAGGTATGGAGCGTGGAAGCGAAAGGGAGAAGTGCCGGTTTCTCTGGATAGCCAAAGGCTCCTGCGGGGAGTTGAGGACCCAGATCCTGATCGGTAGTGACATAGGCTACATAAGCCAGCCCATCGCCCACCAATGGCTCGACGAGTCAACGCGAATATCCCGGATGCTGTCCGGCCTGATCAGCCGAATCGCGGAGTAAATTTTTTGCTGTAAGCCTGCCGCCTGCAGCTTGCAGCCTGGAGCCAAAGAATGAGCCATCAATCCGATCTGATCAGCGAGGACATCCTCGCGTACCTGGCCCAGCACGAACGCAAGGAACTGCTGCGCTTCCTCACCTGCGGCAACGTCGACGACGGCAAGAGCACCCTGATCGGGCGCCTGCTGCACGACTCCAAGATGATCTACGAGGACCATCTGGAAGCCATCACCCGCGATTCGAAGAAAGTCGGCACCACCGGTGACGACGTCGACCTGGCGCTGCTGGTGGATGGCCTGCAGGCCGAGCGCGAGCAGGGCATCACCATTGACGTGGCGTACCGCTATTTCAGCACCGCCAAGCGCAAGTTCATCATCGCCGACACCCCCGGCCATGAGCAGTACACCCGCAACATGGCCACCGGCGCGTCCACCTGCGACCTGGCCATCATCCTGATCGACGCCCGCTATGGCGTGCAGACCCAGACCCGCCGGCACAGCTTCATCGCGTCCCTGCTGGGCATCCGGCACATCGTCGTCGCGGTCAACAAGATGGACCTGATGGACTTCGATCAGTCCGTCTTCGAGAAGATCAAGGCCGACTACCTGCAGTTCGCCGAGCGCATCAAGCTGGCGCCGTCGTCGATCAATTTCGTGCCCATGTCGGCGCTCAAGGGCGACAACGTGGTCAACCGCAGCGAGCGTGCGCCCTGGTACGACGGCAAGCCGCTGATGGAAATCCTCGAATCCGTGGAAATCGCCGGCGACCGCAATTTCACCGACATGCGCTTCCCGGTGCAGTATGTGAACCGTCCGAACCTCAACTTCCGCGGCTTTGCCGGCACCCTGGCCAGCGGCATCGTGCGCAAGGGTGACGAAGTGGTGGCGCTGCCCTCGGGCAGGGGCAGCCGGATCAAGTCCATCGTCACCTTTGACGGTGAACTGGAACATGCCGGTCCCGGCCAGGCCATCACCCTGACCCTGGAAGACGAAATCGACGTTTCCCGCGGTGACATGCTGGTGCATGCCGACAATCGCCCGCTGATCACCGATGGCTTTGAAGCCATGCTGGTGTGGATGTCCGAAGAACCCATGCTCCCGGGCAAGAAGTACGACATCAAGCGCGCCACCAGCTACGTGCCGGGCTCGATTCCGAGCATCGTCCACAAGGTGGACGTGAACACCCTTGAGGAAACCGCCGGCAGCAGCCTGCAACTGAACGAGATCGCCAAGGTCAAGGTCAGCCTGGATGCGCCCATCGCCCTCGACGGCTACGAGCAGAACCGCACCACTGGCGCCTTCATCGTCATCGATCGCCTGACCAACGGGACCGTTGGCGCCGGCATGATCATCGCCGACCCGCAGGCGGGCCGTAATGTCGATGGCCACCACGGCAAGCAGGCCCACGTGTCCAGCGAAGAGCGTGCCGCGCGCTTCGGTCAGCAGCCGGCCACTGTGCTGTTCAGTGGCCTTTCCGGCGCTGGCAAGAGCACCCTGGCCTATGCCGTGGAGCGCAAGCTGTTCGACATGGGGCGTGCCGTCTACGTGCTGGATGGCCAGAACCTGCGCCATGACCTGAACAAGGGGCTGCCGCAGGATCGCGCCGGACGCACCGAGAACTGGCGTCGTGCCGCTCACGTTGCACGCCAGTTCAACGAGGCCGGCCTGGTTACCCTGGCCGCCTTCGTGGCACCGGATGCTGAAGGCCGCGAACAGGCCAAGGCCCTCATCGGTGCCGATCGCCTGATCACCGTCTATGTACAGGCGTCGCCGCTGGCGTGCCGCGAGCGCGATCCGCAGGGCCTCTACGCAGCCGGCCTTGACAACATCCCGGGCGAATCCTTCCCCTACGATGTACCGCTGGATGCGGACCTGGTGATCGACACCCAGGCCACCAACGTGGAAGAGGGTGCGAAGCTGGTGATCGACCTGCTCCGAGAGCGCGGCGCTATCTAAGCGACAGCCCAACAAAAAGCCCCGCGATTGCGGGGCTTTTTGTTGGCTTCTGGTTCGGCTGGCCGGTTGCCCGGCCGGGCCTTGGTGGAATCAGTACTTGCCTTTCAGGCCGAAGGTCTCGTCCAGGGTGCCGGGGGCATCCGGAGCCTTGGGCGCGTAGTCCTTGGGCGCTTCGTTGCTCTTCGGCGGGGTCAGGCGCTCGCGTGGGCTGGCAGCCTCGTCGGCGTGCAGCGCGGCCAGCAGGCGCTGGCGGGTCAGCTCGTCCAGGGCCAGGCGGCTGGCGCCTTCGGACAGATGCTCCTGCACCTCCTGGTAGCTCTGGGTGAGCTTCTTCACCAGGCTGGCGGTGGTATTGAAGTGAGTGACCACCTCGCTCTGGTAGGTATCGAAACGTTCCTGCAGATCATCCAGCTGGCGCTGGGTCCGGCTCGGGGCCGCGTTCGGCACCAGGCGGGCGATCAGGAAACCGATGCCGATACCGGCAAGCAGGGCGAAGGCTGGTAACAACCAGACGGTGAGCGACTGTTCCACGAGTCCTTCCTCTATAAACGGCTTTGCTTTACGTTAACGGCTCGAATCCGCGCTGTATACCGCGACGCAAGCCCTGTTGTGCTAATCCAAGACGAGTCGACCCGTCACGGGGTCACGGAGTTTTCCCAGTTGAGCCGCGAAATCCCTCTCATGCTCGATGGCCCTTGTGGCCAGCTCGAAGCGCTGCATCTCGCTTTGCCCGAAGCCAGGGGCCTGGCGCTGATCTGCCATCCCAATCCGGTGCAGGGCGGCACCATGCTCAACAAGGTGGTATCCACCCTGCAGCGCACCGCGCGCGATGCAGGCTACAGCACCTTGCGTTTCAACTATCGCGGCGTCGGCGCCAGCGCTGGCAGCCATGACATGGGCACCGGCGAAGTGGATGACGCCGAAGCCGCTGTCCACTGGTTCCGCAGCCAGCGCCCGGAGCTGCCCCTGACGCTGATGGGGTTCTCCTACGGCGGCTTCGTCGCCGCCAGCCTCGCGGGACGCCTGGAGCGCCAGGGCATCGAGGTGCCGCGTCTGTTCATGGTGGCGCCGGCGGTGATGCGCATAACCGACGACACCCCATTGCCCGAATCCGGCCAATTGACCCTGATCCAGCCCGAGGCCGACGAAGTCGTGCCGCCCCAGGCCGTGTACGACTGGTCCGCCCGCCTCGCGCGCCCCCACGAGCTGCTGAAAGTGGCAGAATGCGGGCACTTCTTCCACGGCAAGCTGACCGACCTCAAGGACCTGGTCCTGCCGCGCCTCTGATTCCGAATCAAGTCCGACAAGCGAACACCATGACTACTCGTATCCTTACCGGCATCACCACCACCGGCACGCCGCACCTTGGCAACTACGCGGGCGCCATCCGCCCGGCCATCGTTGCCAGCCGCGCCAACGACGTCGATTCCTTCTACTTCCTGGCCGACTACCACGCCCTGATCAAGTGCGACGACCCGGCGCGCATCCAGCGTTCGCGCCTGGAAATCGCCGCCACCTGGCTGGCCTGCGGCCTGGATACCGACAAGGCGACTTTCTACCGCCAGTCCGACATTCCCGAGATTCCCGAGCTCACCTGGCTGCTGACCTGCGTCAGCGCCAAGGGTCTGCTCAATCGCGCCCACGCCTACAAGGCGTCGGTGGACAAGAACCTGGAGAACGGTGAAGACCCGGACGCCGGCGTCACCATGGGCCTGTACAGCTACCCGGTGCTGATGGCCGCGGACATCCTGATGTTCAACGCCCATAAGGTGCCGGTCGGCCGTGACCAGATCCAGCACGTGGAAATGGCCCGTGACATCGGTCAGCGCTTCAACCACCTGTTCGGTGCCGGCCGCGAATATTTCACCCTGCCGGAAGCGGTGATCGAGGAAGAGGTGGCGACCCTGCCCGGCCTCGACGGTCGCAAGATGTCCAAGAGCTACGACAACACCATTCCGCTGTTCGGCAGTGCCAAGCAGCTGAAAGATGCCATCGCGCGCATCGTCACCGATTCCCGCGCCCCTGGTGAGCCGAAGGACCCGGACAACTCGCACCTCTTCACCCTCTACCAGGCCTTCGCCACCCCGGCGCAACTGGCCGAGTTCCGTGCCGAGTTGCTGGCCGGCCTGGCCTGGGGCGAAGCCAAGCAGCGCCTGTTCCAGCTGCTGGACAACGAACTGGGCGAGGCGCGCGAGCGTTATCACGCGCTGATCGAGCGTCCGTCCGACCTGGAGGACATCCTCCTCGCCGGCGCCGCCAAGGCTCGGAAGATCGCCACCCCGTTCCTCGGCGAGCTGCGTGAAGCGGTGGGCCTGCGTTCGTTCCGCGCCAACGTGCAGGTGGGCACCGAGGCGAAGAAGAAGTCGACCAAGAGCGCCCGCTTCGTCAGCTTCCGCGACGAGGACGGCAGCTTCCGTTTCCGCCTGCTGGACGCCGATGGCGAGCAACTGCTGCTGTCCCGCGCCTTCGCCGATGGCAAGGCGGCTGGCCAGGTCAGCAAGCGCCTGCAGTCGGGCGATGAACTGGACCTGCGTGTGGAAGGTGAGGCGTTCGGTATCTGGCTGGACGATGAACAGGTTGCCTCCAGCCCGGCCTTCGCCGACGGTGCTGCCCGTGACGCGGCCATCCAGCGTCTGTACGCGGCCCTCGCACCTCAGGAATAACAGTCTTTCCTGCGGCCGGCGCTGCCGGCCAATTGCCAATCAACGGGGCAGGCTCTAAAGTACCTGCCCCGTTTTTCGTTGCCTTGCTACCGATCATGACCCCCCTCGAGCGCTACCAGGCCGATCTCAAGCGGCCGGATTTTTTCCACGACGCTGCACAGGAAACCGCCGTTCGCCACCTGCAACGGCTGTATGACGACCTGATCGCCGAAGACCGTAACAAGCCCGGCCTGCTGGGCAGCCTGTTCGGCAAGAAGCGCCAGGGGCCGGTGAAGGGCCTGTACTTCTGGGGTGGCGTAGGTCGCGGCAAGACCTACCTGGTGGATACCTTCTACGACGCACTGCCGTTCAAGCAGAAGATGCGTACCCACTTCCACCGCTTCATGAAGCGCGTCCACGAGGAAATGAAAACCCTCAAGGGCGAGAAGAACCCGCTGACCATCATCGGCAAGCGTTTCGCCGATGAGGCACGGGTGATCTGCTTCGACGAATTCTTCGTCTCCGATATCACCGACGCCATGATCCTGGCCACGCTCCTCGAAGAGCTGTTCAAGAACGGCGTCAGTCTGGTGGCCACCTCCAACATCGTGCCCGATGGCCTCTACAAGGACGGCCTGCAGCGCGCGCGTTTCCTGCCGGCCATCGCGTTGCTCAAGGAGCACACTGATATCGTCAACGTCGACAGCGGCGTGGACTATCGTCTGCGCGCCCTGGAACAGGCTGAGCTGTTCCACTACCCGCTGGGCGCCGAGGCCGAGGCCAGCCTGAGCCGCAGCTTCAAGAGCCTGCTGCCGGATTGCACCATGGCTCAGGAAGACGAAGTCCTGATGATCGAAAATCGCGAAATCCGCGCCGTGCGCGTCTGCGAAGACGTGGCTTGGTTCGAGTTCCGCGAACTCTGCGATGGTCCGCGCAGCCAGAACGACTACATCGAACTGGGCAAGATCTTCCATGCGGTGATCCTCGCCAACGTCGAGCAGATGGGCGTGGCCAAGGACGACATGGCGCGGCGTTTCATCAACCTGGTGGACGAGTTCTACGACCGCAACGTGAAGCTGATCATCTCTGCCGAAGTGGAGCTGAAGGATCTCTACTCCGGTGGCCGCCTGAACTTCGAGTTCCAGCGTACCCTCAGCCGTCTGCTGGAGATGCAGTCCCACGAGTTCCTCTCGCGGCCTCACAAACCCTGAGGTTCGTGTAATGACAAAGGCTGCCCGAGGGCAGCCTTTTTCGTTTCCTGTGGGGGTGAATTCGTTCGCGATTGAAACTCCCACAGGCCAATCGTCGCCTGGATGAAATCCGGGAGCGGCGGTGGGGCTTTCCCCGGATTTCATCTATGGGATACCGAACTGCGTCAGCGCCTCTTTCCGCAGTCTTCACTGGCCTTTCTGCTGGTACTGGCGCCGGTACTGATTGGGGGAGAGCTGGGTGTGCTGGCGGAACAGCCGGGCAAAGAAACTGGCGTCGTCGTAGCCCACTTCGTAACTGATGGTCTTGATGCTCTTGCGCGTGGCCGAGAGCAGCCCCTTGGCCGTTTCGATGCGTAGCCGCTGCAGGTAGTGCAAGGGTTTGTCGCCGGTGGCGGCCTGGAATCGCCGCATGAAGTTGCGGATGCTCATGCCGTGTTCCCGCGCCACATCCTCGAAGCGGAACTTGTCGCCGAAGTGCTCTTCCAGCCAATGCTGGATCTGCAGGATGGCCATGTCGTGGTGCAGCTTCTGTCCGCCGAAGCCAATACGGCCTGGCGTATAGCTGCGCTGTACTTCATAGAGAGTGTCGCGGGCCACGGCCTGGGCGATGCCGGCGCCGCAGAAGCGCTCGATCAGGTAGATGTAAAGGTCGCAGGCCGAGGTGACACCGCCGGCGCAGTAAAGGTTGTCGGCATCGGAAATGTGCTTGTCCTGGTTCAGCAGCACCTTGGGGAAGCGTTCGCTGAATTCGCCGAAGAAGCGCCAGTAGGTGGTGGCTTCCTTGCCGTCCAGCAGACCCGCCTGGGCCATCCAGAACACGCCGTATGCCTCGCCGCAGATGGCGCTGCCGGCCGCGTGGCGTTCGCGCAGCCATTTGCAGACGCTTGGGTAGCGGGCGAGCAGGGTGTCGAAATCACCCCAGAAGGTCGGGATGACGATGATGTCCGCTTCATCCAGCGGCCCGTCCACCGGGATGCGCACTTCGCTGAAGCTGCTCACCGGCTGGCCGTCAGGGCTGACCAGGCGGGTCTGGAAGGCGGGGGTAAGGCCTTTGCCCTGCAGCTTGCCGAAGCGCAGGCTGGCCATGTGGAAGAAGTCCTTGGCCTGCATCAGGGTGGAGGCGAAGACACCGTCGATGGCCAGGATGCTGACCTGTCGAAGGATTGGAGACTGCGTAATACTCATGGTGTTGTTCTTATTAGGGGAAAGCGGTCATTCTGCGGCTGGATCGTCTTATTTTTTGTCCTAAGTGTCCAGTATGGCGGGGGAGGGGACTGTCCTAGAGTCGGTGACCTCCGAACCTACATGTCCACAGTGTCATTCCAAGGTGATGCCATGATCCCGAGAACCCTGTTCAGCTCCGATCACGAACTCTTCCGCGACAGCGTGCGCAAGTTTCTCGAGCAGGAGGCGGTGCCCTATCACCACCAGTGGGAGAAGGACGGCCACATCGACCGCGCCCTGTGGAACAAGGCCGGCGAGGCCGGCATGCTCTGTTCGCATATTCCCGAAGAGTACGGCGGCATGGGCGCTGACTTCCTCTACAGTGCGGTGGTGATCGAGGAGGTCGGCCGCCTGGGCCTGACCGGCATCGGCTTTTCCCTGCACTCCGACATCGTTGCGCCCTACATCCTTCACTACGGTTCCGAGGCGCAGAAGCAGAAATACCTGCCCAAGCTGGTCAGCGGCGAGCTGGTGACGGCCATCGCCATGACCGAACCGGGTGCCGGTTCCGACCTCCAGGGTGTGAAAACCACTGCCGTGCTGGAGGGCGACGAGTACGTCATCAACGGCTCCAAGACTTTCATCACCAACGGTTTTCTCGCCGATCTGGTGATCGTGGTGGCCAAGACCGATCCCAAGGCCGGCGCCAAGGGCACCAGCCTGTTCCTGGTGGAAGCGGGCACGTCGGGCTTTGCCAAGGGCAAGCGCCTGGAAAAGGTGGGCATGAAGGCCCAGGACACCTCCGAGCTGTTCTTCCAGGACGTGCGCGTACCCAAGGAGAACCTGCTGGGCCAGGCGGGCATGGGGTTCGCCTATCTGATGCAGGAACTGCCTCAGGAGCGCCTGACGGTGGGCATCGGTGCCTTGGCCTCGGCCGAGGCTGCGCTGAAGTGGACCCTGGACTACACCCGCGAGCGCAAGGCATTCGGCAAGTCCATCGCCGAATTCCAGAACACCCGTTTCAAGCTGGCGGAAATGGCCACCGAGATCCAGATTGGCCGTGTCTTCGTCGATCGCTGCCTGGAACTGCACTTGCAGGGCAAGCTGGATGTGCCCACTGCGGCAATGCTCAAGTACTGGGGGACCGACCTGCAGTGCAAGGTGCTGGACGAGTGCGTGCAACTGCACGGCGGCTACGGCTTCATGTGGGAGTACGCGGTGGCGCGGGCCTGGGCGGATGCGCGAGTGCAGCGAATCTACGCGGGCACCAATGAAATCATGAAGGAGATCATCGCCCGCTCCCTGGTCTGAAGCCTCGCGCAAAGGGAAGCCCGGCGATCGCCGGGCTTCTGCGTTTCTACGGGGCTGGGTTGGGCTGATCCTTGTGAATGGCGGCGATACCTTCCAGCACCTCTTCTGAAAGCGTCAGTTCGATGCTGCGCAGGTTCGTTTCCAGTTGTTCCAGGGAGGTGGCGCCGATGATGTTGCTGGTGACGAAGGGTTGGGCAGTGACGAAGGCCAGCGCCATCTGTGCCGGGTCCAGGCCATGTTCACGGGCCAGCTGGACATAGCGCGAGCAGGCGGATTGGGATTGCGGGTTGGTGTAGCGGGTGAAGCGGCTGAACAGGGTGATCCGGGCGTTGGCCGGGCGGGCACCGTTCTCGTACTTGCCGGAGAGCATGCCGAAGGCCATGGGGGAATAGGCCAGCAAACCGCACTGCTCGCGCATCGCCACTTCGGCCAGGCCTACTTCGAAGGTACGGTTGAGCAGGTTATAGGGGTTCTGGATGGAGACGGCGCGGGGCAGGCCGAGTTGATCGGCCAACTGGAGGAACTTCATCGTGCCCCAGGGCGTTTCGTTGGACAGGCCGATTTGGCGGATCTTGCCGGCTTTCACCTGTTCGCCGAGTACCTCGAGGGTTTCCTGCAGCGGGGTGAACTCCTCGTCCTTGTGCTGATAGCCGAGCTGGCCGAAGAAATTGGTGCTGCGCTCGGGCCAGTGCAACTGGTAGAGGTCGATCCAGTCGGTCTGCAGGCGCTTGAGGCTGGCATCCAGGGCAGTGGTGATGTGCTGGCGGTTGTGCTTAAGGTTGCCGCCGCGGATATGGCTGATGCCGTTGCCCGGGCCGGCGACCTTGCTCGCCAGGATCCAGTCGGCACGGTCGCGGCGCCTGGCGAACCAGTTGCCGATGATGGTTTCGGTGGCGCTGTAGGTTTCAGCGCGCGGTGGCACCGGATACATCTCGGCGGTATCCATGAAGTTGATGCCGTAGGCCTTGGCCCGCTCGATCTGAGCGAAGGCTTCGGCCTCGGTGTTCTGCTCGCCCCAGGTCATCGTGCCCAGGCAAAGGCTGCTGACCTTGAGGTCGGTGCGGCCAAGTTGGCGGTATTCCATCGCTGCCTCCTGCGTCTTCGAAAAAGACCGCATGAAATCAGGTTGATATTTTTCGCGCAATCGGCATAATTCCGCGGCTTTCTTTGCGGGGATGCCTAGCCTGCGGAGATTGAAGGTGGGGATGCCTAGCCTGCCGAAACCCTTTTGCCGTAGCGGACGCGCTGACCCGAGCCCCCGATAGCGTCTGTTTCCGGCTGTCCCTGACTTGTCAGGGCGAGCACTATTCAGTAAGATCCGCCGTCTTATTTTCAGGGCGGCCCCTGAGGCTATAGCGAATGAAAACTTTTACTGCAAAACCGGAAACTGTTAAGCGCGACTGGTACGTCGTCGACGCTGCAGGTCAGACCCTGGGTCGTCTGGCCACCGAAATTGCCAGCCGTCTGCGTGGCAAGCACAAGCCCGAATACACCCCTCACGTTGACACCGGCGACTACATTGTCGTGATCAACGCCGAGCAGGTTCGTGTTACCGGTGCCAAGACCACCGACAAGATGTACTACTCGCACTCCGGCTTCCCGGGCGGCATCAAGGAAATCAACTTCGAGAAGTTGATTGCCAAGGCCCCCGAGCGCGTGATCGAGACCGCGGTAAAAGGCATGCTGCCGAAAAACCCGCTGGGCCGCGACATGTATCGCAAGCTGAAGGTGTACAAGGGTGCTGTTCACCCGCACACCGCTCAGCAGCCCCAAGAACTGAAGATTTAACGGGATAAGTTCATTATGTCGGCGACTCAAAACTACGGCACCGGCCGTCGCAAGACTGCTACCGCTCGCGTCTTCCTGCGTCCGGGCACTGGCAAGATTTCCATCAACAACCGCAGCCTGGATACCTTCTTCGGCCGTGAAACCGCTCGCATGGTCGTGCGTCAGCCCCTGGAGCTGACCGAGACTGTCGAGAAGTTCGATATCTACGTTACCGTCGTTGGTGGTGGCGTAAGCGGCCAGGCCGGTGCAATCCGTCACGGCATCACTCGCGCCCTGATCGAATACGACGAGACCCTGCGCAGCCCGCTGCGTAAGGCCGGCTACGTAACTCGCGATGCTCGCGAAGTTGAACGTAAGAAAGTCGGTCTGCGTAAAGCGCGTAAGCGTCCGCAGTACTCCAAGCGTTAATTCGACGCTTGCAAAAACGCCCAGTTTCTTCGGAACTGGGCGTTTTTTTATGCGCCGTAAATTTTGCCGTGCGACAGCTTGTCGCACGCGCGAATCCCCCGCCAATCAAGGCTTTCGGGACATTTGTATCCGGCTATTACCTTGTCAGCACAGGGGGTTTTCTTTACCATTTGGCGAATTTTTTGCGCGGCTCGATTTTTTACTTAGTAGAGGCCTGAACAACAGGCCACAGAAGCTGATGGGAGACGACTGAATGAGCAATGACGGCGTGAATGCAGGCCGGCGTCGCTTCCTCGTAGCGGCCACGTCCGTGGTCGGTGCGGCGGGAGCGGTGGGGGCTGCGGTCCCGTTCGTGGGGTCATGGCTGCCCAGTGCCAAGGCCAAGGCCGCGGGTGCACCGGTCAAGGTGAATATAAGCAAGGTCGAAGCCGGCCAGCAGATCGTCGCCGAATGGCGTGGTCAGCCGGTGTTCATCGTGCGTCGTACCGAGGAAATCCTGGCTAACCTGCCGAAGATCCATGATCGCATGGCCGATCCGGAGTCCAAGGCTTCGGCGCAGCCGACCTACGTGGATCCGGTCAGCCGCTCGATCAAACCGGAAATCCTGGTACTGGTCGGCATCTGCACCCACCTGGGCTGCTCGCCGTCCTTCCGTCCGGAAGTCGCCCCGGCTGACCTGGGGGCCGAGTGGGTTGGTGGCTACTTCTGCCCCTGCCACGGCTCCCGTTATGACCTCGCCGGCCGTGTCTACAAGGCGCAACCCGCGCCCCTCAACCTGCCGGTGCCGCCGTACTCGTACGAGACGGATGATGTCATCGTCATCGGTGTGGACCAGGAGAAGGCCTGATGAGCAAATTCATGGAATGGGTCGATGCGCGCTTCCCCGCGACCAAGATGTGGGAAGACCATCTGAGCAAGTACTACGCGCCGAAGAACTTCAACTTCTTCTACTTCTTCGGTTCGCTGGCACTGCTGGTACTGGTCAACCAGATCCTCACCGGTATCTGGCTGACCATGAGCTTCACTCCGTCCGCCGAAGAAGCCTTTGCGTCCGTCGAGTACATCATGCGCGACGTGGAGTACGGCTGGATCATTCGCTACCTGCACTCCACCGGTGCATCGGCGTTCTTCATCGTTGTCTACCTGCACATGTTCCGCGGTCTGCTCTACGGCTCCTACCAGAAGCCGCGTGAGCTGGTGTGGATCTTCGGCATGCTGATCTACCTCGCCCTGATGGCCGAGGCCTTCATGGGCTATCTGCTGCCCTGGGGCCAGATGTCCTACTGGGGTGCCCAGGTGATCATCTCGCTGTTCGGTGCCATCCCTGTCGTGGGCGATGACCTGACTCAGTGGATCCGTGGTGACTACCTGATTTCCGGCATCACACTGAACCGCTTCTTCGCGCTGCACGTGATCGCCCTGCCGATCGTGCTGCTCGGCTTGGTTGTGCTGCACATCCTGGCCCTGCACGAAGTGGGTTCGAACAACCCGGACGGCGTGGATATCAAGAAGCTGAAGGATGAGAACGGCAAGCCGCTGGATGGCATCGCTTTCCATCCTTACTACACTGTGCATGATTTGGTAGCCGTAGTGGTGTTCCTCTTCGTGTTCTGCTTCGTGGTGTTCTTCTTCCCGGAAATGGGTGGTTACTTCCTCGAGAAGCCGAACTTCGAACAGGCCAACCCGTTCAAGACTCCTGAGCACATCGCACCGGTTTGGTACTTCACTCCGTTCTATGCGATCCTCCGTGCGGTACCGGACAAGCTCCTCGGCGTTATCGCCATGGGTGCTGCCATCGCCGTGCTGTTCGTGCTGCCCTGGCTGGACCGCAGCCCGGTGAGGTCCATGCGTTACAAGGGCTGGCTGAGCCGTATCTGGCTGCTGGTGTTCTGCATTGCCTTCATCATCCTCGGCGTGCTGGGCGTGCTGGCGCCGACTCCGGGCCGTACCCTGCTGTCCCAGGTCTGCACCATCCTGTACTTCGCGTACTTCATCCTGATGCCGTTCTACACAAGGATGGAAAAAACCAAACCGGTACCGGAAAGGGTGACAGGCTGATGAAAAAGCTATTTGCTGCATTTGTTTTCGCTGCGCTGCCGGCTCTTTCCTTCGCCGCCGGTGGTCATGATGTGCATCTGGACAAGGTCGACATCGACCTGACCGACAAGGCTGCCATGCAGGACGGCGCGCGTACCTTCGCGAACTACTGCATGGGCTGCCACAGTGCCAAGTTCCAGCGCTATGAGCGTGTAGGCAAGGACCTGGACATTCCGGAAGAGCTCATGCTGCAGAACCTGGTCTTCACCGGTGCCAAGATCGGCGACCACATGAAGATCGGCATGCAGCCGCAGGACGCCAAGACCTGGTTCGGCGCTGCTCCGCCGGACCTGACCCTGGTTGCCCGCGTGCGTGGCACCGACTGGCTGTACAGCTACCTGCGTTCGTTCTACGAAGATCCTGCACGTCCGTGGGGCGTGAACAACAAGGTCTTCCCGAACGTCGGCATGCCGAACGTCCTGGTCAGCCTGCAAGGTCGTCAGATCGTTGGTTGCAAGCAGGTTCAAGCGGTTGAGGACGGCAAGAAGCAGTTCGATCCGCTGACGGGTGCGCCGCTGACCCACGAAGCCTGTGACCAGCTGACCGTAGTACCGAAGACCGGCAAGCTGACCGAAGCTGAGTTCGATGAGAAGGTCCAGAACCTGGTGACCTTCCTGGCGTACTCCGCCAACCCGGTCAAGCTGGAAAGCCAGCGCATCGGTACCTACGTCCTGCTGTACCTGGCGTTCTTCTTCGTGTTCGCCTACCTGCTGATGCGCGAGTACTGGAAGGACGTTCACTGATACGCCGCTGTACCGTTGTCAAAGCGCGCGCCCTTATTGGGCGCGCGCTTCTTTCTGCCCCTGAATTTTCCAATGTGAGGAGGACGCAATGGCCGTCACCAACAGGCTGGCCTGTTACTCCGACCCCGCCGACCACTACTCCCATCGTGTGCGTATCGTGCTCGCCGAGAAGGGCGTCGCCGCCGAGATCATCAATGTCGAGCCGGGCCGTTGCCCGCCCAAGCTGGCCGAAGTCAATCCGTACGGCAGCGTTCCGACCCTGGTTGATCGGGACCTGGCGCTTTACGAGTCCACGGTCGTAATGGAGTACCTGGAAGAGCGTTACCCCCATCCTCCGCTGCTGCCGGTCTATCCCGTGGCGCGCGCCAATACCCGCCTGCTCATACATCGCGTGCAGCGTGACTGGTGTTCGCTGGTAGATCGCATCCTCGATTCGCGTAACAAGGAGGCCGACAAGGCCGTCGCGCGCAAGGAACTGCGTGAGAGCCTGACCGGCGTGTCGCCGCTATTTGCGGACAAGCCATATTTTCTAAGCGAAGATTTCAGTCTGGTGGATTGCTGCCTGCTGCCGATTCTCTGGCGCCTTCCCCAACTGGGCATCGAGTTGCCGCGGCCGGCCAAACCTCTTCTGGACTACATGGAGCGCGCATTTGCCCGTGACTCCTTCCGGGCCAGCCTCTCCGCCGCCGAGCGCGAAATGCGCTGAGGAGACCTAGATGAATTCCAGTCGTCCCTATCTGGTCCGCGCGCTGTACGAGTGGATCGTCGACAACAACTGCACGCCGCATCTGCTGGTGAACGCCGAGCATGCCGGCGTGCGGGTGCCGCCGGGCTACGCCAACGATGGTCAGATCGTGCTCAATGTGTCTCCCAGTGCCGTGCGTCATTTGCACATGGACAACGACGCAGTGAGCTTCGAGGGGCGTTTTGGTGGGGTTGCCCACAGCCTCTACATTCCTTCGGCTGCCGTGATGGCTATCTACGCCCGCGAGAATGGCCAGGGCATGGTGTTCGATCTCGAGCCGCCGCTGCCGGGCGATGATCCGGAGCCGGATGGCGATGGGCCTAACGGTGGCGAGCCGTCGGGCTCGGGCGGCGAACCTTCGCGCCCCAGTGGCCGGCCCAGCCTAAAAGTGGTCAAGTAATAAAAAAGGCGATCCTCGGATCGCCTTTTTTGTGTCTGCGGTCAGGGTCAGTTGGTGTATTCGAAGAGCCGAACGATCTTCTGTACGCCGGAGACGCCCTGGACGATGTTGGTCGCCAGCTGGGCTTCCTGGCGGGTAACCAGGCCCAGCAGGTAGACGATGCCGTTTTCGGTCACCACCTTGATCTGCGAGCTGGGCACTTTGCCGTCAGCCAGGAACTGGGTGGTGATCTTGGTGGTGATGGTGCTGTCGTTCATGCGCGCCAGGGTCGAGGAGGGCTGCAGTACCTGCAGTTCGTTATGCACGCGACGTACACCCTGGGCGGTTTGCGCGGCCTGGCCTGCCAATTCCTTGAGGTCGGCGCGCGGTGTCTGGCCGGCGAGCAGTACGACGCCGTTGTAGCTGGCGACCACGATGTGTGAATTGGTCTTCAGGTCAGGGCTGGCAGCCTCGACCTTGGCGCGCACCTTGGACGGGGTGGACTGGTCGTCGATGGCCTTTCCGACAGTGCGTCCGCCGCAGCCGGAAAGCGCAAGGCACAGGGCGAGGCCGGCGAGTATCAGGGGGGAACGGTTCATTCTTCACTCCCAAACAGTTGACGGTCGATCAGGTCGCAGAGGCAGTGGATGCTCAGCAGGTGAACTTCCTGGATGCGTGCCGTGACCTTGGAGGGCACGCGAATTTCCACATCCTCCGGCAGGAGCAGGGAGGCCATGCCGCCGCCGTCGCGGCCGGTCAGGGCGACGACGACCATTTCTCGGTCGTGGGCGGCCTGGATGGCCTGGATCACGTTGGCCGAATTGCCGCTGGTGGAGATGGCCAGGAGCACGTCACCAGGCTGGCCCAGGGCGCGGATCTGCTTGGAAAAGACTTCGTTGTAGCTGTAATCGTTGGCGATGGAAGTGATGGTCGAGCTGTCGGTAGTCAGAGCGATGGCCGGCAGGCTCGGGCGCTCGCGTTCGAAGCGGTTGAGCAGCTCCGAGGAAAAGTGCTGGGCATCGCCGGCCGAGCCGCCGTTGCCGCAGGACAGGATCTTGCCCTCATTGAGCAGTGCGTGGACCATCACCATGCTGCCGTGCTCGATGTGCGGGGCCAGCAGTTCCATGGCCTGCAGCTTGGTGTCGATGCTGGCTTGGAAGAGTTGGCGGATACGGGGTTGCATGTCCATCGGGTAAGACCTTCAGTGGGGCGACCGATCAGGTGTCGAAGGCGTTCTTCAGCCAGGTCAGTCGCGGGGGCGAATCACCGTCCATTGCTTCGACGGCAATCACATCAAATCTACAAGGGTGTTTTGCCCAGCGGGATTCCTGCTGGAGGAACTGCTGGGCGGCGTATGCCAGTTTTTCGCGCTTGCGGGCATCGACGCTCTCGAGTGCGCCGCCCCATCCGGTATGACGCCGGTAGCGGACTTCGGCGAATACTACTGTATCGCCGTCGAGCATGACCAGATCGAGCTCGCCCCGCCGGCACAGCCAGTTCTGGGACAACAGACGAAGCCCATTTGATTCGAGGTGGGCGCGGGCAATGGCTTCCGCCGCTTGCCCGCGGACTCGTCGATCAATCAAGAGTCGCTATCTTGCAGGCGCTGGACCCGGCCGTCGCGGAACTCGGCCCAGGGCAGCTGGCGCTCGATTCGACGAGCGGGGTTCAGGCTCAGGCGACCGGAAAGACCATCAACCTGCGTTTCCGGCAGGAGCTTCAGTTGCGTCAGGCGCGGTGCCAGGCGATAGGCGTCGGCACCCATCGCATAAAGACGACCGAGGCTTCCGCCGGCCTGGGGCCATTGGTTGCCGACCTGCTGACGCAGCGGATCATCGCCATTCAGCAGCCACGGGGTCTCGCAGAAGCGGATGCCGTTCAGGTCCTGGTACTGGGCCGGATCGTTGCTCGCGGAATAGAGGTGGGAAGTGGCATAGACCGGTACATCGCCGGCGTACTGGAAGGCCAGGGTTGGCTTGATCTGCTGGGCTTGCTGTGGGGTGGCAGCGAGGAAAATGAAGTCGACGTCCTGGCGGCGCGCCGGCTGGGCGGCTACTGGAACCCCGAGGGTGTTCTGCAGGCGCTTGGTGCGGGCTTCGCTCTGGCGAAGCTGGAAGAGGTCGGCGATCTGCTGGGCAAGCGCGACAGGCTGATCGACATGCTCGGCGGCGATCAGGCGGCCACCTTCGGTCTGCCAGCTTTGCTGGAAAGCGCGCAGTACGCGGTCACCCCATTCACCGCGAGGCACGAGAGCCACTGCGCTGCGCATGCCGTCAGCCCAGGCGCGGCGGGCCACTTCGCGGGCTTCGTCCTCGGCGGAGAGGCCGAACTGGAAGAGTTGGGCAGGGCTTTCCTGGTCGGCATCGCTGTAGTTCAGGGCCAGAGTGGTGATGGGCAGTTGTTCGCGGGAGCTGAGCTGCTTGACCAGCGGCTTCTCCAGCGGACCTACCACCAGCTGCACGCCGTCGGCCTGGGCCTGGCGGTAGAAGTCGTCGATGGAGGTCAGCCGGGTGCTGTCATACAGCTCAATGGCCGGTTGCGGCTGGCCGGATTGCTGGGCCTGGTAGTGGGCGGCCAGGAAACCGTCGCGCAGCGCGCGGGATACCGAGGCAAGCTGGCCTTCCTGGGGCAGCAGCAGGGCAATCTTGGTCAGGGGCTGGCCAGCGATTTCCTTCAGCTTGGTCAGGGCCTGTGGCAGCTGCTTGGCGGCCGGATGCTCCGGATTCTGTGCACGCCAGTTGTCGATGGCGGCCTGCTGCTGTTCCAGGGTGGAGGAGGTCTTGGTCAGGCGGGCGAGTTCCAGCCAGCCGGCCAGGTCCTTGTCGGCGCCGCCTTGCAGCTGGTTCAGCGGCAGGCTGGAAACCAGTGCCCAGATGGCTTCATGGTTGTTGCTGGCAGCTTCGCCGCTCAACAGGGGGGCAATGAATACACGTTCGCGAGCGGCAGCGAGGGCCTGGCCGTCGGCCTCAAGGGCGCGGGCGCGGACGAGCTGGGTGCGCACCTGCTGGTCGACGGGCAGTTCGGCGAGGTGTTCGAGGCTGGGGTGGCTCAGGGCCTTGAGAGCGCTCTTCGGCTGGTTGCGGGCCATGGCCAGTTCGGCGGCCAGGGTACTGGCGAAGATCTGCTGAGCGGGCTTCAGGCTTTCCATCGGGATCTGCTCGAGGATTCGAGCGGATCGGCCAACGTCCTGCTGTTTATAGGCGAGGTCGGCTGCGGAAAGGCGCAGCAGTACGGCCTGTTCCGGCTTGGCTTCGCTGGCCTGCTGCAGCAGCTGCTCGATGCTGGCCTCGGGGGTGCGGGGCAATTCGCCAAGGCTTGACGAGGGCGAGCTGGCGCAAGCAGCCAGCAGGCCGGCGAGGCAGAGGGCGGAGAGCGGACGCAGGCAAGCGATCATTTATCGGTCCCGAAACTCGTTGAAGAAAGACGCGATTGTACCCAAGCACCGGTTGAGGCGCGATGTCGGGCCGGTGAATCGGGATACAATGCGCGCTTTCAGTATTTTCCGAGGTGCCTTGTGACTCTTTCTTCCGCCAGCGGCAACGCATACGGCACGCTTTATGTGGTCGCAACGCCCATCGGCAACCTCGATGACATCACTGCCCGCGCCTTGCGGGTGCTGCGGGAAGTTGCCCTGATCGCCGCCGAGGACACCCGCCACTCCGCGCGCCTGCTGCAACACTTCGGAATCGAAACCCCCCTGGCGGCCTGTCATGAGCACAACGAGCGCGACCAGGGCGGCCGCTTTCTCGCGCGCCTGGAGGCCGGGGAAGATGTGGCGCTGATTTCCGATGCGGGTACGCCGCTTATTTCAGATCCGGGCTTTCACCTGGTGCGCCAGGCGCGTTCCGCGGGTGTCGCGGTGGTGCCGGTACCCGGCGCCTGCGCCCTGATCGCTGCGTTGTCGTCTGCCGGGCTGCCTTCGGACCGGTTCATCTTCGAAGGTTTCCTGCCGGCCAAGGCCAACGCGCGTCGCGGCCGGCTGGAGGAAATGAAGGAGGAGCCGCGCACCCTGATCTTCTATGAGGCGCCCCACCGGATTCTGGAGTCGCTGGTGGACATGCGCAGCGTCTTCGGTGGCGATCGTCCCGCAGTGCTGGCGCGCGAGCTGACCAAGACCTTCGAGACTCTGAAGGGCGCTCCATTGGACGAACTGTGCAGCTGGGTGGCGGCGGACTCCAACCAGCAGCGGGGCGAGTGCGTTGTGCTGGTGGGCGGCTGGCAGGCCCCGGAAGGTGAGGGCGCGCTGAGTGCCGAAGCCCTGCGGGTGCTGGATCTGCTGCTGGCGGAAATGCCGGTCAAGCGGGCTGCCGCGCTGGCGGCGGAGATAACTGGCGTGCGCAAGAATCTGCTCTACCAGGCGGCTCTGGAGCGGCAGGGTGATTCCTGAGCTTGTTCTCGGAGGCGCCTGCCGTTAACCTTGGCGGCGGAGAGTCGATCGGACAGTCGCTGTCTCATTTCGTTCTACGATTTTGAGAGGGAGGAAAGTCCGGGCTCCACAGGGCGGAGTGCCAGGTAACGCCTGGGAGGCGCAAGCCTACGGAAAGTGCCGCAGAAAATAACCGCCTAAGCGCGTAAGCGCCGGTAAGGGTGAAAAGGTGCGGTAAGAGCGCACCGCACGACTGGTAACAGTTCGTGGCTAGGTAAACCCCACTCGGAGCAAGACCAAATAGGAATCCATGGCGTGGCCCGCGTCGGATTCGGGTAGGTTGCTAAAGGCTGTCAGTGATGGCAGCCGTAGATGAATGACTGTCCTCGACAGAACCCGGCTTACAGATCGACTCTCTGCTTTTTCACTTCTCCTCGCGTTAGCTCTTCGGTGTTGTCTTCCCCTCCTTTCAAATGCCGAAAAGTTCTTACTCTTAACAAACTACTTTAAGTTCGAAGTTCAGCTTCTTGTAAGTGCTGGATTTTACTCCTCCTTTGTTCCGTCAAAACCCTCCGAAACCCTTCCAAACCCTCGCTAAATTGCCGTCCTGTAAGGAATTTTCCGCTTTTGCGCGCCTTGACGGTGGGGCTGGCGCATTTCTATAGTGTGCGGAAGTGGAGTGAAGTGGGTAGAAGTGGGATTTATCGGCAGGGAAAGCCAATCAAAGGGGAAGCGCAGCCGTGTTTCGCGGAGCCAACGCCATCAGTCTCGACGCCAAGGGGCGACTCGCGATGCCAAGTCGGTATCGTGACGAGCTCGTTTCGCGTTGTGGTGGCCAGCTCATCGTGACAATCGACGCCGTCGATCGCTGTCTGACTGTCTACCCCCTGCCTGAATGGGAGCTCATCGAAGCCAAGCTGCGAGAGCTGCCCTCCCTGCGCGAGGAAACTCGCCGCCTGCAACGTTTGCTGATCGGTAATGCCGTGGACCTGGAGCTCGATAGCGCCGGTCGCTTTCTGGTGCCGCCGCGCCTGCGCGAGTACGCCGGACTGGACAAGCGGGCCATGCTGGTCGGCCAGCTGAACAAGTTCCAACTGTGGGATGAGGATGCCTGGAACGCGATTTCCGAGGCAGACCTCATGGCAATCAAACAGCCCGGCGGTCTGCCGGACGAACTACGTGACCTTATCCTGTGAGTGCAACCAGCAGCTTCCGCCATATCACCGTACTGCTCGAAGAGGCAGTGGAAGGCCTCGCCCTGCGCGAGGATGGCTGCTACCTGGACGGGACGTTCGGGCGAGGTGGGCATAGCCGGCTCATTCTGGAGCGGCTTGGGCCCGGGGGGCGCTTGCTGGGATTCGACAAGGACCCGCAAGCGATTGCGACGGGGCAAGCTCTGGCGGCCGATGACGGCCGCTTTGTCATTGTGCAAAGGAGCTTTGCCGAGCTCGGCGACGAAGTACGCCAGCGTGGTCTGGAGGGCAAGGTGGACGGCGTCCTGCTTGACCTTGGCGTGTCCTCCCCGCAGCTGGACGATCCGGAGCGTGGTTTCAGTTTCCTCAACGATGGCCCGCTGGACATGCGCATGAACCCTGACCGCGGGCAGAGCGCCGCGCAGTGGATCGCCAGTGCCAGTGAGGACGAAATCGCCCGTGTCTTCAAGGAGTATGGCGAAGAGCGTTTTGCCAAGCGCATGGCCCGTGCCGTGGTGCAGCGTCGCGCCGAGAAACCTTTCGAACGCACGGCCGACCTTGCGGCGGTACTGAGTGCCGCCAACCCGGCCTGGGAGAAAGGCAAGAACCCTGCGACCCGCGCGTTCCAGGGCATCCGCATTCACGTCAACAACGAATTGGGCGACCTTGAGCAGGGGCTGGATGCCGCGCTCGAGGCACTCGCCGTCGGCGGTCGTCTGGTGGTGATCAGCTTCCATTCCCTGGAAGACCGCATCGTCAAGCAATTCATGCGCAAGCATGCCAAGGGCGAAGCCGACAAGCTGCCCCGCGACCTGCCGATCCGTCAGGCCGTCTTCGAGCCGCGTCTGAAGCTCGTGGGCAAGCCGCAATACGCGTCGGAAGAGGAACTCAAGGCCAATCCGCGTTCGCGCAGTGCGGTCATGCGTGTGGCGGAGAAGCTGAGATGAGCCGCCTCTACGCCAAGCCCCTGCCCGGTGGCAGCCTGGTGATGCTGCTGCTGTTCGTCGGCATCCTGCTGTCCGCCATTGCCGTTTCCTACAGCGCCCACTGGAACCGCAAGCTGCTCAACGAGCTTTACGCGGAGCTCAGTGTGCGCGACAAGGCCCAGGCCGAATGGGGGCGACTGGTTCTCGAACAGAGCACCTGGACCGCACACAACCGCATCGAATCCCTGGCCAGCGAACAGCTGAAGATGCGCATCCCCGATCCGGCCGAAGTACGGATGGTGGCGCCATGATGAAGCTGGAAGGCGCACTCTATCCTTGGCGCTTCCGGATCGTTCTGGGCCTGCTCGCCATCATGGTCGGCGCTATTTCCTGGCGTATCGTCGACCTGCACGTGATCGACCATGACTTCCTCAAGGCGCATGGCGATGCCCGTAGCGTGCGGCATATCCCGATTCCCGCCCATCGCGGCCTGATCACCGACCGCAATGGCGAGCCGCTGGCGGTGAGCACCCCGGTCACCACTCTCTGGACCAACCCCAAGGATCTGATGGCGGTTCGCGACGAGTGGCCGCGCATCGCCCAGGCGCTGGGCCAGGAGCCGAAGGCCTTCGCCCAGCGCATCGAGCAGAACGCCAATCGCGAGTTCATGTACCTGGCGCGCGGTCTCACCCCGGAGCAGGGGCAGGCGATCCTGGCCAACAAGCTGCCGGGCATTTATGCGATCGAGGAATTCCGCCGCTTCTATCCGGCGGGTGAAGTGACCGCCCATGTGGTGGGCTTCACCGATGTCGACGACCGCGGTCGCGAAGGTGTCGAGCTTTCGTTCGAGGAGTGGCTGGCCGGTGTTCCCGGCAAACGCCAGGTCCTCAAGGACCGTCGTGGCCGTCTGATCAAGGACGTCCAGGTCGCCCGCAACGCCAAACCGGGCAAGACCCTGGCCCTGTCCATCGACCTGCGGTTGCAGTACCTGGCCCACCGGGAACTGCGCAATGCCCTGGTAGAAAACGGCGCGAAGGCCGGCAGCCTGGTGATCGTCGACGTGAAGACTGGCGAAGTGCTGGCCATGGCCAACCAGCCCACCTACAACCCGAACAACCGTCGCAACCTGCAGCCCGCGGCCATGCGCAACCGCGCGATGATCGACGTGTTCGAGCCGGGTTCCACGGTCAAGCCGATTTCCATGGCCGCTGCGCTGCAGACCGGCCGCTGGAAGCCCGAGAACAAGGTCGAGGTCTATCCCGGTTCGCTGCAGATCGGCCGCTACACCATCAAGGATGTGTCCAGGACCGAAGGGCCGGTCCTTGACCTGACTGGAATCCTGATCAACTCCAGTAACGTCGGCATGAGCAAGATCGCCTTCGATATCGGCGGCGAGACCATTTACGACACCATGCGCAGGCTTGGCCTCGGCCAGGATACCGGTCTCGGTTTCCCGGGCGAGCGCGTGGGCAACCTGCCCAACCACCGCGAGTGGCGCAAGGCCGAGACCGCCACTCTGTCCTATGGCTATGGCCTGTCGACTACCGCGATCCAGCTCGTCCATGCCTACGCCACCCTGGCCAACAACGGTCAGGCAGTGCCGCTGTCGATGACCCGCGTGGACAGCACCCCTGAAGGTGCCCAGGTTCTGCCGGAAGAAGTGGCCAAGACCCTGCAGGGCATGCTCCAGCAGGTGGTCGAGGCGCCGCGCGGCGTGTTCCGCGCGCAAGTGCCGGGCTACCACGTGTCCGGCAAGAGTGGTACGGCGCGTAAAGCCAGCGTAGGAACCAAGGGCTACACCCAGAACGCCTATCGCTCGCTCTTCGCGGGCTTCGGTCCGTCCACCAATCCGCGCATCGCGATGGTGGTGGTGATCGACGAACCCAGCAAGGCGGGCTATTTCGGCGGCCTGGTTTCGGCCCCGGTATTCGGCAAGGTGATGGCCGGTGCGCTGCGACTGATGAACATCGCGCCGGACAACCTGCCCGCCGAGGAACAACAGACCGCGGAAGCGGCCACCGGCAAAGGAGGGCGGATCTGATGCCCATGCCACTGAACCAATTATTGCCCCAGGCGCAAGGCGCTACCCTGATTCGTGAACTGACCCTGGACAGCCGCAAGGTGCGTCCGGGCGATCTGTTTCTGGCCGTGCCCGGTGCTCAGCACGATGGCCGCGACCACATTGCCGATGCGGTGTCACGTGGCGCCGTCGCTGTGGTCTATGAAGCCGTGGATGCGCAGGTGCCGGAAACCGCCGGTGCCGAGCTGATCCCGGTCAAGGGCCTGGCCGGCCAGCTGTCGGCCATCGCCGGCCGCTTCTATGGTGAGCCGAGCCGCGCCCTGCGCCTGGTGGGTGTCACCGGCACCAATGGCAAGACCAGCGTCAGCCAACTGCTGGCCCAGGCCCTCGACCAGTTGGGCGAGCGCTGCGGCATCGTCGGTACCCTGGGTACCGGCTTCTATGGCGAGCTGGAAAGCGGTCGCCACACCACGCCCGATCCGCTGGCCGTGCAGGCCACCCTGGCAGGCCTGAAACAGGCCGGTGCGCGTGCCGTGGCAATGGAGGTTTCCTCCCATGGCCTGGAGCAGGGCCGGGTTGCCGCGCTGGACTTCGACGTCGCAGCGTTCACCAACCTGTCCCGCGACCACCTGGACTTCCATGGTTCGATGGAGGCCTACGCAGCTGCCAAGGCCAAGTTGTTCAGCTGGCCGAACCTGCGTGCGCGGGTGATCAACCTGGATGACGAATTCGGCCGTCAACTGGCCGCCGAACAGCACGAGTCGCGTCTGTTCAGTTACAGCCTGGAAGATTCCAGCGCCTTCCTTTATTGCCGCGAAGCCCACTTCGACGATCACGGCGTGCGTGCCCAACTGGTTACCCATCAGGGCGAAGGCCTGCTGCGCAGCCCGCTGCTGGGGCGCTTCAACCTGAGCAACCTGCTGGCCGTGGTCGGTGCGTTGCTGGCCATGGACTACCCGCTGGCGGATGTGCTGAACGTCCTGCCGTCGCTGCAAGGCCCGGTGGGGCGCATGCAGCGCTTGGGCGGCGGTGAGAAGCCGTTGGTGGTGGTGGATTACGCCCACACGCCAGATGCCCTGGAGAAGGTACTGCAGGCCCTGCGTCCCCATGTTCGTGGGCGCCTGCTCTGTCTGTTCGGGTGTGGCGGCGATCGCGATCGCGGCAAGCGTCCGCTGATGGCCGCCGTTGCCGAACGTCTGGCCGACTATGTGCTGGTGACCGACGACAACCCGCGCAGCGAAGACCCGGCGCAGATCTTCGCCGATATCCGTCCGGGCTTTGCCGACGCGGACAAGGTGGATTTCGTTGCTGGCCGCGGTCAGGCGATCGCCCGCTTGATCGCTTCCGCCGGCGTCGATGACGTCGTGCTGCTGGCCGGCAAAGGTCATGAGGATTACCAGGAGATCGCCGGCGTACGTCATCCGTTCTCCGATCTCGATGAAGCGGCCAAGGCATTGGACGCGTGGGAGGTGCCCAATGCTTAAGCCCTTCCGTCTTTCCGAACTCCTCGGGCCGCTGCAGGCCGAGCTGGTAGGGGCGGACGCTGCCTTCACCGGCGTTTCCAGCGACAGCCGCAAGATCGAAGCCGGGCAGCTGTTCATCGCCCTGGTCGGTCCGCGTTTCGACGGCCATGACTACCTCGCCGAGGTTGCTGCCAAGGGCGCCGTTGCGGCCCTGGTACAGCACAAGGTGGCGGATGCGCCCATCCCGCAACTCGTGGTGGCCGATACCCGCGAAGGTCTCGGTCGCCTGGGCGCCTGCAATCGCGACCGGTTTAGCGGACGTGTCGCCGCGGTCACCGGTTCCAGTGGCAAGACCACGGTCAAGGAAATGCTCGCCAGCATCCTGCGGACCCAGGGAAGCGTGCTGGCAACTCGAGGCAATTTGAACAACGACCTTGGCGTGCCCCTGACCCTTCTGGAACTGGGCGCCGAACACGACAGCGCGGTGATCGAGCTGGGCGCCTCGCGCATTGGTGAAATCCTCTACACCGTCGGCCTGACCCGGCCGCAGGTGGCGATCCTGAACAACGCCGGTACCGCCCATGTGGGCGAGTTCGGCGGCCCGGAGAAGATTGTCGAAGCCAAGGGCGAGATCCTCGAGGGTCTGCCGGCTGACGGGGTCGCCGTGCTGAATCGCGACGACCGCGCGTTCGATGTCTGGCACGCCCGCGCAGCAGGCCGCCGTGTGATCAGCTTCGGCGTGACCGATGGCCGCGCCGACGTGCGTGCCGAGAACCTGACCCGCGATGCTCGCGGTTGCATGGCCTTCAGCCTTCGCGGCCTGGTTGGCGACGCGGACATCCAGCTGAACCTGTTGGGGGCGCACAACGTCGCCAACGCCCTGGCCGCCGCGGCTGCCGCCCACGTCCTTGGCGTGCCGCTTGTCGGGATCAAGGCAGGCCTGGAAAGCCTGCAGCCGGTCAAAGGCCGCGCCGTAGCGCAGCTCGCCACAAGCGGCATGCGCGTGATCGACGACAGCTACAACGCCAACCCCGCGTCGATGCTGGCCGCCGTTGATATACTCGCCGGCTTTTCCGGTCGCACCGTCCTGGTGCTCGGGGATATGGGCGAACTCGGCGACTGGGCCGAGCAAGGGCACCGCGAAGTTGGCGAGTACGCTCGCGGCAAAGTCAGTGCCCTGTACGCCGTTGGCCCGCTGATGGCGCATGCCGTCGCTGCCTTTGGTGCCCAGGGGCGCCATTTCGCCGACCAGGCCAGCCTGATCCAGGCCCTGGTCAGCGAGCAGGATGCAAACACCACAATTCTGATCAAAGGTTCCCGCAGCGCGGCGATGGACAAAGTCGTCGCGGCATTCTGCGGGACGGGGGAGGCTCACTAATCATGCTGCTGCTGCTCGCTGAGTACCTGCAACAGTTCCATAAAGGGTTTGGCGTATTCCAGTACCTGACCCTGCGCGGGATTCTCGGCGTCCTGACAGCGCTGTCGCTGTCGCTCTGGCTCGGTCCCTGGATGATCCGCACTCTGCAGGTCCGCCAGATCGGTCAGGCCGTGCGTAACGACGGCCCGCAATCGCACCTGTCGAAATCCGGCACGCCGACCATGGGCGGCGCGCTGATCCTTACCGCCATCGCCATCAGCACCCTGCTCTGGGCCGACCTGTCCAATCGCTACGTGTGGGTGGTGCTGGCCGTGACTCTGGCGTTCGGCGCCATCGGCTGGGTGGATGACTACCGCAAGGTGATCGAGAAGAACTCCCGCGGCCTGCCGAGCCGCTGGAAGTATTTCTGGCAGTCCGTGTTCGGCATCGCCGCCGCGATCTTCCTTTATATGACAGCCAGCACGCCGGCCGAGACCACGCTGATCCTGCCGCTGGCGAAGAACATCGAGGTCCCGCTGGGCATCGGCTTCGTGGTGCTGACCTACTTCGTGATCGTCGGCTCCAGCAACGCGGTGAACCTGACCGACGGCCTCGATGGCCTGGCGATCATGCCCACCGTGATGGTCGGCGGCGCGCTTGGGATCTTCTGCTACCTGTCGGGCAACATCAAATTCGCCGAATACCTGCTGATCCCGTACGTACCGGGCGCTGGCGAGCTGATCGTGTTCTGCGCCGCCCTGGTGGGCGCCGGCCTCGGCTTCCTCTGGTTCAACACCTACCCGGCCCAGGTCTTCATGGGCGACGTCGGCGCCCTGGCCCTGGGCGCCGCCCTCGGCACCATTGCCGTGATCGTGCGCCAGGAAGTGGTGCTGTTCATCATGGGCGGCGTGTTCGTCATGGAAACCCTGTCGGTGATGATCCAGGTCGCTTCGTTCAAGCTGACCGGTCGTCGTGTATTCCGCATGGCCCCTATTCATCACCATTTCGAACTGAAAGGCTGGCCCGAACCCCGGGTCATCGTACGGTTCTGGATCATCACCGTGATCCTGGTGCTGATTGGTCTTGCCACCCTGAAACTGAGGTAATCGAGAGTGACGCTGATCGCTTCCGACCAGTTCCGCATCGTTGTCGGCCTCGGCAAGAGCGGCATGTCCCTGGTGCGCTTCCTGGCGCGCCAGGGCGTGCCGTTTGCCGTGGCTGATACCCGTGCGAACCCGCCGGAACTGGCGACTATCCAGAGCCAGTTCCCGCAGGTGGAAGTGCGCTGTGGCGAGCTCGACCCGGATTTCCTCAGCCGCGCCAGCGAACTTTACGTGAGCCCCGGCCTGGCCCTGGCCACGCCCGCCCTGCAGGAAGCGGCACGGCGTGGCACCAGGTTGTCCGGCGATATCCAACTGTTCACCCGCCACGCCAAGGCGCCGATCGTCGCCATCACCGGCTCCAACGCCAAGAGCACTGTCACCACCCTGGTGGGCGATATGGCCCGGGCTGCCGGCAAGCGCGTCGCCGTGGGCGGCAACCTCGGTACCCCGGCGCTGGACCTGCTGGACGACGACGTCGAGCTCTACGTGCTGGAGCTGTCCAGTTTCCAGCTGGAAACCACCGACCGGCTGAATGCCGAGGTGGCTACCGTGCTCAACGTCAGCGAAGACCACATGGATCGCTACGCTGACATGCAGGCCTACCACCTCGCCAAGCACCGCATCTTCCGTGGTGCGCGCCAGGTCGTCGTCAATCGTGGCGATGCCTTGTCGCGTCCGCTGGTGGCCGACCAGCTGCCCTGCTGGACATTCGGCCTGAACCAGCCCGACTTCAAGTCCTTCGGCCTGATCGAGGAAGACGGCGAGAAGTACCTGGCCTACCAGTTCGACAAGCTGATGCCGGTGCGCGAACTGAAGATTCGCGGCGCCCACAACCAGTCCAACGCGCTGGCTGCCCTGGCCCTTGGCCACGCGGTGGGCCTGCCGTTCGAACCCATGCTCGATACCCTGCGCACCTTCGCCGGGCTGGCCCATCGTTGCCAGTGGGTGCGCGAGTTGCGTGGCGTGTCCTACTACGACGACTCCAAGGCGACCAACGTCGGCGCGGCCCTGGCGGCCATCGAAGGCCTGGGCGCCGATATCGACGGCAAGCTGGTGCTGATCGCCGGTGGCGATGGCAAGGGCGCGGATTTCTCCGGCCTCAAGGGCCCGGTGGAAGCATTCTGCCGCGCCGTGGTGCTGCTGGGCCGAGATGCCGAGCTGATCGCCGCCGCCCTGGGGGATTCCGTGCCGCTGGTTCGGGTCAAGACCCTGGACGAGGCGGTGCTGCGCTGCTCCGAACTGGCCGAGTCTGGCGATGCCGTGCTGCTGTCGCCGGCCTGCGCCAGCCTGGACATGTTCAAGAACTTCGAAGAACGCGGGCGTCTGTTCGCCCGGGCCGTGGAGGGGCTCTCCTGATGCTGGCCCGTCTGCTCGCCGCTCCGTCGCCGCTGCGCAGCCGCCGCGGCATCGACATCGACTTCCCGCTGCTGGCCGGCTGCCTGGCGCTGCTCGGCCTGGGCCTGGTGATGATCACCTCGGCGTCGTCGGAAGTCGCGGCGGCGCTGTCCGGCAACCCGCTATACCACATGATCCGCCACCTGATTTACCTGGCCATCGGTATCGTCGCCGGCTTGATCACGCTGCAGATTCCCATGGCCTTCTGGCAGCGCCATGGTGCTCGCCTGATGCTGGCCGCCTTCGTTCTGCTGATCCTGGTCCTGCTGCCGGGCATCGGTCGGGAAGTCAATGGCGCCAAGCGCTGGATCGGTTTCGGCCTGTTCAACCTGCAGCCTTCCGAGCTGGCCAAGCTGTTCACCGTGATGTTCATTGCCGGCTACCTGGTGCGTCGCCAGGACGAGGTGCGCGAGAAACTCACCGGCTTCATCAAGCCGATGCTGGTGCTGGGCCCGATCGCCGTCTTGCTGCTTGCGGAACCGGACTTCGGCGCCACCGTGGTACTGGTGGGCTCTTGCATTGCAATGCTGTTCCTCGGTGGGATCAACCTGGTGCGTTTCGTTCCCCTGGCTGCTGCCGTACTCGCCGCCGGCGTGCTGGTGATGACCAGCCAGAGCTACCGGATGCAGCGCCTGACCAACTTCATCGACCCCTGGGCCGACCAGTACGGCGCGGGCTACCAGCTCAGCCAGGCACTGATCGCCTTCGGCCGTGGCGAATGGTTCGGTGTCGGCCTGGGCAACAGCATCCAGAAGCAGTTCTACCTGCCGGAAGCCCATACCGACTTCGTCTTCGCGGTGCTGGCCGAGGAACTGGGCATGATCGGCGCCCTGGCGACCGTCGGCCTGTTCGTCTTCGTCAGCGTCCGTGCCCTCTATATCGGTCTCTGGGCCGAGAAGGCGCGCCAGTACTTCTCTGCTTACGTCGCCTACGGCTTGGCCTTCCTCTGGATCGGCCAGGTGCTGATCAATATCGGCGTGAATGTCGGCCTGCTGCCGACCAAGGGCCTGACCCTGCCGTTCCTCAGCTACGGCGGCAGCTCCCTGGTGATCTGCTGCGTCAGCCTTGCGCTGCTGCTGCGAATCGAGTGGGAGCGGCGCACTCACCTCGGCAATGAGGAAGTGGAGTTCGTCGAGAGCGATTTCTTCGATGAGGAGGTGCGCCCATGAGCGGCAACGTGCTGATCATGGCCGGCGGCACCGGCGGTCACGTATTCCCTGCTCTGGCCTGTGCCCGCGAGTTCCAGGCCCGCGGCTTCAAGGTGCACTGGCTGGGTACGCCGAAGGGGATCGAGAACGAACTGGTTCCCCAGGCCGGCCTGCCGCTGCATCTCATCCATGTCAGTGGCCTGCGCGGCAAGGGATTGAAGTCCTTGCTCAAGGCACCGTTCGAACTGCTCAAGTCGCTGTTCCAGGCGCGCCGTATCGTGCGTGAGCTGAAACCGGTCTGCGTGCTGGGCATGGGTGGCTATGTCACCGGTCCCGGCGGGCTGGCCGCGCGCCTGTCCGGCGTGCCGCTGATCATTCATGAACAGAACGCAGTGGCCGGCACCGCCAACCGCAGCCTGGCACCGATCGCCAGCCGCGTTTGCGAGGCCTTTCCCGATACCTTCGGCAAGAGCGACAAGCGGCGCACCACCGGTAATCCGGTGCGCGAAGAACTGTTCCTGGAAACGCCGCGTGACACCCTGGTCGGTCGCAAGCCGCGCCTGCTGGTGCTGGGCGGCAGCCTGGGGGCCGAGCCGCTGAACAAGCTGCTGCCCGAAGCCCTGTCCCGGCTGCCGGTCGAGCTGCGTCCGGAGGTGTTCCACCAGGCTGGGCGCAAACATGACGAAATCACCGCGGAGCGTTATCGCCAAGCCGCGGTCGAAGCCCAGGTCGCGCCTTTCATCAAGGACATGGCCCGTGCCTATGCCTGGGCCGATCTGGTCATCTGCCGTGCCGGCGCCCTGACCGTGAGCGAGCTGGCCGCTGCTGGTCTGCCGTCGTTTCTGGTGCCGCTGCCCCACGCAATCGACGACCACCAGTCGCGCAATGCCGAATACCTGGCGAAGGAGGGCGCGGCTGTCCTTCTTCCGCAACATTCCACTGACGCGGCCACGCTGGCCGCTCAGCTGACCGAGGTCCTGATGCAGCCCGAAAAACTCAAGGCCATGGGTGTTACCGCCCGCCGTCTGGCCAAACCTGCCGCCACCCGCACCGTGGTCGAGATCTGCCTGGAGGTGGCCCATGGTTGAGAGCCAGAAAGCCATGCCCCAGCCGGAAATGCGCCGCATCCGTCGTATCCACTTCGTCGGCATCGGCGGCGTGGGCATGTGCGGCATCGCCGAAGTGCTGTTGAACCTGGGCTACCGGGTTTCCGGCTCCGACCTCAAGTCTTCGGTCGTGACTGAGCGCCTGGAGAGTTTCGGTGCGCAGATCTTCATCGGCCATCGCGCCGAGAACGCCGAGCACGCCGATGTGCTGGTGGTGTCCAGCGCCGTGAACAAATCCAACCCCGAGGTTGCGGTCGCCCTGGAGCGCCGCATCCCGGTGGTGCCGCGCGCGGAAATGCTCGCCGAGCTGATGCGCTACCGCCACGGCATCGCCGTCGCCGGTACCCACGGCAAGACCACCACCACCAGCCTGATCGCTTCGGTCTTCGCCGCCGGCGGCCTGGACCCGACCTTCGTCATCGGCGGCCGCCTGAACGCCGCGGGCACCAATGCCCAGCTCGGCACCAGCCGCTACCTGGTGGCCGAGGCCGACGAGAGCGACGCCAGCTTCCTGCACCTGCAGCCGATGGTGGCCGTGGTCACCAATATCGACGCGGACCACATGAGCACCTACGAGGGCGACTTCAATCGACTGAAGAAGACCTTCGTGGAGTTCCTCCACAACCTGCCGTTCTACGGTCTGGCCGTGCTCTGCGTGGACGATCCGGTGGTGCGCGAGATCCTCCCCCAGGTGGCGCGCCCCACCGTTACCTACGGCTTCTCCGAAGACGCCGACGTACGCGCCATCAATATCCGTCAGGAAGGCATGCGTACCTGGTTCACCGTACTGCGCCGCGACCGCGAGCCGCTGGATGTCTCGGTGAACATGCCGGGCAACCACAACGTACTGAATTCCCTGGCCACCATCGCCATTGCCACCGACGAGGGCATCAGCGACGACGCCATCGTCCTGGGCCTGTCCGGCTTCCAGGGCGTGGGCCGGCGCTTCCAGGTCTACGGCGAGCTGCAGGTCGACGGCGGCAGCGTGATGCTGGTGGACGACTACGGCCACCATCCACGTGAAGTGGCTGCGGTGATCAAGGCTGTTCGTGGTGGCTGGCCGGAGCGTCGCCTGGTGATGGTCTACCAGCCGCACCGCTACAGCCGTACCCGCGATCTCTACGACGATTTCGTGCAGGTGCTGGGTGAAGCCAACGTGCTCTTGCTGATGGAGGTCTATCCGGCGGGCGAAGAGCCGATTCCCGGTGCCGACAGCCGTCAGCTCTGCCACAGCATCCGTCAGCGCGGCCAGCTGGACCCGATCTATATCGAGCGCGGCGTGGACCTCGCGCCGCTGGTCAAGCCGTTGCTGCGTCCCGGCGACATCCTGCTTTGCCAGGGGGCCGGCGACATCGGTGCGCTGGCGCCGCAACTGATCCAGAACCCGCTGTTTGGCGGTCAGGCCGACGCCAAGAGGAAGACGAAATGAGTGCGCACTTCAAATCCACCCTCGAACCGGCAGCGTTCGGCCGGGTCGCCGTGCTCTACGGCGGCAAGAGCGCCGAGCGCGAGGTTTCGCTGAACTCCGGCGCGATGGTGCTGCAAGCCCTGCAGTCCGCCGGCGTGGACGCTTTCGGCATCGATGTCGGTGACGACCTGCTGCAACGTCTGCAGGCGGAAAAGATCGACCGCGCCTTCATCATCCTCCACGGCCGTGGCGGTGAAGACGGCAGCATGCAAGGCCTGCTGGAGTGCCTGGAAATCCCCTACACCGGCAGCGGTGTCCTGGCTTCGGCCCTGGCGATGGACAAGCTGCGGACCAAGCAGCTGTGGATCAGCCTCGGCCTGCCGACGCCGCGCCACGCGGTGCTGGCCAGCGAGCAGGACTGCCGCCAGGCCGCCGCTGAGCTGGGCTTCCCGCTGATCGTCAAGCCGGCGCATGAAGGTTCCAGCATTGGCATGGCGAAGGTCGAGGACGTCGACGCCCTGATCGAGGCCTGGCGCGATGCCGCCGTCTACGACCCGCAGGTGCTGGTGGAGCAGTGGATCCACGGCCCGGAATTCACCGTAGCCTGGCTGCGCGGCGAAGTGCTGCCGCCCATCCGCCTCGGTACCCCGCACACCTTCTACGACTACGACGCCAAGTACCTGGCCAGTGATACCCGCTACCAGATCCCCTGTGGCCTGGATGCGGACAAGGAAGAGGAGCTGAAGCAACTGACCGCGCGCGCCTGCGAGACCCTCGGCATCCAGGGATGGGCCCGTGCCGACGTCATGCAGGACGCCGAAGGGCGCTTCTGGCTCCTTGAAGTCAACACCGCACCGGGCATGACCGATCACAGCCTGGTGCCCATGGCCGCGCGCGCTGCGGGTCTGGATTTCCAGCAACTGGTGCTGGCGATCCTGACCGACAGCGTCGAGGCAAGGGGCTGATCCCATGCGTAGCGCCACTATCCGCCGCCAGGAACCTGTAATCGGCCGCGTCGTTCCGTCGCGCAAGCCGGTACCGCGTGGCGCCAGCCGGATGGTGGCCAAGGAGCCGCTGAGCCGGCGCTTGCCCAAGCCCAGCTTCGGTTTCCTGCGCAAGCTGGCCTGGCCGGTGATGCTCGTGGTGCTGGGTTTCGGCGCCTACGAAGCGGCCCAGCGAGTATTGCCGTACGCCGACCGGCCCATCGCCAAGGTCAATGTCCAGGGCGACCTGAGCTACATCAGCCAGGAGGCGGTGCAGCAGCGCATCGCGCCGTTCATCGCCGCGAGCTTCTTCAGCATCGATCTGGCGGGCATGCGCCGCGAGCTGGAACAGATGCCGTGGATCGCCCACGCCGAGGTACGCCGCGTATGGCCGGACCAGGTGATGGTCCGCCTGGAAGAACAACTGCCCATCGCCCGCTGGGGCGACGAGGCACTGCTGAACAACCAGGGCCAGGCCTTCGCCCCGCGCGAACTGGCCCACTACGAACAGCTGCCGCAGCTCTGGGGACCGCAGCGGGCCCAGGAGCAGGTGATGCAGCAATACCAGATGCTCAGCCAGATGCTGCGCCCGCTCGGCTTTTCCATAGTCCGGCTGGAGCTGCGCGAGCGCGGCAGTTGGTTCCTGTCCACCGGCCAGGGCGTGGAACTCCTGCTTGGGCGGGATCATCTGGTGGAGAAGATGCGACGTTTCATCTCGATCTACGAGAAAACGCTGAAGGATCAGATTGCGAACATAGAGCGCGTCGACCTGCGCTATCCCAACGGCCTGGCAGTGGCCTGGCGGACGCCGGTCGAGGCCCCGGCGGCGACCACGGTCGCCGTGCAGTGAATCAGAGAGAAGGTTAGAAGCATGGCAAGCGTACAGAGCGGCAAGATGATCGTCGGCCTGGACATCGGCACCTCCAAGGTGGTGGCGTTGGTGGGCGAGGTCGCGGCTGATGGCCAACTCGAGATCGTCGGCATTGGCACTCATCCATCGCGTGGCCTGAAAAAGGGCGTGGTGGTGAACATCGAATCCACCGTGCAATCCATCCAGCGCGCAGTGGAAGAGGCCCAGTTGATGGCGGGTTGCCGCATCCACTCGGCTTTCGTCGGCATTGCCGGCAATCACATCCGCAGCCTGAACTCCCACGGCATCGTGGCGATCCGTGATCGCGAAGTCAGCGGCGCCGACATCGAGCGCGTACTGGATGCCGCCCAGGCGGTGGCCATCCCGGCCGACCAGCGTGTCCTGCACACCCTGGCCCAGGACTACGTGATCGATAACCAGGAAGGCGTGCGCGAGCCGCTGGGCATGTCCGGCGTGCGCCTGGAAGCCAAGGTGCACGTGGTGACCTGCGCCGTGAACGCCGCGCAGAACATCGAGAAGTGCGTGCGCCGCTGCGGCCTGGAAGTGGACGACATCATCCTCGAGCAGCTGGCCTCGGCCTACTCGGTGATTACCGATGACGAGAAAGAGCTGGGCGTCTGCCTGGTGGACATCGGTGGCGGTACCACCGATATCGCCATCTTCACCGAAGGCGCCATCCGCCATACCGCGGTGATCCCGATCGCTGGCGACCAGGTGACCAACGATATCGCCATGGCCCTGCGTACGCCGACCCAGTACGCCGAAGAGATCAAGATCCGCTACGCCTGCGCCCTGGCCAAACTGGCCGGCGCCGGCGAAACCATCAAGGTGCCCAGCGTGGGCGACCGCCCGCCGCGCGAACTGTCGCGCCAGGCCCTGGCTGAAGTGGTCGAGCCGCGCTACGACGAGCTCTTCACCCTGGTCCAGGCCGAGCTGCGCCGCAGCGGCTACGAAGACCTGATTCCGGCGGGCATCGTTCTCACCGGTGGCACCGCGAAGATGGAAGGCGCGGTGGAACTGGCCGAAGAAATTTTCCACATGCCGGTGCGCCTGGGCGTACCGCATAGCGTGAAGGGGCTCGCCGATGTCGTGCGCAACCCCATCTATTCCACGGGCGTAGGCCTGCTGATGTACGGATTGCAGAAGCAGTCCGACGGCATGCCTGTCTCCGCTGGCAACTACGGCTATGCCGAAGAAGCCAAGGCTCCTGTACTGGAACGGCTCAAACGCTGGGTTCAGGGCAATTTTTAACCGCGGTACGCAGTAGGCGAAAAACTAAAAAAGGAAGGAGAGGGGAAATGTTCGAACTCGTAGATAATGTTCCGCAAACGGCGGTCATCAAAGTAATCGGTGTCGGTGGTGGCGGCGGCAACGCCGTGAACCACATGGCCAAGAGCAACATCGAAGGCGTCGAGTTCATCTGCGCCAACACCGATGCCCAGGCGCTGAAGAACATCGGCGCGCGCACCGTGCTGCAGCTCGGTCCGGGCGTGACCAAAGGCCTGGGTGCCGGCGCGAATCCGGAAGTCGGCCGTCAGGCTGCCATCGAGGACCGTGAGCGCATCGCCGAAGTGCTGCAGGGCGCCGACATGGTCTTCATCACCACCGGCATGGGGGGCGGCACCGGTACCGGCGCTGCGCCGATCATCGCTGAAGTGGCCAAGGAAATGGGCATCCTCACCGTTGCGGTGGTGACCCGTCCGTTCCCGTTCGAAGGCCGCAAGCGCATGCAGATCGCCGACGAGGGCATCCGCTCCCTGGCGGAAAGTGTCGACTCGCTGATCACCATTCCCAACGAGAAGCTGCTGACGATCCTCGGCAAGGACGCCAGCCTGCTGGCCGCCTTCGCCAAGGCTGACGACGTGCTCGCCGGCGCGGTACGTGGCATCTCCGACATCATCAAGCGTCCCGGCATGATCAACGTCGACTTCGCCGACGTTAAGACCGTGATGGGCGAAATGGGCATGGCGATGATGGGTACCGGCTGCGCCAGCGGTCCGAATCGCGCTCGCGAAGCCACCGAGGCGGCCATCCGCAACCCGCTGCTGGACGACGTCAACCTGCAGGGCGCCCGCGGCATCCTGGTGAACATCACCGCCGGTCCCGACCTGTCCCTGGGCGAGTACTCCGACGTGGGCAACATCATCGAGCAGTTCGCTTCCGAGCACGCCACCGTCAAGGTGGGCACCGTGATCGACCCGGACATGCGCGATGAACTGCACGTGACCGTAGTGGCCACTGGCCTGGGCGCGCGCATCGAGAAGCCGGTCAAGGTGGTCGACAACACCGTTCAGGCGGCCACTGTGGCCACTTCCACCGTTGCCGCTCGTCCGGAGCAGCCGTCCGTCAACTACCGCGACCTGGATCGCCCGACCGTGATGCGCAACCAGGCTCATGGCGGCGCAGCCACCGCGGCCAAGCTCAATACTCAGGATGACCTGGATTACCTGGATATCCCGGCATTCCTGCGTCGCCAGGCTGATTGATGATTTGTATCAGGAGCATTAGGGTGATTGGTGTTCAGCAAAGGGCGGTTCTGCTATTATCGCCGCCCATTGTTGAAAACAGTTCGCAACTTGCGCACAAGCGGCCAATGCCATGATCAGACAACGCACTCTCAAGAACATTATCCGTGCCACTGGCGTGGGGCTGCATTCCGGGGAAAAGGTCTACCTGACCCTCAAGCCCGCACCGGTGGATACCGGCATAGTGTTCCGCCGTACCGACCTCGACCCCGTGGTGGATATCCCTGCCCGTGCCGAGAATGTCGGTGAGACCACCATGTCGACCACACTGATCAACGGTGAGGTCAAGGTGGACACCGTGGAGCACCTGCTTTCGGCCATGGCTGGCCTGGGCATCGACAACGCCTACGTCGAACTCTCTGCGTCGGAAGTGCCGATCATGGACGGCAGCGCTGGTCCTTTCGTCTTCCTGATTCAATCCGCCGGCCTGCAGGAGCAGGACGCGCCGAAGAAGTTCATCCGCATCCTGCGCGAAGTGACAGTGGAAGAAGGCGACAAGCGCGCCACTTTCGTGCCCTTCGACGGTTTCAAGGTGAGCTTCGAGATCGATTTCGATCACCCGGTATTCCGCAATCGTACCCAGAGTGCGAGCGTGGATTTCTCCAGCACCTCGTTCGTCAAGGAGGTCAGCCGTGCGCGGACCTTCGGCTTCATGCGCGACATCGAGTTCCTGCGTTCCCAGAACCTGGCACTCGGCGGCAGCGTGGAGAACGCCATCGTGGTTGACGAGAACCAGGTGCTCAACGAAGACGGCCTGCGTTACGAGGACGAGTTCGTCAAGCACAAGATTCTCGATGCGATCGGTGACCTCTATCTGCTCGGCAACAGCCTGATCGGCGAATTTCGTGGCTTCAAGTCGGGCCACGCGCTGAACAACCGTTTGCTGCGCCAGCTCATCGAGCAGAAGGACGCCTGGGAAGTGGTGACCTTCGAGGATGCCAGGACTGCACCTATCTCCTACATGCGACCGGTAGCAGCCGTTTAAGCATTACCCTCTTTCCTGACTTCAAAGGCCACCTTCGGGTGGCCTTTTTTATCTTCGGATTCCCGATCGGCTCAATCCTGCGGCTTGCCGTGGCGCGCCAGGCGCTCAAGCGCTTCCCGCAGGCGCGGATCACTGACGGTTTCTGCCGTGGCCTGAAGGCTTTCCGCGGCGCTGGGCGACAGGCGGCCTTCGGTCACCGGAGCGCTGCTCGGGGTGAAACTCGGCTGGACCTTGAAGACGATCCGCTCCAGGCCGGCGAAGGCCTCGAATCCCTTCAGCTGGCGCAGCAGGCGGGCCTGCTGGTAGCGCAGGCGGGTCGCCCAATGACCGTCGGTGACGATCAGCAGTAGCCGGCCTTCACGCCAGGAGGCGACATGGCAGTGTTCGCGAGCGGCGGGCTGCAGTTGGCTGGCGAGCAGCTGTTGCAGCTGGTCGATGCGCTGGGCTTCGTTGAAAAGCGCTCGCAATGGCTTTTCCTCGCGTAGCAGCGCGGCAGGGGAGCGGGCGGGCAGGGGACGAAACGCCATGGTGGGTGCTTGAATGAGGGCTGGTCAGACCATATTAACAGAGGCAGTTCCTTGTCTTGGTCTGTGCGCTCGATTCGATTGCCCGGGCCGTCGATCCATCGGGGCAATGCTCAGGACGTCTGGACGCCGTCCTACGGAGGCTGGGAAGTGCTCCCGCTTTCTTCGACAAGGAATCCGAGTAGAATGCCCCCTTCGCAAGTAGCCATGACGGCTGCGCGGGCGACTCCAGGCCGCCCTCCATCCCAATGTGTGGAAGATCCTCTCTATATGTTTGCGCCATTGTTGAAGAAACTCTTTGGAAGCAAGAACGAGCGCGAAGTGAAGCGCATGGCGAAAGTGGTGCAGGCCATCAACGCGTTCGAAGAGCAGATGGTGGCCCTGTCCGATGACCAGCTGCGTGCCAAGACCGAAGAGTTCAAGGCGCGCCTGGCCAAAGGCGAGACCCTCGACCAGCTGTTGCCGGAAGCCTTCGCCGTGGCGCGTGAGGCCGGCAAGCGCGTCATGGGCATGCGTCACTTTGACGTCCAGCTCATCGGTGGCATGACCCTGCACGAGGGCAAGATCGCCGAGATGCGTACCGGTGAGGGCAAGACCCTGGTGGGTACCCTGGCGGTCTACCTGAATGCGCTGTCCGGCAAGGGCGTGCACGTGGTGACCGTGAACGACTACCTGGCCCGCCGCGACGCCAACTGGATGCGTCCGCTGTATGAATTCCTCGGCCTTTCCGTCGGCATCGTCACCCCCTTCCAGCCGCCAGAAGAGAAGCGTGCCGCCTATGCCGCCGACATCACCTACGGCACCAACAACGAGTTCGGCTTCGATTACCTGCGCGACAACATGGCGTTCAGCCTGGACGACAAGTTCCAGCGCGAGCTGAACTTCGCCGTGATCGACGAAGTGGACTCCATCCTCATCGACGAAGCGCGTACCCCGCTGATCATTTCCGGCCAGGCCGAAGACAGCTCCAAGCTCTACATCGAGATCAACAAGCTGATCCCGCGCCTGAAGCAGCACATCGAAGAGGTGGAAGGCCAGGTCACCCAGGAAGGCCATTACTCGGTCGATGAGAAGACTCGCCAGGTCGAACTCAACGAGATGGGCCATCAGTACATCGAGGAAATGCTCACCCAGACCGGTCTGCTAGCCGAGGGCGAGAGCCTCTATTCGGCGCACAACCTCAGCCTGCTGACCCACGTCTACGCCGCGCTGCGTGCCCATACCCTGTTCCATCGCAACGTCGAATACATCGTGCAGAACGACCAGGTGTTGCTGATCGACGAGCACACCGGCCGTACCATGCCCGGCCGCCGCCTGTCCGAAGGCTTGCACCAGGCCATCGAAGCCAAGGAAAACCTGCCGATCCAGGCGGAGAGCCAGACCCTGGCCTCCACCACCTTCCAGAACTACTTCCGCCTCTACAAGAAGCTGTCCGGCATGACCGGTACCGCCGATACCGAGGCCTTCGAGTTCCGCCAGATCTACGGCCTGGACGTGGTCGTCATCCCGACTCACCGCCCGGTTGCCCGTAAGGACTTCAACGACCTGGTCTACCTGACCCAGGAAGAGAAGTTCAACGCCATCATCGCCGATATCAAGGAATGCCAGGCCAGCGGCCGTCCGGTGCTGGTGGGTACCGCCTCGATCGAGAGCTCCGAGTACGTTTCCCAACTGCTGGTCAAGGCGGGTATCGAGCACAAGGTGCTCAACGCCAAGTACCACGAGAAGGAAGCCGAGATCATTGCCCAGGCCGGTCGTCCGGGCGCCGTGACCATCGCCACCAACATGGCCGGTCGTGGTACCGACATCCTTCTCGGCGGCAACTGGGAAGCCGAGGTGGCGGCCCTGGATGCCCCGACCGACGAGCAGGTCGCGCAGATCAAGGCCGAATGGCAGAAGCGTCACCAGCAGGTGATCGAGGCCGGTGGCTTGCACGTGGTCGCTTCCGAGCGTCACGAGTCCCGCCGTATCGACAACCAGCTGCGTGGCCGCGCAGGTCGCCAGGGTGACCCGGGTTCCAGCCGTTTCTACCTGTCGCTGGAAGACAACCTGATGCGCATCTTCGCCTCCGACCGGGTGAAGAACTTCATGAAGGCCTTAGGGATGCAGTCCGGCGAGGCCATCGAGCACCGCATGGTGACCAATGCCATCGAGAAGGCCCAGCGCAAGGTCGAAGGCCGCAACTTCGACATCCGCAAGCAGCTCCTCGAATACGACGACGTGGCCAACGAGCAGCGCAAGGTGATCTACCACATGCGCAACAGCCTGCTGGCTGCCGAAGACGTCGGCGACACCATCAAAGAGTTCCGTGAAGAGGTGCTGAACAGCACCATCGACGCCCATATCCCGCCGCAGTCGATGCCCGAGCAGTGGGATATCAGCGGCCTGGAAGCCGCCCTGTACAGCGATTTCGGCCTGAAGCTGCCGGTGCAACAGTGGCTCGACGAAGACGACAAGCTCTACGAAGAGACCCTGCGCGAGAAGATCCTCGCGGAGCTGCTCGCCGCCTACAACGAGAAGGAAGAGCTCGCCGGCGCCGAAGCCCTGCGCGCCTTCGAGAAGCAGATGCTGCTGCGCGTGCTGGACGACCTGTGGAAGGACCACCTGTCCACCATGGATCATCTGCGTCACGGTATTCACCTGCGCGGCTACGCCCAGAAGAACCCGAAGCAGGAGTACAAGCGCGAGTCCTTCACCCTGTTCCAGGAATTGCTCGACTCGATCAAGCGCGACACTATCCGCGTCCTCTCCCACGTCCAGGTCCGCCGCGAAGACCCGGCCGAGGAGGAGGCCCGACTGCGTCGCGAGGCTGAGGAAATGGCCCGTCGCATGCAGTTCGAGCATGCCGCCGCGCCGAGCCTCGATGAGCCGGAAGCGGGCGAAGAGCAGGGCGATGTGGCTGTCGCCACCGCGGCCGCTCCGGTACGCACCGAGCCCAAGATTGGCCGCAACGAGCCTTGCCCCTGCGGTTCCGGCAAGAAATACAAGCACTGCCACGGTCAGATCAACTAAGGCGCTGCTGTAACCCGAACGCCGCGACCGGCCTTGCCGCTCGCGGCGTTTTTCCTGATATCCCTGGCCGTCTGCGCCGTCCGCAGCCGGTCGCCTGCTGACAAAGGAGCGCTTCCCATGGCTGTTGGTCTTGGCCCTCTGCCTACTCTTCACCCGGTTCCCGGTTTCGAACTCGGCATCGCCTCTGCCGGCATCAAGCGCCCCGGGCGCAAGGATGTGGTGGTGATGCGCTGCGCCGAAGGCTCCACCGTCGCCGGTGTGACCACCACCAACGCCTTCTGCGCGGCCCCGGTGCTGATCACCCGTGAGCGCCTGCCGGGCGAAGTACGCTACCTGCTGACCAACACCGGCAACGCCAACGCCGGCACCGGTCCGGACGGCCTGGCCCGCGCGCGCCGTGCCTGCGCCAGGCTGGCCGAGCTGGCTGGTGTGGGCGAAGAGGCCGTGCTGCCGTTCTCCACCGGCGTGATCGGCGAGCCGCTGCCGGTCGAGAAGATCGAAGCCGCGCTGCCCGCGGCACTGGCTGACCTCAAGGTGGATAACTGGGCCCAGGCCGCCGAAGGCATCATGACCACCGACACCCAGCCCAAGGGGGCCAGCCGCCAGTTCGAGCATGATGGCGTGACCGTCACCATCACCGGCATCAGCAAGGGCGCCGGCATGATCCGTCCGAACATGGCCACCATGCTCGGCTACATCGCCACTGACGCGAAGGTTGCCCGCGATGTGCTCCAGGCGCTGGTGCGCGATGCCGCGAACAAGTCCTTCAACCGCATCACCATCGACGGTGACACCTCCACCAATGACTGCTGCTTGCTGATCGCCACCGGCCAGGCCGCCCTGCCGGAAATCACCGCTGCCAGCGGTGAGCTGTTCGCCAAGCTCAAGCACGCCGTGTTCGACGTCTTCATGGAAATCGCCCAGGCCATCGTGCGCGACGGCGAAGGCGCCACCAAGTTCGTCACCGTGCAGGTCAATGGCGGTGCCAACCATCAGGAATGCCTGGACGTGGCCTACGCCGTGGCCCACTCGCCGCTGATCAAGACCGCGCTGTTCGCCTCCGACCCCAACTGGGGCCGCATCCTGGCCGCCGTGGGCTATGCCGGCGTGCCGAATCTGGACGTCAGCAAGATCGACGTGTTCCTCGGCGAAGTCTGCATCGCCAGCCAGGGTGGCCGTGCTTCCACCTACACCGAAGCGCAGGGCGCGGCGGTAATGGCTCGCGAAGAGATCACCATCCGCATCGAGCTGGGCCGTGGTGACTGCAGCGAAACCATCTGGACCACCGACCTGTCCCACGAATACGTGAAGATCAACGCCGAGTACCGCACCTGAGCACAGAACCCGTCCACGATCAGCGGCCAGCTCGCAAGGTCGTGAACGGGTTAAGCCGTGCAGCGGCATTCCCGATTTTCATCGCCCGATGAAAATCGGGAATTTGCCAGGGTCGCAGGCTGCTTCCATGCTCCAGCGAAACCCTGGGGAACTGGAACCAAGGAGGTCGGCATGTCCCTGAAACTGGTAATCGGCAACAAGAACTACTCGTCCTGGTCGTTGCGCGCGTGGCTGGCGATGGAACTGACCGGCTCCCCCTACGACGAAGTCCGCATTCCGCTCTACCAGGCCGACAGCCACAAGCGCCTGCTCGGTTACTCGCCCACCGCCAAGGTGCCCGTGCTGCAGTGCGAAGACGGCAGCGTCTGGGATTCCCTCGCCATTGCCGAATACCTCGCCGAGCGCTTCCCCGAAGCGCATCTCTGGCCTTTTGGCCAGGCGGCTCGCGCCATGGCCCGTTCGATATGCGCCGAAATGCACAGTGGCTTCGTGCCGCTGCGCAGCCACATGCCGATGGACATGAAGCGCAACCAGCCGCTCGCCGAGGTCCCGGACGAGGTGGCGGCAGATATTCGCCGCATCTGCGCCATCTGGGCCGAGTGCCGTACACGCTTCGGCCAGGACGGCCCCTATCTGTTCGGCCATGCCAGCATCGCCGACGCCTTCTACGCGCCGGTGGCCAGCCGCCTGCGCAGCTATGCCGTGGTGCTGCCGGCGGACGCCGCGGCCTACGTCGACACCATTTACCGGTGGCCGGCCTTCCAGCGCTGGTACCAGGCCGCCTTGCAGGAAACGGAGATCATCGAATGAAACGAGTGCATGTGGCGGCTGCGGTGATCCGCGGCGCCGACGGCCGGGTGCTGATCGCCAGGCGTCCGGACGACAAGCACCAGGGCGGCCTCTGGGAGTTCCCCGGAGGCAAGGTGGAGGAGGGCGAGGTCGTGCAGGCTGCGCTTTCCCGCGAACTGGAAGAGGAACTGGGGATCCGCGTCAGCGCTGCCCGTCCGCTGATCCAGGTGCACCACGACTACCCGGACAAGCATGTGCTGCTGGATGTCTGGGAAGTCAGCGCCTTCACCGGCGAACCCCATGGCGCCGAGGGCCAGCCGCTGGCCTGGGCGTCGCCGCGTGAGCTGGGGGATTACGAGTTTCCGGCAGCCAACAAGCCGATCGTAGCCGCGGCGCGCCTGCCCGACCGCTATCTGATCACGCCTGACGACGTCGAGCCCCAGGCACTGCTGTCGGGGCTGAAGGCAGCGCTGGCCAAGGGTGTGCGCCTGGTTCAATTGCGTGCGCCGCGCATGTTCGACGCCCAGTACCGTGACCTGGCGGTCGACGTGCAGGGTCTCTGCGCCGGCAAGGCGCAACTGATGCTCAAAGGCCCGCTGGAGTGGCTGGGCGACTTCCCCGCGGCCGGCTGGCACCTGACCGCCGAGCAACTGCGCAAGTACGCCCCCAACGGCCGCCCCTTCCCGCGCGAGCGCTGGCTGGCGGCGTCCTGCCACAGCATCGAGGAATTGCAGCTGGCGGCGGCCATGGAAGTCGACTTCGTCACCCTCTCGCCGCTGCAGGCCACCCAGACCCATCCCGACGCCCAGCCCTTGGGGTGGGCACGCGCCGAGGAGTTGCTGCGCGGCTTCAACCAGCCGGCCTATCTGCTGGGCGGCGTTGGCCCCGATGACCTGGAGCAAGCCTGGAAGGTCGGTGCCCAGGGCGTGGCGGGAATCCGGGCGTTCTGGCCAGAGGCTTGAGCCGGGGCCTCTCGCGAGCAGAGCTCGCTACGGGGTCACAGCCAGATGGCGTCCCACAGCGAGTAATCACCTGCACGTCGGACCATTCCGGCGCGCGGTTGATTGGGCACCCGTTGGCCTCAGCCTTTCTTCGCCGCCTGCCACAACACCTCATCGACGCCCTGTCGCCGGGCGATCAGGCGGGCGGCGACGAAGAGCAGGTCGGAGAGGCGGTTGAGGTAGGCCAGGACTTCCTCGCGCAGGGGCTCTTCGCCGTTCAGCGTCTGGGTGCGGCGCTCGGCGCTGCGGGCGAAGCTGCGGCAGATGTGGGCCTGGGCCACCAGGCGGGAGCCGCCGGGGAGGATGAAGTTCTTCAGTGGCCCGAGTTCTTCGTTCCACAGGTCGATGGCGGCTTCCAGCCGCTCGATCTCCTGCTTGTCCACCACCTGGTATTCCGGCATCGCCAGCTCGCCGCCAAGGTCGAACAGACGGTGCTGGCAGGGCGTCAGCACGCCGATCACCTCATCCAGGCCCGGGCAGTTCCGTGCGCTCTCGGCCAGCTCCGCCAGCAGCAGGCCGAGCTGGCTGTTCAGGGTGTCCACCTCGCCTATGGCCTCGATGCGCGGGTGGTCCTTGGGGACGCGCCGGCCGCTGGACAGGCCGGTCTCGCCCTTGTCGCCGGTGCGGGTGTAGATCCTGGAAAGGCGGTTACCCATGTCAGGCTCCTGCTTCAGTGGCGTTGGAAGTCAGCGGCAGGCGCAGGGTGAAGCAGGTGCCCTGGCCGGGCTTGGACTGCACTTCCATCTGGCCCTTGTGGTTGTTGGTGATGATGAAATACGAGACCGACAACCCCAGGCCCGTGCCCTGGCCCACGTCCTTGGTGGTGAAGAAGGGCTCGAAGATGCGCTTGCGCACGTTCTCGGGAATGCCCACGCCGGTGTCTTCCACCTGGATTTCCGCCCAGGGCGGATTCAGACGGGTACGCAGGGTGATGCGGCCTTCCTCGTCGTCCTGGCGTTGGTGGATAGCCTGGGCCGCGTTCTTCAGGAGGTTGAGCAGTACCTGCTCCAGCTCGTTGGCGGTTCCGGGTACCGGCCCCAGCTCGTCGTCGAATTCGCGGACGATCTGCAGGCCCTTGAAGTCGAAGCCTTCGGTCAGGTCGAAGTCGTTGCTGGCGATCTCCAGCGCCTGGTCGATCAGCACCGGCAACTGGCAGGGCGCCAGCTGGCGGTTGCTGCGTCGGCTGAAGGCGAGCATGTGGCTGACGATCTTGGCTGCGCGAGCACCGGCCTGGTGGATATCGTCCAGCAGCTTGGGCACTTCGCGGGCTTCCAGGTAGCGGTTGATGGAATCCAGGCTGACGCCGTTGATGGCGGCCTGCTCCTGGTTGCGCTCCAGGTCCGGGGAGATGCGCCGGCGGATGTTCTGTACGTTGTGCAGGATGGCGCCCAAGGGGTTGTTGATCTCGTGGGCCATGCCGGCCGCCAGGCCGCCCACCGAGAGCATCTTCTCCGACTGCACCATCAGCTCTTCCATGGACAGGCGCTGGGTGATGTCGTCGATGCGGATCACCACGCCGCGCCCGGTGCCGCCCATCAATGGATAGAAGGTCAGGGCGTAGTGCTGGACGTTCTCGCCCACCAGCCAGCTCACCCGCTCCACCTTCTCCACCTTGTGCTTCTCGGCGGTCAGGCGGATCTGCGGAAGGAACGGCTTGAGCGAGGGGAAGGCGAGGAATACCGGCTGGTTCAGCGCATCGTCCATGCTGGTGCCGGAGAGCGCGCTGGCTTCCTGGTTCCACTGGGTGACGTAGAGCTGTTCGTCCAGGGCGATGAGCGCCGAGGGCATGGAGTCGATGATGCTGTTGAGGTAGTTCTGGAAGCCGGTGAGCTTCTTCTCGATCTTGCTGCGCACCTGCACCTCCAGCTCCAGCTTGCGGTTGGAGTGGCGGGTTTCTTCGGCCAGTTCGTGGGCCTGGTCGAAGGCGGCCTGGGCGTCGTCGCGGGCGCGCTTGAGCTGTTGCTCGCGGGCTTCGATGCGGCTGAGCATGGTGTTGAAGGCGTCGGCGAGGCTGCCAATCTCGTCGCGGTTGCCGCGGGGGGCGCGCAGTGAATAGTTCTCTTCGCGGGTCACCTGGCGCGACAGCTCTTCCAGACGGCGGATGGGGCGGGTGATCATGCGCCGGATCTGCCGTGCCACCAGCATCCAGAGCAGTACGCTGCAGGCGAGGATCGCCAGGCTCGCGGTCAGGGTGCCGGTGTAGAACACGCCGGGCAGCTCGCTGGAAGCCACCAGCAGCAGGTGGCCGGCGGGCTTGCCGGAGATGGGCACCTCGGTGAGGTAACTGGTGCGGAACTCCCGCCGGCGCCAGCTGGCAATGTCGCTGGCCTTCAGCGGCAGGTCGAGTTGTTCGCCCCGCTGCAGCTGGGCCAGCAGCCGGCCATCGGCGTCGTACAGTGCGGCGGCGCGCAGCGGCGTATAGCCGTCGAGCCGCTGCAGCATCTCCTTGGCCTTTTCTTCCGAAGACAGCGCCTCGGGACCGACGGACGAAGTGGCGAAGAGCCGGCCCAGGGTTTCCAGGCCCTGGGGCGCCACGCTTTCCTGGGAGATCCAGTAGGCGGCGCTGATGAAGGCCAGGTTGGCGATGAGCAGGACGGTAGCGAGCAGGACCAGCAGGGCAGCGAGCAGTTTGCGGCCGACCGAGAGGTTTTCGAGACGTTGACGCAGGCTGGTCAAGGGGGCAGATATCCGCGGCTGGGCTGAAAGGCAGGTTAGCGCGGGGTCAGGTGACGGGCAATCCGCGCTGTTGCAGATGGGCCCTGAGACGGGCATGCAGGCTTTCCAGATGCGGCAGACTGAGCCGATGACGCGCGGCGGTGGCACAGGCGTGGCCGAGCAGGTAGCTGATCTCGGTGCGGCGGCCGTTGGCGACGTCCTGGTACATCGACGAGTAGTTTGTCGCGGTGGCGTGGATCACCCGCAGCACTTCCTCATGCAGCCCTTCGGCGGCATCCGGCTGGCCGCAATGCCGGAGCAGCTCGACCAGTTCCGCGCAGAGCACGGCGACCTCGGCCGGGTGATTGGCCAGGCCGCCGTTGCGGCAGTCGTGGAGCACGGTGAGCGGATTGATGGCGCAGTTCAACGCCAGCTTGCGCCACAGACGGGAGAGGATGTCCGGCGTCCAGCCATGGGGAATGCCCGCTCGCTCCAGGTCCGCGAGCCATTCCGGCGCGGTTGGCTGTTGCGGGTCGCCGAGCCAAGTGAAGCCATGGCCGGCGAAGACCACGCGGAAGTCCGCTTCGCGAAAGGCGCCTTCGGTACTGGATGCGAGTACGCAGCGGGCGTGCGGCAGGCGCAGGGAAACGGCGTCCTGGCTGCCCAGGCCGTTCTGCAGCAGGATCAGTTCGGCGCCGGGGGTCAGATAGGGCAGCAGGGGCTGGACCGCAGCTTCGGCGTCGTAGGCCTTGCAGGCCACCAGCAGCCGGCTGATGGGGCCAGCAGTGCTGGGCAGCACCGCGGGGATGGCGTACTGGTGGGCCTGGCCTTGCTCCACCAGGGTCAGGCCGCCGGACGCTTCGTAAGCCTTGAGGCGGGTGCGATCGCGCAGGATCAGCCGTACCGGCAGCGCCGCGCGCGCAAGGCGGGCGGCCCACAGGCTGCCCAGGCTGCCGGCGCCGAGGATGTGCCAGGTCATGGCTGCGGCAGGCGCAGCGCGGTGACGCGGCCACTGGCGTAGGCTTCGGGCAGCATGGCACTGGCTTTCTCCAGCAGCTCCTCGACGTCCAGGGGCAGGGCCTTGGTGTCCAGGCCCACGAGGGCGATGCCGGCCTTGAGGGTGATGAAGCCTTCGCTGGTCTTGAAGGCCTTCAGGTTCAGCCCTTCGTGCAGGCGGCGGAAGCTGCTCGGCGAGCATTCGTGGAGGTCGTCGAGCAGGGTGATCAGGCCGAAGTGGCTGTCATCCACGCGGGTCAGCACGTCCAGCGGGCGCACCAGTTGTTGCAGGCGCCGCGCGACCCCGTGCAGCAGCTCGTTGTAGAAGGTCTCTCCGTACTGCTGGCGCAATTGCGGTGCGTCCAGCAGGCCGATCAGCAGGTAGCACAAGGCGCCGCCACGGGACTCTACCTGGCGCAGGCTGTCGGCCAGCTTCTGCCGCAGGTAGCGCGGGTTGCCGAGGCCGGTCAGGGAGTCCACCAGGTTGCGCTGTTCCAGGCTGGCGATGTTCTGCGTGAGCAGGCGGTTTTCCTGCAGCAGGCGCTGCAAGGTGTTGCACAGGCGGTCGGCGGCGTAGACGCGCGGGACCAGCTGTTCGCTCATGGCCGCCTTGCTGATGAAGTCGTCCACGCCGCGGTCGAACGCCTCGCCCAGGACGTTTTCACCCTCCTTGCCGGTGAGCAGGATGATGTAGCTGTAGTGGTCGGTCATCTCATCCAGCTGGCGGACCCGCGCGGTCAGTTCCAGGCCGTCGATTTCGGGCATCAGCCAGTCGGCGAGGATGACGTTGGCGGGCTTTTCTTCCAGCAGCCTGAGGGCTTCGCTGGCGCTGCTGGCGAATCGCAGATCCTGGTAACCGGCCTGGCTCAGGGTTCGGCCGATCATGGCGCTGGAGAATTTGGCATCGTCCACCACCAGGATACTGAGATAAGGGTTGGGCATTTGGCAGGCTCACAAGGAGGGTGGAATAGCATGGTATGGCGTTATGATATCAAGCCTCATCCGGGTTGCCTTGTCGCCCTACCGTTCTGCCGGTTTCGGACTGCCGGGGACGGCCCCCGGAAGGCGGCTTGTCGCTCGGTTATAATGGGTCCGCATTTTTTACCGTCAAGCCAGGCGCGCTCATATCCGTGATGCAGATCGCGCCGTCTATCTGGAGGAATCCCATGCCCTCGTTCGACGTGGTGTCCGAACTGGACAAGCACGAAGTCACCAACGCTGTCGACAACGCCATGAAAGAGCTCGATCGCCGCTACGATCTGCGCGGCAAGGGCAGCTTCGAGTTCAAGGAACTGACCGTCACCCTGACCGCGGAGGCGGATTTCCAGCTGGAACAGATGCTGGAAATCCTCAAGCTGGCCCTGGTCAAGCGCAAGGTCGATGTCCAGTGCCTGGAGATCAAGGATTCCTACGCGTCCGGCAAGGTCGTCAAGCAGGAGGTCGTGCTCCGCGAGGGTATCGACAAGGAGCTGGCGAAAAAGATCGTCGCCCACATCAAGGACACCAAGCTGAAGGTCCAGGCCGCCATCCAGGGCGAGCAGGTGCGCATCACCGGCAAGAAGCGCGACGACCTCCAGGAGGCCATCGCCGCCCTGCGTGCCAAGGAATTCGGCATGCCCCTGCAGTTCAACAACTTCCGCGACTGAGCGGAACCTTCGCGACCGATTCGCGTCGCAAGACTGGATTCCCTTGAACCTTTGCCGCCATGGATTGTCCATGGCGGCCTGTTTTTGCATTGCTGAAATAGCGCGGGAGAACACGCATGGAGATGAACCTCGAGCAACTGGTGAAGATGCCCGAATCTTGGATGCCCATCCTGCTGGAGTACGGCGGCAAGCTGACCCTGGCCCTGATCACCCTGCTGCTGGGCTGGTGGCTGATCAACATGCTGACCGGCAAGGTCGGCGCCCTGATGCAGAACCGCAGCGTCGACCGCACCCTGCAGGGGTTCGTCGGCAGCCTGGCCAACATCGTCCTGAAGGTGCTGCTGCTGGTCAGCGTGGCGTCGATGGTCGGGATCTCGACCACCTCCTTCGTCGCGGCCATCGGTGCGGCGGGCCTGGCTATCGGCCTGGCGCTGCAGGGCAGCCTGGCCAACTTCGCCGGCGGTGTGCTGATCCTGCTGTTCCGCCCGTTCAAGGTCGGTGACTGGATCGAAGGGCAGGGCGTGGCCGGGACGGTGGATGCCATCCACATCTTCCACACCACCCTGAAGACCGGTGACAACAAGGTGGTGATCGTGCCCAACGGTAGCCTGTCCAACGGCAACATCACCAACTATTCGCGGGAAAAGACCCGTCGTGTCGATATCAACATCGGCATCGACTACAACTGCGACATCAAACGCGCCCGCCAGGTGATGCTGGAGATCGCTCGCGATCCCCGCGTGCTGAAGAACCCCGCGCCAGTGGTCTTCGTCACCGGGCTGGGCGAAAGCGCCATCGATATTTCCCTGCGTGTCTGGGTCGAAACCGCCAATTACTGGCCGGTAACCTTCGACTTCATCGAGCGTGCCAAGGAGAAGATGGACGAAGCGGGAATCAGCATCCCGTTCCCCCATCGCGTGGTGAAGCTGGTGCAGAGCGCCTGATACAGACCGACGAAAAAGGCCGGCAATCTCGCCGGCCTTTTTCATGCCTGTGGATAATCAGGGCTGCTCGGGGGAACCGGGCGCCGCCGGCGCGTCGGGGGAGCCGTTCTCCTTCGGATGCTGGCGGTCGCGGCCCCACTGGATGGCGATCAGCACCAGGGTAGGGATGCCCAGCAACGCGGTGAGCATGAAGAAGTTGTGGTAGCCGACGCTTTCCACCATCACCCCCGAGTAGCCGCCGATCAGGCGTGGCAGCAGCAGCATGATGGAGCTGAGCAGGGCGTACTGGGTGGCGGAGAACTTCAGGTTGGTCAGGCTGGAGAGATAGGCGACGAAGGCCGAGGTGGCCAGGCCTGCGCTGAAGTTGTCGCAGGAGATGGTCAGGATCAGCATGTTCAGGTGCGCGCCCATGTCGCTCAGGGCCACGAACATCAGGTTGGTGGCCGCCGAGCTGACGCCGCCGATGAAGAGGATCGGCAGGATGCCGAAGCGCACGATCAGCACACCACCGGCCGCCGCGCCAAGCAGGGTCATCACCAGGCCGAACAGCTTGCTGACGCTGGCGATCTGGTCCTTGGTGAAGCCCTGGTCGATGTAGAAGACGTTGGCCATCACGCCCATCACGGTATCGGACATCCGGTAGGTGGCGATCAGGCCCAGCAGCAGCAGCGCCTGCCAGCGATAGCGCTGGACGAACTCGCTGATCGGCGTCAGCACCGGCGCCATCAGCAGGCGGCCGGCAGCGGAGAAGCAGGCCAGGGTGATCAGCAGGAACAGCGTGCCGCGTGGCCAGGCACCGGAAGAGAAGGCCTTCACCGCGGCGGCGATGGTCACCAGGATCACGATCAGCACGATGATCGACACCGCCTGGTGGACGAAGTCGAAGTTGGGCATGACTTTGCCGCGAGCGGCCACCAGCAGTTGGCGGCGTTGCTGGCTGAGCAGATCGCGCACTGGCAGGATCTGGCGCATGCCCCAGGGCGACAGGCAGGTGATCAGGAAGATGGCGTAGAGCGCGGCGCGCGGCCAGGCGCGGTCGAGCAGGCCGGTGATCATCGCCGGCAGGGAAATCAGCATCACCAGCAGGATCAGTACCGAAGAGAGCTGGTGCTTGAGTTTGAAGCGGGAATTGCTGCCCTGGGTCGGCAGGTCCACCAACGGCTCGCGCATCCACAGGCTGGTGATCAGGCCCGGTAGCATCAGCAGCGCGAAGAGCAGGTAAGTGCCGGCCCAGGCACCGTACTCGTAAAGCCTGGCTGTGGAGCCGAACCACTCGGCGAAGTAGAGCGCACCGGCCGTGGCGAGCAGCGCGGCGACCCGGTAGCCGGTCATGTAACTGGCAGCCAGGGCGGCCTGCCGGCTGTCCTCGGCGATTTCCAGGCGGTAGGCGTCGATGGCGATGTCCTGGGTGGCCGACGCGAAGGCCACCACCACGGCCAGGGCGATCAGCCAGGTGAGATGCGTCTGCGGGTCGCACAGGGCCATGCCCACCAGCCCGAGGCCCACCAGCGCCTGGGAGAGCACCAGCCAGGAGCGTCGGCGGCCGAGGCGGCCCAGCAGCGGCAGGCGCCACTGGTCGAGCAGCGGCGACCAGATCCATTTGAAGGCGTAGGCCAGGCCGATCAGGCTGGCGAAGCCGATGGTCTCGCGGGATACCCCGGCCTCGCGAAGCCAGACGGAGAGGGTGGAGAACACCAGCATGTAAGGCAGGCCGGCGGCGAAGCCCAGCAGCAAGAGCGAAAGAGTGGCCGGCGAGGCATAGGCGGCGACGGCTGCGCGCCAGGAACGAGGGGACATCAGAGGTTGGGTCCAAATAGCGTGGTGCTGGGCATCGGGCTGCTCGCGGCGTCCGGAGTGGGGGCTGAAAACAGGGCAGGGCGCACTCTAACCCTTGGATGCCATGGGATGCCAGCCGTGCCGACGCATGTCCACCCGGTCGTTGTGGATACTGACCCCTTCGGCACGCAATCGTGCCCGCTGCTCGTCGCCGGAAGGCGTGCCCAGCGCCAGGCTGAAGCGCCCGCCCGCGCCCAGCACGCGATGCCAGGGCAGCTGGGTGCCCGTCGGCAGGTGGCTCAGCGTGCGCCCGACCCAGCGCGCGGCGCGGCCAAGGCCCGCGAGATCGGCCAGTTGGCCATAGGTCACCACCTTGCCCTCCGGCACCTGGGCCAGGGTCAGGTAGAGGGCCTCGCGACGCACGTCCGCGCTTGCTGTCGGCAGGTCCCCCCATGCATGCTCTGGCGCCTCTTCCTTCTTCTTCTTACCGACCATGCTGCTCCGTAGCCTATGTGCCCTGTTTGTGTGCCTGGCCTGCTCGCCGCTCCGGGCCGACACCGTATGGTTGAACAACGGTGACCGCCTGACCGGTGAAATCACTCTGCTCGATGGCGGCAAGCTGGCATTGAAGACCCGATACGCCGGCCAGGTGCTGATCGATTGGAAGGATATCGACACCCTGAGTTCCGAGAAACCGCTACTGATCAAGCGCGAAGGCCAGGACAGCCAGCATAGCCAGAGCCTCGCTGCGGCGGGCAAGGGTATGGTGCGGCTGCAGAACGGCGAGGGCGAGACGGTGGCGCTGGCGAGCATCCGCCAGATGGTGCCGCCCCGCCCCTTCATCGAGGATCGGGTCTGGGAGGGCAACCTCGACGCCCGGCTGGATATGGAGCGCAACGAGAACAAGAAGGACGAGTGGAAGCTCAAGGGCGATACCCGCGTCGAGCATGGCCGCTGGCGCCACGTGCTGAGCGGCCAGTTCGAGAAGGAGACCAAGGACGGCGAACGCACGGAGGACAACTGGGAGCTGGCGTACGACCTCGACCGCTTCTTCACCGAGCACTGGTTCGTGCGCGGCAGCTATGACCAGGACAACGACGAGTTCCAGTTCTTCGAACGCCAGCGTTCCTATGGCGTCGGCCCCGGTTATCGCTTCTGGGAGAGCGAACTGGGCCGCTTCGACCTGATCGCCCAACTCACCCGCTTCGAGCTGGAAAGCGATGCCGGAGACCTCCGCTTCAACGCCTATTCCTTCGAGTGGGACTTCAAGCGGCTGATCTGGGGCACCCGCTTCGAGCTCTATTCCAAGGCTCAGTTGCAGGTTCCACGGATCAACGAGATCGACTACGTACTCGACAGTGAGTTCGGCCTGCGCTATCGCCTCAACGACTGGGCGCGGCTCTCGCTGCTCTATGAGCTGGACCAGATACGGGGCCTGGGCCAGAGCAGCTCGGACCGGCATTACCTCATCGGTCTCGGCGTCGGCTGGTAGCGTCCCGCCGAGTCACGCCCATCGATTTTGCGGAACTCGGCAGACGCGGGCCGGTCAGTCCTTGCTCTGCTGTCGGTCATAAGGATAATGCCCGGCTTTTTCGAGAGCCCGAGCAAAGAAGCCGTTTTATGCTGTCCCGATCCCTGCTGTGCATGGCGCTCGCCGCCGCTTCCACCACCGCTTTCGCCGACACCGTCTGGCTGAAGAATGGCGACCGGCTCACCGGCACCATCCGCGTTTTCGACGGTGGCAAGCTGGTGCTGGAGACCGACTATGGCGGAACCATTCCGCTGGACTGGAAGAAGGTCGCCACCCTGGAAAGCGACCGCGAGCTGCTGATCAAACAGGGCGACTTCGACGGCGAGCGCGCCAAGTCGCTGCAACGCGCCGAGGATGGCAAGGTCATTCTGGCCAACGGCGATGCGCCGAAGGAAGTGGAATTGGCGAGCATCGAACAGATCATGAAGCCCAAGCCGCTGGTCGAGGACCTGACCTGGACCGGTAACGTCGACCTGTCGCTGGACTACAAGCGTGCAGACAAGGACACCGACGACTACGACGTCGATTTCAACACCAAGGCCCGTCACGGTCGTTGGCGGCACAATGCCAGTGGCGAGTACAACCGTGAATTCACCGACGAGGTGAAGACCACGGACAACTGGGAAGCTGAGTACGCACTCGATCGCTTCATCACCGACAAGTTCTTCTGGCAGGGCCGGGGCGAGTACAAGCGCGACAAGATCGAAGACCTCGAGCGCCAGCGCACCCTGGGTACCGGCCCCGGTTACCAGTTCTGGGACGACGAACTGGGCGCCTTCTCCCTGGCCGGCCTGGTCAACCGGACCGACTACGACTTCTCCAACGGCGAGAAGGAAAGCTTCTATTCCCTCAGCACCAAGTGGGACTACAACCGCTACCTGGTGGGCAAGACCGTGGAGTTCTTCACCACCGGCGAGATCGGCCGACCTCTGGACAACACCGCCGACTATTCCCTGGATGCTGAAATGGGCCTGCGCTACAAGGTCACCGACTGGGCCTCGCTCAACGTCAAGGCGGAGAAGGACCAGGTCAGCGGCGCCGAGGGCGACGTCGACGAAACCCGTTACACCGTCGGATTCGGCGTCGGCTGGTAGTAGCCCGGCCCAAGGTGTGGTGCGAATTCATTCGCGATTGAAATCGCTCCCTCTCCCGGTGCCTTTATACCCAGGCGCCATTCCCGTATAGGCGGGTCGCCGTCCCCTTGCTGATATAAACTTTAAAGTCCAAGATGGACAAAATGTTTATGTTCAGCTCCGGGAGCGCCCCCATGTCCAGCACTTCGCCCCTCGTTCTCGCGCAAGCCGAAGCCCGCCGCCTGCTCCAGCAGGTCGACGTGTATCAGGCCATGCGCCAGATGTTCCTTGACCTGGCCGCTGGCGAAGCCGTGCAGCCGGCCCAGCAACTGGTGGAATTCCCCAATGGCGCCGGCGACTTCATCAACTACCTGGGTGTGCTGGGCAAGGACGGGGTCTACGGGGTCAAGACCTCGCCCTATATCAGGAAGCCCGACGGCGCCCTGGTGACCGCCTGGACCCTGCTGATGTCCATGGACAGCGGCCAGCCCCTGTTGCTCTGCGATGCCAGCGAGCTGACCACCGCGCGCACTGCTGCCACCACGGCGGTGGCGGTGGAGGCCCTGGCGCCGGAACGGGCGAGCCGGCTTGCGCTGATCGGCAGCGGCCTGGTGGCCCGCGCCCACCTGCACTACGTGAAAGGCCTGCGTGACTGGCAGTGCATCGCCGCCTACTCGCCATCCCTGGCGGCGGATGTGGAAGTCCAGGCGCAACTGCGCGCCCAGGACCCGCGCGTGAAAATCTGCGCCAGCCTGGAGGATGCCGTGGCCGAAGCCGACGTGGTGATGCTCTGCACCTCTTCCGCCGGCCCGGTGCTGGACCCGCGCAGCCTGGGCAAGACCGCCCTGGTCACCTCCATCAGCACCAATGCCCCGCGCGCCCACGAAGTGCCGCCGCAAGCCCTGGGTGCCATGGACGTCTACTGCGACTACCGCGCCACCACCCCCGGCTCCGCGGGCGAGATGCTGCTGGCCACCGAGCACCACGGCTGGAGTCGCGAGGCCATCCGTGGCGACTTGCCGGAACTGCTGAGCGGCAAGGCCTCGCGCCCGGATTACCGCCGCCCGGTATTCTTCCGCTCCATCGGCCTGGGCCTCGAAGACATGGCCCTGGCCAACGCCCTCTATCATCTTCAGTGCCAAGGGCAGTGAGGCAGAGGCCATGAACCAGGCTGACTTCATCATCATCGGTGCCGGAATCGCCGGCGCTTCCACCGGCTTCTGGCTGTCCCGCCACGGCCGCGTGCTGGTGCTGGAACGTGAGGAATACGCCGGTTATCACTCTACCGGCCGCTCCGCCGCCCTCTACATCGTGACCTACGGCACGCCCCAGGTGCGTGCCTTGACCGCCGCCAGCCGGGCCTTCTTCGATGTGCCGCCGGCAGGTTTCAGCGAACACCCGCTGCTCACGCCGCGTGGCCAGCTGGTGGTGGACTTCACCGGCGATGCCGAAGAACTGCAGCGCCAGTTCGACAGCGCGCTGGAAAACGTGCCCGACATGCAGATGCTCACCCCGGACCAGGCCTGCGCACTGGTTCCGGTCCTGCGCCGCGACCTGGTGCAGGGCGCCATGCTCGACCCCAGCGCTGCCGATATCGATACCGACGCGCTGCACCAGGGTTACCTGCGCGGTATCCGCCGCAACGGCGGCGAGGTGCGCCTTGGTTGCGAAGTGACCGCGGCCCGCCGCGAGGGTGAGCAGTGGGTAGTGAAAACCGCCCTGGGCAGTTTCCAGGCGCCGACGCTCATCAACGCCGCTGGCGCCTGGTGCGACCAGTTCGCACGACTGGCCGGCGTCCAGCCCCTGGGCCTGCAACCCAGGCGCCGCGCTGCCTTCATCTTCTCGCCGCCCGAAGGCGTGGACGCGCACGCGTGGCCGGCACTGGTGAGCCTGGACGAGTCCTTCTACATCAAGCCGGACGCCGGCGCCCTGCTGGGGTCGCCGGCCAACGCCGACCCGGTGGAACCCCACGACGTACAGCCGGAGGAGCTGGACATCGCCCTCGGCATCTACCGGATCGAGGAACACACCACCCTGAGCATCCGCCGTCCCACGCGCGTCTGGGCCGGCCTGCGCTCGTTCTTCCCCGATGGCGACCTGGTATCCGGCTACGACCCGCGCAGCCAGGGCTTCTACTGGGTGGCGGGGCAGGGCGGCTACGGCATCCAGACGTCCGCCGCCATGGGCGAGGCCAGCGCCTGCCTGATCCTGCGCCAGCCGCTGCCGGAGCACCTGGCGCGCTTCGGCCTGAGCGAGGCGATGCTGTCCCCCGCGCGGCTGGGGTGACGACATTGGCGCTTTGCGCCACACTCGCTGCGCCGGGCCCTGCGCCCGGCACCGTTCTTCCCGCTCCCGGAGCCGCTCCATGACCGCCCGCCAAGACTTCGCCCTGGATAACTACCGGGCCATTGCCGACGCCATCGCCACGCTGTTCTTCCCCCACGCCGAGGTGGTGCTGCACGACCTGCGCACGCAGAAGATCGATTACATCGCCAACAACATCTCCAAGCGCTGCGTCGGCGACGATGCAGCCCTGGAAGACATGCTCGGCGAAGACGTGGACGAGCGGAACATCGGTCCCTACGAGAAGCTCAACTGGGACGGGCAGAAGATCCGCTCCATCAGCACCGTGCTGCGCGACGCCCGGGGCGCGCCGGTCGCCGTGCTCTGCATCAACCTGAACATCTCCATGTTCGAGGCGGCCAAGGCGGCCCTCGACCTGTTCCTCTCCTCCAGCAAGGTCATTCCCCAGCCCGATGCCCTGTTCCGCGACGACTGGCAGGAACGCATCAACACCTTCCTGCACAACTGGCTGCGCCAGCGCCAGCTCGGCCTCAACCTGCTGACCCGAGAGCACAAGCGTGAGCTGGTCCTGGCGCTGCACGCCGAAGGCGCCTTCAAGGGCAAGAGCGCGGCTAACTATGTGGCTAACGTCCTCAACATGGGCCGCGCCACGGTCTACAAGCACCTCAAGGAACTGAAGGAAGAGTCGGTCTAGGGCAATCCTGGCTCTGCGCCGTGCTGGTGGGCTGCATCCCATCCTGCCCGACTGAAGCGGGATGGGGCGATCTGACGGCAGGCAGGATGGCTTTTTGTAGGGTGGAAGTCGCTATTCACTTCCACCATTCGAAGCAGAGCCCGCCTCCGGTGGTGGACCGATGTAGCGTGGCCCACGAATTTGCGGAATCAGGCGCCGACCTTGTAGGAGCGAGCTCTGCTCGCGATTGCGCCCCCCTTCGCGAGCAGAGCTCGCTCCAACGGGAAATAACTGCTTGAACAGACTGGCAAAGGTCGCCCGGCCGCTAATCGCAACCTGAACCATTCGGGTCAATACTGCTAGCCATACAGTCCTTGCCGGAGTAGTCCATGGCCCATCCCAACGCCGAGCTCATCACCCGCTTCTACCAGGCTTTCCAGCGCCTCGACGCCGAGGCCATGGTCGCCTGCTACAGCCCCGACGTGCACTTCAGCGACCCGGTGTTCACCGACCTCAACGGGCAGGAAGCCGGGGATATGTGGCGCATGCTCGCCAGCCGCGCCCAGCAGTTCAGCCTGACCTTCGATGGCGTCGAAGCCGATGACCTCTACGGTCGTGCCAATTGGGTCGCCACCTACCTGTTCAGCCAGACCGGGCGCATGGTGGAAAACCGCATCCATGCGCGATTCCTTTTCTCCGACGGCAAGATCATCGAGCACCACGACAGCTTCGATCTCTGGCGCTGGGCCCGTCAGGCCCTGGGCGTGAAGGGGTTGCTGCTGGGCTGGGCGCCGCCTGTGCAGGAGGCCATTCGCAAACAGGCTGCGCGGGGCCTGGCGGCTTACCGCGCCGGCGCGCTGAAGAACTTGTCTTGACGAGGCGAGGCAATGCCTAATGCGGCGGCCCCCCATCAGGACCCCGCAATGCCCGAACAAACCGAATCCGCCCCCGCCGCCAAGCCTTGGTACGTGTATCTGGTGCGTGCCGAGAACGGTGCCCTCTACTGCGGCATCAGCGACGACCCGCAGCGGCGTTTTGCCCAGCACCAGAGCGGCAAGGGCGCGCGGTTCTTCCATTCCAGCCCGGCCCGCGCCCTGGTGTTTGTCGAAGCCTGCGCCGACAAGCGCGAGGCCTTGCGCCGCGAAATCGCTATCAAGCGCATGAAGAAGGCAGTCAAAGAGTCGCTGATAGAGGGTTGGGCGCGTGCCGAAGGTATAGGCTCCGAAGAAGTGGCCGGATAAGCTCCGGCCTTATCTCAATCGCAGCGGAGACCTGCCATGTCCGAACTCATCCTGCATCACTACGAGCAGTCGCCCTTCGCCCAGAAGGCGCGGCTGATGCTCGGTTACAAGCAGCTATCGTGGCGCTCGGTAGAGATCCCGCGGATCATGCCCAAGCCCGACCTGATGGCGCTGACCGGCGGCTACCGCAAGACCCCGGTGCTGCAGGTGGGGGCCGATATCTACTGCGACACCGCACTGATCGCCCGTCGCCTGGAACAGGAAAAGGCCGGCCCCGCGCTGTTCCCGGAAGGCCAGGAGTTCAACGTCGCCAGCTTCGCCCTGTGGGCGGATTCGGTGATCTTCCAGCACGCCGTGGCCCTGGTGTTCCAGCCCGAATCCATCGCCGTGCGCATGGGCCAGTTACCGCCGGCTGCGCAACAGGCCTTCCTCGCCGACCGCGCCAGGCTGTTCTCCGGTGGCAGCAGCACCCGCGTGCCGCTGGAGCAGGCCCGCAGCAACTGGCCGGTGCTGATGGGGCGGCTGCAACAGCAACTGGAGCGCAGTGAAGGCGACTTCCTCTTTGGCGCGCCCTCGGTCGCCGATTTCTCCCTGGCCCACTGCCTGTGGTTCCTCAAGGGCACGCCGGTGACCGCGCCGCTGGTGGACGACTATCCGGAGGTGGCTGCCTGGCTAGGCCGGGTACTGGGTTTCGGTGAGGGGGCGAGCAGTCCGTTGTCTGCCGCGGAGGCGATCGAAATCGCCCGGAGCGTTGCGCCTGCGACGCTGCCCAGCGAGGACTTCCGCGACCCCAATGGTTTCGTTCCGGGCCAGCAGGTGCGGGTGGCGGCCACCGACTATGGTGTCGATCCGGTGGAGGGCGAGCTGCTGTTCGCCGGCCGCGAGGAAATCATCCTGCGCCGCGAGGACGAACGCGCCGGCGTGGTGCATGTGCACTTCCCACGGCTGGGGTTCCGCATAGAGGCAGTGTGATCGCTGCTCTTGTGAGCGAATTCATTCGCGAATGAATTCGCTCACACAGAAAAGAAATAAGCCCGGCAATCGCCGGGCTTATTTCATTGGGGGGCGGAGCGTCAGTCCTTGCGGCGCTTCAGCTGATCCTTCAGCTGGGTCGGCAGCTGGCGGATTATCAGCATGTCGCGGCCTTCGTCGTACTCGATCTTCGAGCCCAGCAGGTGCGCTTCGAAGCTGATCGACAGGCCTTCGGCGCGGCCGGTGAAACGCTGGAACTGGTTGAGGGTGCGCTTGTCCGGCGGAATCTCCGGGGACAGGCCGTAGTCCTTGTTGCGGATGTGCTCATAGAAGGCGCGTGGGCGGTCTTCGTCGATCAGGCCGGACAGTTCGTCGAGGGTGATCGGCTCGCCCAGCTTGGCCTGGGTGGTGGCGTAGTCCACCAGGGTCCTGGTCTTCTCGCGGGCCTGTTCCTCGGCCAGGTCCTCGCTTTCGACGAAGTCGCTGAAGGCCTTGAGCAGGGTGCGGGTTTCGCTCGGCGGGTCGATGCCTTCCTGGCAGCCGATGAAGTCGCGGAAGTAGTCCGACACCTTCTTGCCGTTCTTGCCCTTGATGAACGAGATGTACTGCTTCGACTGCTGGTTGTTCTGCCACTCGGACAGGTTGATGCGGGCCGCCAGGTGCAGCTGGCCCAGGTCCAGGTGCTTGGCCGGCGTCACTTCCAGGGCGTCGGTCACCGCCACGCCTTCGCTGTGGTGGAGCAGGGCGATGGCCAGGTAGTCGGTCATGCCTTGCTGGTAGTGGGCGAAGAGCACGTGGCCGCCGGTGGAGAGGTTGGACTCCTCCATCAGCTTCTGCAGGTGCTCCACGGCCTGGCGGCTGAAGGCGGTGAAGTCGCGGGCGCCGTCCTGGTATTCCTTCAGCCAGCCGCTGAAGGGGTAGGCGCCGGATTCATCATGGAAGAATCCCCAGGCCTTGCCCTGTTTGGCGTTGTAGCTCTCATTGAGGTCGGCCAGGAGGTTTTCCATGGCCTGGGACTCGCCCAGTTCGCTATCCCGGGCATGCAGCACGGCGGCGCTGCCGTCGGGCTTCTTGTCGATGAAGTGAACGATGCAGTGGCGGATGGGCATGGATCTTCGCTCTCGGGGGCACAGCCGGCGCGATGACGCGCCGGGTGGAAAAAGTTCGCCAGTTTACCCGACCTGTTCCCCGGCTGCCTGCCGTCTCTGCACCGCCTGCAGCCGTTCGATCAGATGGCGCAGGTGCAGATGCAGGTCGTACAGCTCGTTGGAGTAGGACAGCGGCACCTCCACCTTGGCCAGGCGCTGCTCCAGTTTCTCCAAATGCTCGATCTCGCTGGCGAGCTCTTCCGGCGGCGTGCCCTTGTCCAGCTTGCGGTCGATCTCGCGCAGGTACTTGTACCAGCGGTAGATGCGCGCACGGATGCGCCAGCGGTAGATCGGGCCGACGGCCTTGGACAGCGGGATCATGATCACGATCAGCGGGATCAGCAGGATGATGTAGCGGTCAGCCAGGGAAGCGATGCGGAACGGCAGGTAGCGCTGCAGGATCGGCAGGCCCTTCTCGTAGTAGTAATCGGCTTCCCTCAGGCTGGAGAGCGTCTGCGGCTTGGGGCTGGGGTAGGTGCCGGGCGGGTCGAGCAGGGTGCCGTTCTTCATCACCTCGCGCGCCGCTTCGAGAATCAGCGGGGTGAGTGAGGGGTGGAATTCGTCGTTGGCCACCAGGGTGGCCACCGGCGCCAGGGTGCGAATGTCCCGCGAGGGGCTGTTGCTGGCCAGGTTGAGCAGGCCTTCGCCGACCTCCAGCTTGGTCAGGTGGGGCAGGCGCGCGCGGTAGGCGGCGCTGCGGCGCAGGCTGACCAGATCTAGCTCGGGGCTGGCCGCCAGGCGCTTTACCACGGCGCTTTCCGCCGGGCCGAGGAAAAAGCCGGCGTCCAGTTCGCTGGCCAGCAGGGCGCTGGCCGCGGGGCTGCCGCTGATGGCCTGCCACTGCGGCGGGTAGCGCTCGGGGCTGATCTGGTTGGCGGCGAGGATCGCGTCGCTGACCGAGCGGGTGCCGCTGTTCGCGGCGCCGATGGCGACCCGCAATTGCAGCAGGTCGGCCATGCGGTCGATCTCCAGCCCCTTGCGTTTGAACAGCCAGAGCGGCTCCTGGTACATCACGCCGAGGCCGTGCAGGTGTTCGCGCTCCTTCGCACTCAGGGTCAGTTCCTGGCCGCTCTGCACCAGGGCGATTTCCACTTCGCCGCGCTGCAGCTTGGCCAGGTTGTCCAGCGAGCCGCGGCTGCGCACCAGTTCCAGCTCGAACCCCTGCCTTGCCAGTTCTTCCTTGAGTTTCTGGCCGAAGGCGTTGTAACCGCCCGAGGGGCCGCCGGTGGCCAGCCGCGCGTGCATGGGCGGCGGCGGGGCGACGAAATAGAAGAGGGCGCCCACCAGCGCCGCCATTACCGGGATCAACCAGAGGTTGGCCAGGATCATGATCTTGAGGTCGCGGAAGATGCGTTGCATGTCAGTCCCTGTCTGCAGCGGATGCTGGGAAGGATAGCGGCTCTGCGGTTGCCAGGCAGCCACGGAAATGACAGGGTTGCCGGCATTTCCGTTCCACCACAGTGATCCACGATGCGCATCCTCCACACTTCCGACTGGCACCTGGGCCAGCACTTCATGGGCAAGACCCGCCAGGCCGAGCACCAGGCCTTCTGCCGCTGGCTGATCGAACAGGTACGCGAGCGCCAGGTGGACGCGGTGCTGATCGCCGGCGATGTCTTCGATACCGGCGCGCCGCCCAGCTACGCCCGCGAGCAGTACAACCAGTTCATCGTCGAACTGCGCGAGGCCGGCGCCAGCCTGGTGGTGCTCGGCGGCAACCATGATTCGGTGGCCATGCTCGGTGAAAGCCGCACTCTGCTGGCGCAGCTGGATACCCGCGTAGTGCCGTCAGTAGGGGGCGAACTCGACGAGCAGGTGCTGGTGCTCAAACACCGTTCCGGCGCGCCGGGGGCGATCCTCTGCGCGATTCCCTTCATCCGCCCGCGCGATGTGTTGCAAAGCCAGGCCGGGCAGAGCGCGGCGGACAAGCAGCTGTCCCTGCAGCAGGCGATCCAGGATCACTACCAGCGCCTGTTCGCCCTGGCCGAGCAGCGTCGCGCCGAGCTGGGCGGCGGCCTGCCCATCGTCGCCACCGGGCATCTGACCACTGTGGGCGCCAGCGCCAGCGAGTCGGTGCGGGAGATCTACGTCGGCGCCCTGGAAGCCTTTCCCACCAGCGCCTTCCCGGCGGCGGACTACATCGCTCTCGGACATATCCACAGGCCGCAGAAGGTCGGTGGCCTGGAACACATCCGCTACTGCGGCTCGCCCATTCCGCTGTCCTTCGACGAAGCGCGGCAGCAGAAGGAGGTGCTGCTGGTGGACCTGGACAGCATCGGCCTGCACAAGGTGGAAGCGCTGCCGGTACCGCGTTTCCAGGCCCTGTATTCCCTGCGTGGCGCCCTGGCGGAGCTGCCTGCGCAACTGGCCGAGGTGGCCCGCGAGGGGACGCCGGAGCGCCCGGTGTGGCTGGAAGTGCTGCTCAGTGCCGACGATTACCTCAGCGACCTGCAGGCGCGCCTGGCGTCCCTGTACGAGGGCCTGCCGGTGGAGGTGCTGCGCATCCGCCGCGAGCGTGGCAACGCCCAGCCGGGCCTGGTCCGCGAAGGGCGGGAGACCCTCGATGAGCTGAACCCGGAGGAGGTCTTCGACAAGCGCCTGGAGAGCGAGGAACTGGACGACGCCCTGCGCCGCAACCTGCTGGGGCTGCACCGTGAAGTGCTGGCCGGGCTGCGGGAGGAACAGGCATGAAGATCCTCAGCCTGCGCCTGAAGAACCTCAACTCGCTGAAGGGCGAGTGGAAGATCGATTTCACCGGCGAGCCCTTCGCCGGCAACGGCCTGTTCGCCATCACCGGCCCCACTGGAGCCGGCAAGACCACCCTGCTGGATGCCATCTGCCTCGCGCTTTACCACCGCACCCCGCGAATGGGCACGGTGTCGGCCAGCATCAACGAGCTGATGACCCGGCACACCGCCGACTGCCTGGCGGAAGTGGAGTTCGAAGTGAAGGGCGTGGCCTATCGCGCCTTCTGGAGCCAGCGCCGCGCCCGCGACAAGGCCGATGGCGGCCTGCAGCCGCCGAAGGTTGAGCTGGCGCGGGTGCTGGATGGCGAAATCCTCACCGACAAGATCAACGACAAGCTCAAGCTGACCGAAAGCCTGACCGGGCTCGACTTCGAGCGCTTCACCAAATCGATGCTGCTGGCCCAGGGCGGCTTCGCCGCCTTCCTCGAAGCCAGCGCCAACCAGCGCGCGGAACTGCTCGAAGAACTGACCGGCACCGAAATCTACGGGCGAATTTCCCAGCGGGTGTTCGAACGGACCCGTGAAGTGAAGGCCGGGCTGGATCAATTGCGCGCCCGCGCCGAAGGCGTGGAATTGCTCAGCGAAGAGGCGCGCGCGGCCTTGCAGCAGGAGTCCACAACCCTCGCGGCGGAAGAACAGAAGCTGCAGGTCCAACAGACAGTCCTGCAGCGCCAGCGACAATGGCGCGACGAGCTGGACAAGGCGCTGGCCCGCCAGCAGGCGGCCTTGCAGCAGGGTGTTGCGGCCCGCGCGGCTCTGGAGCAGGCGCAGCCGCAATTGGCGCGTCTTGCCGCCAGCGAGCCGGCCAGCAGGCTGTTGCCGCTGCACCGCGACTGGCAGCGGGCGCAGCAGCAGCTGAACCAGCATGAAAGCGAGCTGCGGGTCACCCGCCACGACCTGCAGGGGCTGGCCGAACGCATCCTCGACCAGCTCTGGCAGGGGGCGCAGCTGGGCGCGCAATGGGTGCAGACTCGGCAGCATGCCCTAGAAAGCCTCCAGGACGAGCGAGAAGCCCTGGAGAGGCGTCTGGCCGAGCAACCTCAGCGGGCCCGCCTGGGCGAGTATCTGGGGGCCTGGAAGGCGGAATTCGGCGTCCTGGCCCGGCGCGAGGCGGAGCTGGCCGAGCAGCGCACTGCGCAGTCTGGCCTGACTCGCCAGGCCAGTGAACTGACGGCTCGCCTCGAACTGGCTCGTAGCGCATTGGAAAACGCCCGCACTGAGCAGGCGCAGGCTCAGCAGGCGGAGGCCGAAGCCCAGGGCCGGCTCGACGCGCTGCTGGATGGTCAGGACGATGCTGCCCTGCGCAACCAGTGGCAGCAATTGCTGGAACGTGGCCGCCAGCTGGAGCACCTGGAACAGCTTTCCCAGCAGCGCCGGCAACTGGCTGAGCGGCAGTCGCGGGCGCGCGAGCAATTGCTGCCCTTGCAGGATGAGCAGAAGGCCTTGAGCGAACAGCGCGATGGCCTGCGTCGTCGCTTCGCCGAGCTCAAGCAGCAGATTGCCGACAAGGAAAAGCTCCTCGAACAGGAACAGCGCATCCAGCAGCTGGAGGCCTATCGCGCGGCCCTGCAACCCGGCGAAGCCTGTCCACTGTGCGGCTCCCACGAACACCCGGCCATCGCCGAATACCAGGCGCTCAACCTGTCGGCCACCCAGCAGGGCCTGCAGGACTGCAAGGCCGCCCAGGACGAGGTGCGCCAGCAGGGCGAAACCCTGAGCAGCCGCCTGGCCGCTCTGGATGCCCAGGTGGCCCAGCTCAACGAGACGCTGCAAGGCGGCGAGGCAGAGCAGCGCGAAGTTGTCGAGCGCTGGCGCGAACTGTGCCAGGCGCTGCAACTGCAACTACCCGACCTGGCCGCCTTGCAGGCCGAGCTGCTGGGCCATGCCGAACGGCTGCAGGCGCTGCAGGACCGTCTGTCCCGACTGGACGCGCTCAAGTCCGCGCTGGCTGCGGCCCGTGATCTGCGCCAGCAGCGCGGCAAGGCGTTGCATGACTGCACCAGCCAGCTTGCATTGCTGGAAAAGGAACAACAGGGCCTGCACCAGCAGGAGCAAGCCACCCGCCAGCGCCTGGAACAGCTGGACGCCCAGCAGCGCGAGGCTCGAGAACAGCTGGCCGCTGGCCTGGCGCCCCTGGGCTACAGCCTGCCGGAGGCCGGAGATGCCTGGCTGGCCGAGCGCGAGGCCGAATGGCAGCAGTGGCAGATGGACCAGGCGGTGAGCCAGCGACTGGACGGCCAGCTGCGTGACCAGCAGCACGCACTGGAAACCGCTCGCGAACAGGCGCGCCTGTGGCAGGGGCGCTGGCAGGCGTCCGGCCACACCGGGCAGACGCCCCTGGCGCCGGTTGACGATCCCCAGGCGGCGCTTGCCGCTGTGGAGGGCGAGCTGGAGGCGGCGCAGCAGCGGCTCAACCAGCTCAAGGGCAGCGAGCGCAGCCAGGATCAGCGGGTCCAGGAATCCCGGCACCAGCTGCACTTGCAACTGGATGCCTGGCGCCAGGGCCTGGCGAGCAGCCCCTTTGCCGACGAGGCGGCCTTCCTGGCCGCATTGCTGGACGATACCGAGCGCGACGCCTTGCTGGCATTGCATCAGCGCCTGAATCGCGAGCTGGGGGATGCCGAGGCCCTGTTGGCCGATGCGCGTGCCCAGGCAGAGCGCTTGCAGGCTGCGCCGCAGAGCGAGCTGGACTGCGAACGGCTGGAGGCTGAATGGCAGGCCCTGGCCGAACGGATGCGCGGGTTGAGCCAGCGCCAGGGGGAAATCCGTGCCCAGCTCAGTGGCGACGAGCAGCGCCGGCAGAGCCAGCAGGCCCTGTTCGCCGAGATCGGGCGACAGGAAGCCGAGTACGACCTCTGGCAGCGTTTCAACGGCCTGGTGGGCTCTGCCGACGGCGCCAAGTACCGCAAGTTCGCCCAGGGCCTGACCCTGGACCACCTGGTGCACCTGGCCAACCTGCAATTGCAGCGCCTGCATGGCCGCTACCAGCTGGCGCGGCGCCAGGGTGGCGAACTGGAACTGGAAGTGGTGGACACCTGGCAGGCCGACGTCGTCCGCGACTGCAAGACACTGTCCGGCGGCGAGAGCTTCCTGGTCAGCCTGGCACTGGCCCTGGCGCTATCCGATCTGGTCAGCCACAAGACCAGCATCGATTCGCTGTTCCTCGACGAAGGCTTCGGCACCCTGGATGGAGAGACCCTGGAGGTCGCCCTCGACGCCCTGGATGCCCTGAACGCCAGCGGCAAGATGATCGGCGTGATCAGCCATGTGGAAGCGATGAAGGAGCGTATCCCGGTGCAGCTCAAGGTGCACAAGGGCGTCGGCATGGGCTACAGCCGGTTGGATGCCTGCTTCGCGGTGGGCGCGTAGGTCAGTCGGTCAATGTAGGAGCGAATTTATTCGCGAATGAATTCGCCCCCACAGGAAGAGCCGCGACATGTGCCCGCGTTGTAGGAGTCGTTATGCCCAGCGCTCCTTGCGCCAGGCCTCGCGCTGCGCGGCATCGAGGAAGGTCCAGGCGACGAAGCGGCTCTGCTTCTGGCCCTGGGCCATTTCCACCACGCGGATGTCCACGGCGTCGCTGCGCTGCAGGCGGGCCTGCATGCCGGGCAGGTTGGCGCCCTTGGACACCAGGCTGCTGAACCACAGCACCTGGTCCTTGAACTGCACGCTCTCGTCGACCATTCGTTGAAGGAAACCGGCTTCGCCGCCCTCGCACCAGAGTTCAGCGCCCTGGCCGCCGAAGTTCAGCACCGGCAGCTTGCGCTTGGGGTCGAGCTTGCCGAGGTTCTTCCATTTGCGCTGGCTGCCGCGGGTGGCCTCTTCCAGCGAGCTATGGAAGGGCGGGTTGCAGAGGCTGATATCGAAGCGCTCGCCCGGTGCGATCAGGCCCTTGAAGATGTTTTTCGGTTGGAGCTGCTGGCGCAACGCGATGGCACTGTCCAACTGGTTGGACTGGACGATGGCGCGGGCCGAACCCAGGGCCGTGCCGTCAATATCGGCGCCGGTGAAGTGCCAGCCGTACTCGGCGTGGCCGATCAGCGGGTAGATGCAGTTGGCGCCAACGCCGATATCCAGCGCCTGGATGCCCTTGCCACGGGGAATCTGCCCGCCGTTGCCCTCGGCCATTAGGTCGGCCAGGCCGTGCAGGTAGTCGGCGCGTCCGGGAATGGGCGGGCAGAGGTAGCCGGCAGGGATGTCCCAGTGGCGGATACTGTAAAACTGCCGCAGCAGGGCCCGGTTGAAAACCTTGACCGCCTCCGGGTCGGCGAAGTCGATGCTCTCCTTGCCGTAGGGGTTGGTGATGACGAAGCGTGCCAGCTCCGGGCTGCGCTGGATCAGGCGGGGAAAGTCGTAGCGGCCCTGGTGGCGGTTGCGCGGGTGCAACTGGCCCTTGGCGGCGGGCGGCTTGGCGGGAGCGGGACGGGGGCTCTTGGGTGGTTGCGGCATGCTGGTGGCGTCGGCAGGAAAACGCGGCATTTTCCCACAGCCGAGGCCTCCAGTGGGCACTGCGGTGTGCCTGTAGGTTGGTCCGAGCCCGGCGAGGCCCAACGAGCGGGTCCCGGCTCCGAGGTGTTGGGCTTCGTACCTCAGCCCAACCTGCGGTTGCCTTGCGGATGGTCAGAGCGGGAACACCAGCGGCACCAGCAGCACGCTGACGATCATCACCAGGATGGTGAAGGGCACACCGACCTTCACGAAGTCCCCGAAGCGGTACTGGCCGGGGCCCAGCACCAGGGTGTTCACGGGGGAGGAGATGGGCGTCATGAAAGCCGCCGAGGCCGCCAGGGCGACGATCATCGCGAAGGGGTAGGGCGACATCCCCAGTTGCTGGGCGGTAGCGACGGCAACCGGGGCCATGAGCACGGCAGTGGCGGTATTGGAAATGAACAGGCCGATCAGTGCCGTGACGGTGAACAGACAGGCGAGCATGGCGTAGGGGCCTGCGTTGCCCAGCACCGCCACCAGCCCCTTCACCGCCAGGTCGATGCCGCCGGTCTGTTGCAGGGCCTGGGCGAAGGGCAGCATGCCGACGATGAGGATCAGGGTCGGCCAGTGGATGGCGCGATAGGCGCTGTCCAGGTCGATGCAGCGGAAGGCGCCCATCAGCAGGCAGCCGATCAGCGCGGCCATCACGTTGGGCACCAGGCCGCTGACCATCAGGAAGATCATCACCGCCAGGCTGAGCAGCGCGTAGGGCGCCTTGCGCGCGGTGGGCGCTACCTCGTCCACCTCGGCGGGCAGGCTCAGCACGAGGAAGTCGCGGCTCTGGCCCTGCAACTGGTGGATGGCCTTCCATTCGCCGGCTACCAGCAGCATGTCGGAGGCCTTCAGCTTTTCGTCCACCAGCACGCCGTCCAGCGCCTGTCCGTGGCGACGCAGACCCACCACATTGAGCTTGTGGCGGGAGCGGAAGCCCAGTTCCTGGATGGTCTTGCCCGGCAGCTTCGATTCCGGCGGCAGCGCCACTTCGGCCAGCCCCAGTTGGTGGGCGTGCAGGCTGTAGTAGGAGGAGGAGAGCGGCAGGGGTTCCAGGCCCAGCTCCTGATAGGCGCCGATCAGGCCAATGGCGGGGCTGGCGAGATCTACCAGGAGCACGTCACCGGGCTCCAGCAGGGTATTGCCGGTGGCCATCAGCAGCAGGGTACGGAAACGGCGCTGGCGCTCGACGGCGATCACGTTGATACCGTACTGCTTGCGCAGCTCCAGTTCGTTGAGGGACTGGCGCACCAGGGGCGAGTCGGCGCGCACCCTGAGGCGCCGCTCGCGTTCGTTGAGCGCGTAGGCCGAGGCCAGGTCGGACAGGGTCAGGCGCGGCGCGGCAGCGGCCTCGTCCGCGCCCCGGGGCGTGAGCCAGTGCCGGGTCAACAGCATGTAGACGATGCCCAGCGCCAGAACCGCAAGCCCCACCGGGGTCAGGCTGAAGAAGCCGAAACCGTCCAGGCCGGCGCGGCGTAGTTCGCTGTGCACCACCAGGTTGGGGGCGGTGGCGACCAGGGTGAGCATGCCGCTGATCAGGCCGGCGAAGGCCAGCGGCATCATCAGCCGCGCAGGGGGGATCTTCAGCCGCGCGGCGACGCCCAGGGCGACGGGAATGAAAATGGCCACCACGCCCGTGGAGCTCATCACCGAGCCGAGGCCGGCGGCGGCCAGCATCAGCAGCACCAGCAGGCGCGTTTCGCTGCTGCCGGCGCGCGCCACCAGCCAGTCGCCGAGGCGGTAGGCGATGCCGGTTCGGACCAGGCCGTCACCGATGACGAAAAGAGCCGCGATCAGCACCACGCTGGGGTCGCTGAATCCGGCCAGGGTATGGCTAATATCGAGGACGCCGGTCAGCGGCAGGGCGACGATGACCAGCAGGGCAACCACGTCCATGCGTGGCTTGTTGAGAACGAACAGGGTGATGGCGGCGAGCAGCAGGGCCAGCACCAGGATCAATTCGTGGTTCAAGCAGTACTCCCGGAGGTTCCTTGGCGGGGAGCGGCAGTCTGTCAGGGGTAGTTCAGAACGGCCTTGATCTGTTGCAGGTTAGCGGCGATCCAGCGCTTGTCGATGGCGCCCCAGTCACGGATCTCGTAGTGCCCGGCGTTGTTGCGCTCGCCGGCCTCCTGCTGGAACTGGCAGTCGATGTCCAGTTCGCCCAGGGCCAGCAGCGTGTCCTGCGCGGTACGGCGAGGCATGCCGGTGGCTTCCATGATGGCCGGGACGCTGGTGGCGGTGCCGCTGTCGATCAGCCAGGCGACGTAGAGGCGGCGGTAGAAGCTGGTCTTGGTCTTGCTGGTTTCCATGGATGTCCTTCAGCAGATGGAACGAGGCCCGCAATTGCGGGCCTCGTCGGGGGTTACAGGCTGGCGATGCGCGCGCGCTGTTCGGTCAGGTTGGCCAGGGCCTGTTCGGCCTCGGCCAGCTTGGCGCGTTCCTTCTCGATCACCTCGGCGGGCGCCTTGGCGACGAAGCCTTCGTTGCCCAGCTTGCCGCCGACACGTTTCACTTCGCCTTCCAGGCGCTGGATTTCCTTGTCCAGGCGGGCGAGTTCGGCGTCCTTGTCGATCAGGCCGGCCATCGGTACCAGGACCTGCATCTCGCCCACCAGGGCGGTGGCGGACATCGGCGCTTCTTCGCCCGCGGCCAGCACGCGGATGCTCTCCAGCTTGGCCAGCTTCTTCAGCAGCGGCTCGTTGTCGGCCAGGCGGCGACGGTCTTCGTCATTGGCGTTGGCCAGCAGCAGGTCGATGCGCTTGGCCATGGAGATGTTCATCTCGCCACGGATCTGCCGCACGCCGAGCATCAGCGCCTTGACCCATTCGATGTCGCCTTCGGCAGCGGCGTCAATGCGGCTCTCGTTGGCCACCGGCCAGGCTTGCAGCATCAGGGTGTCGCCGCTCTTGCCGGCCTGGCCCTTGATGCGCTGCCAGATTTCTTCGGTGATGAAGGGCATGAAGGGGTGAGCCAGGCGCAGGGCCGTTTCCAGCACGCGGACCAGGGTGCGGCGGGTGCCGCGCTGGCGCTCGATGGAGGCGTTCTCGTCCCACAGCACCGGCTTGACCAGCTCCAGGTACCAGGCGCAGTACTGGTCCCAGATGAACTCGTAGAGGGTCTGGGCGGCCAGGTCGAAGCGGAAACCGTCAAGGTGGCGGGTTACTTCGGCCTCGGTGCGTTGCAGGGCGGAGATGATCCAGCGGTCCACGGAGGACAGCTCGACCGGCTCGTCGTTGACGCCGGTGTCCCGGCCATCGGTGTTCTCGATGACGAAGTTGGCGGCGTTCCACAGCTTGTTGCAGAAGTTGCGGTAGCCTTCGACGCGGCCCATGTCGAACTTCACGTCGCGGCCGGTGGAGGCCAGCGACAGGAAGGTGAAGCGCAGGGCGTCGGTGCCGTAGCTGTTGATACCTTCGGGGAATTCCGCCCGGGTCTGCTTGGCGATCTTCTCGGCGAGCTTCGGCTGCATCATGCCGCTGGTGCGTTTTTCCAGCAGGGTGTCCAGGTCGATACCGTCGACGATGTCCAGCGGGTCGAGCACGTTGCCCTTGGACTTGGACATCTTGTGGCCCTGGGAGTCGCGCACCAGGCCATGGACGTAGACGGTCTTGAACGGAACCTGGGCGCTGCCGTCCTCGTTCTTCACCAGGTGCATGGTCAGCATGATCATGCGCGCAACCCAGAAGAAGATGATGTCAAAGCCGGTGACCAGCACGTCGGTGGGGTGGAAGGTTTTGAGGAACTCGGTCTGTTCCGGCCAGCCCAGGGTGGAGAAGGTCCACAGGCCCGAGCTGAACCAGGTGTCGAGCACGTCTTCGTCCTGGGTCAGGGGGCGCTCGCCCAGGTTGTGCTTGGCGCGGACTTCGGCTTCGTTGCGGCCGACGTAGACATTGCCTTCTTCGTCGTACCAGGCCGGGATGCGGTGGCCCCACCACAGCTGGCGGCTGATGCACCAGTCCTGGATGTCGCGCATCCAGGAGAAGTACATGTTTTCGTACTGCTTGGGCACGAACTGGATGCGGCCGTCTTCCACGGCGGCGATGGCCGGTTCGGCCAGCGGCTTGGTGGAGACGTACCACTGGTCGGTCAGCCAGGGCTCGATGACAGTGCCGGAGCGGTCGCCCTTGGGCACTTTCAGCGCGTGGTCTTCGATCTTCTCCAGCAGGCCGAGCTGCTCGAAGGCGGCGACGATCTGCTTGCGCGCCTCGAAACGGTCGAGGCCGGCGAATTGCGCGGGCAGGCTGCCGTCCAGCTCGTGATTGACGCTGCCGTCGAGGTTGAACACCTGGGCCTGGGCCAGCACGGCGGCGTTCTTGTCGAAGATGTTGATCAGCGGCAGGTTGTGGCGCTTGCCGACTTCATAGTCGTTGAAGTCGTGGGCCGGGGTGATCTTCACGCAGCCGGTGCCGAACTCGGGGTCGCAGTACTCGTCCGCGACGATCGGGATGCGGCGGCCCACCAGGGGCAGCTCGACGAAGGTGCCGATCAGGTTCTTGTAGCGCTCGTCTTCCGGGTGCACGGCAACGGCGCTGTCGCCGAGCATGGTTTCCGGACGGGTGGTGGCGACGATCAGGTAGTCCTTGCCGTCGGCGGTCTTGTGGCCGTCGGCCAGCGGGTAGCGCAGGTTCCACAGGCTGCCCTTCTCGTCGTGGTTCTCCACTTCGAGGTCGGAGATGGCGGTGTGGAACTTGGTGTCCCAGTTGACCAGGCGCTTGCCGCGGTAGATCAGGCCGTCTTCGTGCAGGCGCACGAAGGCTTCCTTCACCGCGTCGGACAGGCCCTCATCCATGGTGAAGCGCTCGCGCGTCCAGTCCACGGAGGAGCCCAGGCGGCGGATCTGGCGGGTGATGGTGCCGCCGGACTGTTCCTTCCACTCCCAGACCTTCTCGAGGAATTTCTCGCGGCCGAGGTCATGGCGGCTGATGCCCTGGGCGGCCAGCTGGCGCTCCACCACCATCTGGGTGGCGATACCGGCGTGGTCGGTGCCCGGCTGCCACAGGGTGTTGCGACCCTGCATGCGGCGGAAGCGGATCAGGGCATCCATGATGGCGTTGTTGAAGCCATGACCCATGTGCAGGCTGCCGGTCACGTTCGGCGGCGGGATCATGATGGTGTAGGGCTCGCCGGAACCTTGCGGGGCGAAGTAGTTGTTCTTCTCCCAGGTCTGGTACCAGGAAGTTTCGATGGCGTGGGGCTGGTAGGTCTTGTCCATGGTTCGGCGGGGACCCTAGAGGCAACTGAACGGGAAAACGGGGGAGTATAGCGGCAACGGGGCGGCGAAAGAATTGGTGCGTTGCGGACGTGCCCGGAGGTGCCGGGCGCGTTGGATCACTGGCGGCGTGGCGGCAGCAGGCGCGTCAGCCGGGCTTCGAGGCGGCGCTTGAATTCGGCTTCGATCTGCGGCACGAAATCGTCGATCACATCCTGCAGGATCAACTGCGCGGCGGCGCGCAGCTCATTGTCCAGCTGCATCAGCTCCGGGTTGCCGGCAGGTGTTATGCGCTGGCGGATGGCGTTCGCCAGCGGCTGGGTGGCTGCGGGCACCGGTGCGGCTTCGGCTGGCTGCGTCAGGGTTGCCGTCGGAGCGACCGGGGCGGCCTGGAACAGGGGCTGCTGGGCTGGTGGCGTCTCGCTAGCCGGAGGCACCGGCGCGGGCTCGACGATCTCGGACAGCAGTGGAATGCCGTCGGCATCCAGGGTGTCGGTGAGCAGGGGAGGCTCGGCGCCGCCGGGCTCGTTATCGAGCAGGGCCCGGATGGACTCGAGGTCGTCCAGCAAGTGTGCCGGCTTGGGGGGAGGCTTGGGGGTATCCATGGTACGGCTACGGCTAGAGTTCGACTCGTTTCGGATCATAGCCCCGCTGGCGGTAGCTGCGGAAATTCTCCCGGCAGGCGGCAAGCAGGGTAGGTTCCTGGTTGACGATCTCGATGACCCGGCTGAAACGGTCGACGTGGGGGGAAATGGTCGGGGCGAGGTTGATCAGCAGGCCCTGCTGGGTGGCCGGTGCCTCGTCCAGGGCCAGCACCACCGGGGCCGTGGCGTCGTCGTCGATAAGGCAGTGGGGGATGAAGCTTTCGGCGCGGAAGCGCCAGAGCAGTTCGTCCAGCTCATCACGCTGGGCGGTATCGGTGCAGCGCAGGAGGACCGGCAGCCCATGCCGCCAGCCCTTGGCGGCCAACTGGCAGGCCGCGCGCAGGCGGTCCGCCGGGTTGGCCGAGGAGAGTACGTAGAACTCTATCCTCACTTGATGCGGTCCAGCAGGTACTGGGTGAGCAGCGGCACCGGACGACCCGTGGCGCCCTTGTCCTTGCCACCGCTGACCCAGGCGGTGCCGGCGATGTCCAGGTGCGCCCAGTGGTACTTCTTGGCGAAGCGCGACAGGAAGCAGCCAGCGGTGATGGTGCCGGCCTTCGGACCGCCAATGTTGGCGATGTCGGCGAAGGGGCTGTCCAGCTGCTCTTGGTATTCGTCGAACAGCGGCAGCTGCCAGGCACGGTCGTCGGCGTATTCGCCGGCCTTGAGGATCTGCTTCACCAGCGCGTCGTTGTTGCCCATCAGGCCCGAGGTATTGCTGCCCAGGGCGACGATGCAGGCGCCGGTGAGGGTGGCGATGTCGATCACGGCCTGGGGCTTGAAGCGCTCGGCGTAGGTCAGGGTGTCGCACAGCACCAGGCGGCCTTCGGCGTCGGTGTTGAGGATCTCGACGGTCTGGCCGCTCATGCTGGTGACGATGTCGCCCGGGCGGGTGGCGCCGCCGCTGGGCATGTTCTCGGCACAGGCCAGCAGGCCCACCAGGTTGATCGGCAGCTGCAGCTCGAGCACGGCGCGGAAGGTGCCGAGCACGCTGGCGGCGCCGCACATGTCGTACTTCATCTCGTCCATGCCGGCAGCCGGCTTGATGCTGATGCCGCCGGTGTCGAAGGTGATGCCTTTGCCGACCAGGGCGAAGGGCTTGTCGTCCTTCTTGCCGCCCTGGTAGTTGAGCACGATCATCCGCGGCGGCTGGGCGCTGCCCTGGGCCACGGCGAGGAAGGCGCCGGCGCCCAGTTCCTTGAGTTTCTTCTCGTCCAGCACCTCTACCTTGAGGTTCTTGTGCGCCTTGGCCAGGGCCTTGGCTTGTTCGGCGATAAAGCTCGGGTGGCAGAGGTTCGGCGGCAGGTTGCCGAGGTCGCGGGTGAAGGCCATGCCGTTGGCGATGGCCTGGGCATGCAGGCTGCCACGTTCGACCTCGGCCTGGTCGGCCTTCTCCACCAGCAGGGTGACTTTCTTGAGGGCCTTGGGATCGGCCTTCTGGCTCTTGAAGCGGTCGAAGACGTAGGCTCCGTCGGCCAGGGTTTCCACCATCAGGCGAGCCTTGCCATAGGCATCGCGGCCTTTCACAGCGAGCTCGGACAGGGACAGGGTCGCATCGCTGCCGCCGAGGCCTTTCAGTACGCCGTTGGCTGCGGCGATCATTTTGCGGAATTGGCGGTCAGAGAGCTCGCGCTCCTTGCCACTGCCCACCAGCAGCACGCGTTCGGCCTTGAGGTTGGGGAGGCTGTGCAGGAGCAGGGTCTGGCCCACCTTGCCGGCCAGGTCGCCGCGCTTGAGCAGGGTGCTGATGGCACCGCCAGCTGCAGCGTCCACGGCCTGAGCGGCTGCGCCGAGCTTGCGTCCTTCGCCGACGGCGACGACCAGCGTGGCGGTTTTCAGGGTTTCCAGACGGGCGCTTTTGACTAGGAATTCCATGACATGTGTCCCCAAGACAAAGAGCCGGGATTGCAGGATAATGCCGGCTATTTTTTCAGTGGCCCGTCAGAACGGCGGGCTGGCCATAAAGCGGCTAGTTTGAGCGTAGCCGCCCGAGCCTGACAACCCTGGAGTGTCTGGTTTTGATTGTCTTCCGTTATCTCTCCCGCGAGGTCCTGGTTACCCTGAGCGCGGTCAGTGCCGTGCTGCTGGTGATCATCATGAGCGGCCGTTTCATCAAGTATCTGGCGCAGGCCGCACAGGGAGCCCTGGACCCCAGTGTGCTGTTCCTGATCATGGGCTTCCGGATTCCCGGCTTCCTCCAACTGATCCTGCCCCTCGGGTTGTTCCTCGGTTTCCTGCTGGCCTATGGCCGGCTCTACCTCGAAAGCGAAATGACCGTCCTGAGCGCCACGGGCATGAGCCAGCAGCGCCTGATGGCCTACAGCCTGGCGCCGGCCCTGCTGGTCGCGCTGCTCGTGGCCTGGCTGAGCCTGGGCCTGGCGCCCCAGGGTGTATCCCAGGTGGCGCGCATCCTCAATGAGCAGGATGCCCTGACCGAACTGGATACCCTGGTTCCCGGACGCTTCCAGGCCCTCAAGGGTGGTGGCCGGGTGACCTATACCGAAACCCTGTCCAGTGATCGCGGCGAGCTGGGCGGCGTATTCATCTCGGAGAAGCGCATTTCGCGGCAGGATGGCAAGGACCGTGGCATTGGTGTGCTGGTGGCGGAGAAGGGCCACCAGGAGATCCAGCCGGACGGCAGCCGCTACCTGATCCTCAAGAACGGCTACCGCTACGACGGCAATCCCGGCAAGGCGGACTACCGCATCATTCAGTACGAAACCTACGGCGTGCTGCTGCCCAAGCCGGAGATCAGCTCCGAGATCGGCGAGCGCGAGGCGGTGCCCACCTCCGAACTGATCGGCAGCAAGGACCCGCGCTATCAGGCCGAGCTGCAGTGGCGCCTGTCCATTCCGCTGCTGGTGTTCGTGGTCACGCTGCTGGCGGTGCCGCTGTCCAGGGTCAATCCGCGCCAGGGCCGCTTCCTCAAGCTGCTGCCGGCGATCCTGCTTTATATGGCCTACCTGGCCCTGCTGATCGCCGCGCGTGGCCAGCTGGACAAGGCACGCATTCCCATGGCGCTTGGCCTGTGGTGGGTGCATGGCCTGTTCTTCGCCGTCGGCCTCTTGATGTTGTACTGGGAGCCTCTGCGCCTGAAGTGGGCGGCTCGTCGTGATGCCCGTGAGGTGGCCCATGGTTAGGTTGGATCGTTACATCGGCACCAGCGTTTTCTTCGGCATCCTCGCGGTGCTGGGGATCATAGTCAGCCTCGCTGCGCTGTTCGCCTTCATCGACGAACTGGGCGATGTGGGGGGCGATTACGGCGTGATGGCCGCCGCCTGGTACGTTTTCCTCACCCTGCCGCGCCGTGTCTACGACATGCTGCCCATGGCGGCCCTGATCGGCAGCCTGATCGGTCTCGGTGCGCTGGCCAGCAGCAGCGAGCTGACGGTGATGCGTGCCGCCGGCGTGTCCATTGGTCGCATCGTCTGGGCGGTGATGAAGCCCATGCTGGTGCTGATGCTGGCTGGCGTGCTGATTGGCGAGTATGTCGCCCCCTGGAGTGAAAACCTGGCCCAGGCCAATCGCTCCCTGGCCCAGGGTGGCGGGGATGCGCAGAGCTCCAAGCGCGGTCTCTGGCATCGCCAGGGCGAAGAGTTCGTCCATATCAACGCCGTGCAGCCAAACGGCGTGCTCTACGGCGTGACACGCTATCGCTTCGATGGCGAGCGTCACATGCAATCGGCCAGCTTCGCCAGGCGTGCGCTGTATCAGGGCGAGTACTGGCAGCTGGAGGATGTGACCACGACCCATTTCCGTGGCGATCACACCGAAGTGGTCAACAACGTCAGCGAACGCTGGGATGTCGAACTCAAGCCGGAGCTGCTCGGCACCGTGGTCATGGAGCCCGAGGCGCTGTCGATCACCGGCCTCTGGCGCTACACCCACTATCTGGCGGAACAGGGGCTGAACAACGGCCGTTACTGGCTGGCGTTCTGGACCAAGGTCCTGCAGCCGTTGGTCACCGGGGCCCTCGTGCTGATGGCGATTTCGTTCATCTTCGGTCCGCTGCGCTCGGTGACCCTGGGGCAGCGGGTGTTCACCGGCGTGGTGATCGGCTTCGTGGTGCGCATCAGTCAGGACCTGCTCGGACCGTCCAGCCTGGTGTTCGGCTTCTCGCCGCTGTTCGCGGTGCTGGTGCCGGCGGGCGTCTGTGCCCTGGCTGGCCTCTGGTTGCTGAGGCGCGCGGGCTGATTCCCCATCGACGCAAGAAAAAGCCGGCTTTCGCCGTAATGCTGTACACATAAGAACGCCGCTTATCCCTCCGGGTAAGCGGCGTTGCTGCTTTCTGCAGCGGGGAACGCTGTAGGAGCCAGCTTGCTGGCGAATGGGAAAGCTTCGCGAGCAAGCTCGCTCCTACAACAACAGCTACACCGCAGTTGGCGCTGCGTGACTGAACAGCATCAGGCTTTCGCCGGCTTTTTCATGGGTTATTTCTTGTGGGCATCCTTGGGGATACGGACCACCTCGCTTTCCGAGTAAATGTCGTGCCAGGTGCGCTTCTGCTTGTCCCTGAGGCACCAGAAGAAACCAAGGCCCAGCGCCAGCCAGGAACCGATGGCGATTACGAACCGCAGCAGCGCCTGCCACAGGCTGATGGCCGAGCCGTCCCTGTTCTGTACGCGGATGCCCCAGACCTGCATGCCGAGGGTCTGGCCGTTGTGGGTCCAGAACTTGGCGAAGAAGCCGAACAGCGCGAAGACCAGCAGCGTGGAAAGCAGCGGATCGCCCGACAGGGCGCCCTGGTCGGCCAGTTGACGCAGACGTTCGCCGCCGTAGATCAGGCGCAGCACTACCTGCTGGTAGATCAGGGTGACCACCATCAGCAGGGCGACGCAGAGGAGGAAGTCGTAGAAGATCGCGGCGAAGCGGCGAATAAGCCCGGCGGCGGGGAAATCGCCCTGGGGGCGCAGCTGATGTTTCGGCATTGCGGGCTCTTGGCGTGTGGAGGGCGCGCCATTCTAACAGCCGATTCGCAGGCACAAAAAAGCCCCTGATGATTCCATCAGGGGCCTTCGGCGACGCTCAGGTAATCAGTTGACTACTTGAACCTTGTCAGCCTGCATGCCTTTCTGGCCTTGTACGGCTTCGAAGGTGACCTTCTGGCCTTCTTTCAGGCTACGGAAGCCCGAGCCTTCGATGGCGCGGAAGTGAACGAACAGATCCGGGCCGCTTTCCGGGGTGATGAAACCAAAACCTTTCTCGTCGTTGAACCACTTGACGGTGCCGGTTTGACGATTCGACATATCTTTTTCCTTGAAACTGAAGTTGATGACAGCCTGCTGTTCACTGACGCGGCAGAAGGGCTGGAAACTGGTTGCAAAGAGGTAAGAGAAGTCGAGCGGGATGTAGCGGATCTGGTGATCTACCGCATCAGGTCACGATTCAACAGCGACCCATGCAAACACAGTTGGCCAACTCTACGTAGTTTTTGAGGAATTGCCAATCCCCGTCAGGCCAAACTTTACCGGCGGTAGATTGCCTTGCGAACGAGCGGGAAATACGGGAGGGAGGCCCTTTCAGGCCTGGAGATATCGTGGTGCCCCGGGAGAGACTCGAACTCTCACTCTGTCGCCAGAAACGGATTTTGAATCCGCCGCGTCTACCATTCCGCCACCGAGGCACGATGGCCGCGCAGTATAGGGAGGCGCTCTGGGCCGGTCAATCCGTCTTCGTGGTCAGGATCGGGCATTTCCTGTACTATCTGCGCCCCTGCGACACGACCCCCACCCATGCGCGTAGCCGACTTCCACTTCGAGCTTCCTGAAGCTCTTATCGCCCGTCATCCCCTGGCCGAGCGCCGCGCCAGCCGTCTCCTCGTGCTGGATGGCGAAACCGGCGCCCTGAACCATCGCCATTTCACTGACCTGCTGGAGTACCTGCGCCCCGGCGATCTGATGGTGTTCAACAATACCCGGGTGATTCCGGCGCGGCTGTTCGGCCAGAAGGCTTCCGGCGGCAAGCTGGAAATCCTCGTCGAGCGGGTGCTGGACAGCCATCGCGTGCTGGCCCACGTGCGTTCCAGCAAGTCGCCCAAGCCGGGTTCGACCCTGCTGATCGACGGTGGCGGCGAAGCTGAGATGCTCGCCCGGCATGATGCCCTGTTCGAGCTGAAGTTCGCCGAGGAAGTGCTGCCGCTGCTGGAGCGCGTCGGCCACATGCCGTTGCCTCCCTATATAGACAGGCCTGACGAGGACGCCGACCGCGAGCGTTACCAGACCGTCTACGCCCGCCACTCGGGCGCCGTCGCAGCGCCGACCGCCGGGCTGCACTTCGACCAGGCCCTGCTGGACGCCATCGCCGCGAAGGGCGTGGAGAGCGCTTTCGTCACCCTGCATGTGGGCGCCGGTACGTTCCAGCCGGTGCGGGTAGAGCGCATCGAGGATCACCACATGCACCACGAATGGCTCGAAGTAGGCCAGGACGTGGTGGATGCCGTGGCTGCCTGCCATGCTCGCGGCGGACGGGTCATCGCTGTCGGCACCACCAGTGTGCGTTCCCTGGAAAGCGCTGCACGGGATGGCCAGCTCAAGGCCTTCAGCGGCGATACCGACATATTCCTGTACCCGGGTCGGCCCTTCCATGTGGTCGATGCCCTGGTCACCAACTTCCACTTGCCCGAATCCACCTTGCTGATGCTGGTGTCGGCCTTCGCCGGTTATCCGGAGACCATGGCTGCCTACGCCGCCGCAGTGGAGCAGGGCTACCGATTCTTCAGTTACGGTGATGCGATGTTCATCACCCGCAATCCCGCCCCGCGCGGACCCGAGGACCAAGCATGACGCGCACCTGCCGGATGAACTTCGAGTTGCTGGCCACCGACGGCAAGGCCCGTCGCGGCCGCCTGACCTTCCCCCGGGGTGTGGTCGAGACGCCCGCCTTCATGCCTGTAGGAACCTACGGTACCGTGAAGGGGATGCTGCCGCGCGATATCGAAGGCATCGGCGCGCAGATCATCCTCGGCAACACTTTCCACCTCTGGCTGCGTCCGGGCATGGAGGTGATCAAGCGCCATGGTGACCTGCATGACTTCATGCAATGGCAGGGCCCCATCCTCACTGACTCCGGTGGTTTCCAGGTGTTCAGCCTGGGCGCCATGCGCAAGATCAAGGAGGAGGGCGTGACCTTCGCCTCTCCGGTGGACGGCGCCAAGGTGTTCATGGGCCCCGAGGAATCGATGCAGGTCCAGCGCGACCTGGGCTCCGACATCGTGATGATCTTCGACGAGTGCACGCCCTATCCGGCGGACTTCGATACCGCCAGGCGTTCCATGGAGTTGTCGTTGCGTTGGGCCAGGCGTTCCAAGGTGGCTCACGGTGAAAACACCGCCGCGCTCTTCGGCATCGTCCAGGGCGGCATGCACGAAGAACTACGCCTGCGCTCCCTGGAAGGCCTCAGCGAGATCGGCTTCGACGGCCTGGCCATTGGTGGTCTCTCCGTGGGCGAGCCGAAGGAAGAGATGATTCGCGTGCTGGACTACCTGCCCGGCCAGATGCCGGCGGACAAGCCGCGCTACCTGATGGGCGTCGGCAAGCCGGAAGACCTGGTGGAGGGCGTGCGTCGCGGTGTGGATATGTTCGACTGCGTAATGCCTACCCGTAACGCGCGAAACGGCCACCTGTTCATCGACACCGGCGTGCTGAAAATCCGCAATTCGGTGCACAAGCATGACGAGTCCACGCTGGACCCGACCTGCGACTGTTACACCTGCAAACACTTCTCCCGCGCCTATCTGCACCATCTGGACAAATGCGGCGAAATGCTCGGCAGCATGTTGAATACAATCCACAACTTGCGGCATTACCAGCGCCTGATGGCTAGTTTGCGCGAGGCAATTCAACAGGGTAAATTGGCCGCCTTTGTCGATGCCTTCTATGCCAAGCGCGGACTACCGACTCCGCCCCTGGACTGATAAAGCTGCATTCTTCCGAGTCGATTTTTCATATTTCCGCAACAGGAGTGCTACATGAGCTTTCTGATTCCCGCCGCCTACGCCGATGCTGCCGCACCGGCTGCCGCCGGCCCCGCCGGTACCGGCTTCGAGTGGGTTTTCCTGATCGGTTTCCTGGTCATCTTCTATCTGATGATCTGGCGTCCCCAGGCCAAGCGCGCCAAGGAGCACAAGAACCTCCTCGGCAGCCTGCAGAAGGGTGACGAAGTGGTCACCTCCGGCGGCATCGCCGGCAAGGTCACCAAGGTTGCCGATGACTTCGTAGTCATCGAAGTGTCCGACAACGTAGAGCTGAAGTTCCAGAAGGCGGCTATCGCGGCGACCCTGCCGAAGGGCACCCTGAAAGCCATCTGAGGATCCATGGATCAACACCGACGGGGCGCCAACTGGCGCCCCGCGTCATAACGGGCGGAGTCATGCTCAACAAGTACCCACTGTGGAAATATCTGCTGATCCTGGCGGTGCTGGCGATCGGCCTGGTCTATTCCGCACCCAATCTCTATCCGGATGATCCGGCGATCCAGATCAGCGGCACCAGTACCGCGCTGAAGATCCAGCAAGCGGATCTGGACAAGGCAAGCGAAGCGCTGAAACAGGCCGGCATCGAACTCAAATCCGCCAGCGTCGGCCAGACCGGCGGCCTGCTGCGCCTGACCAGGCTGGGTGACCAGCTCCCGGCCAAGGACGTGGTGCGCAAGGCCCTTGGCGACGACTACGTGGTCGCGCTGAACCTGGCTCCGACCACTCCGGACTGGCTGCGCAAGCTGGGCGCCGCACCGATGAAGCTCGGTCTGGACCTCTCGGGTGGTGTGCACTTCCTGCTGGAAGTGGACATGGAGAAGGCCGTCGATGCGCGCCTGAAGGTCTCCGAAGGCGAAGTCCGTACCCTGCTGCGCAAGGAGCGTGTCCGCTATCGCAGTCTGCCGGCCCAGAAGAACGGCTTCCAGCTCGGCTTCGCCGACCAGGAGTCCCTGGACAAGGCCCTGTCGCTGATCCGCAAGAGCTTCAACGACTTCGACATCACCACCTCCGTTCGTGGTGGCCAGCAGGTCCTGCAGCTGAGCCTGACCCAGGCCAAGCTGGCGGAGATCCGCGAATACTCCATCAAGCAGAACCTGACCACCGTCCGCAACCGCGTCAATGAACTGGGCGTGGCCGAGCCGCTGGTGCAGCGTCAGGGTGCCAACCGCATCGTGGTCGAGCTGCCGGGCGTGCAGGATACCGCCGAAGCCAAGCGTATCCTCGGCAAGACCGCCAACCTGGAGTTCCGCCTCGCTGCCGAGCCGACTGCCAGCAAGGCGTCGACCGAATCCTTCGAGTTCCGTGAGCCCGGCCGTCCCGCCGTGGCACTGGAGCGCGGGCTGATCATCACCGGTGACCAGGTGACCGACGCCCAGGCCAGCTACGACGAAAACGGTCGTCCGCAGGTGAACATCCGTCTCGACGGCCACGGCGGCGAGCTGATGAGCCGCGCCACCCGCAACAACGTGGGTCGCAGCATGGCGGTGATCTTCATCGAGCAGCGCCCGGTTACCCGCTACGTGACCCAGGAGGTCGACGGCGTCCAGAAGGAAGTGGCGGTACAGAGCTTCAAGGAAGAGAAGAAGATCATCAGCCTGGCGACCATCCAGTCGCCGCTGGGCAGCCAGTTCCGCATCACTGGCCTGGACGGTCAGGGAGAGTCCTCGGAACTGGCCCTGCTGCTGCGTGCCGGTGGCTTGGCCGCACCGATGTACTTCGCCGAAGAACGCACCATCGGTCCGAGCCTTGGCGCCGAGAACATCCTCAAGGGCATCGAATCCACCGAGTGGGCGATGGTCTTCGTGTCGCTGTTCATCATCGCCATCTACCGGTTCTTCGGCTTCCTGGCCACCATCGCCCTGGCGTTCAACCTGGTGCTGCTGGTGGGCCTGATGTCGGTGATCGGGGCCACCCTGACCCTGCCGGGCATCGCCGGTATCGTGCTGACCCTGGGTATGGCGGTGGACGCCAACGTGCTCATCTACTCGCGGATACGCGAAGAGCTGGGCAACGGCCTGTCGGTTCAGCGTGCGATCCACGAAGGCTTCGACCGTGCCTACACCGCGATCGTCGACAGTAACCTCACCACCCTGCTGGTGGGCGGCATCCTGTTCGCCCTCGGTACCGGTCCGATCAAGGGCTTTGCCGTGACCATGTCGCTCGGGATCATCACCTCGATGTTCACTGCCATCATGTTCACCCGCGGCATGGTCAACCTGATCTTCGGTGGCCGCAACTTCAAGAAACTGTGGATTTGAGGCCTGCCATGATCAAGTCAACCATCCGTTTCATGGCGATACGCAACGTTGCGTTCGCCATTACCGTGCTCATCAGCCTGGTCGGTATCGGCAGCCTGTTCGCCAAGGGCCTGAACTTCGGCCTGGACTTCACTGGCGGAACCCTGATCGAGCTGTCCTACGAGAAACCGGCGAACCTTGAACTGATCAAGCAGGAGCTGGGTCAGGTGGGCTATCCGGATGCCGTGGTGCAGAGCTTCGGTGCCTCCACCGACGTGCTGGTGCGTCTGGCTGGCGACGACCCGCAGCTGGGCAACAAGATTGCCGAATCCCTGCGCAAGGTCGATGCCGAGAGTAAGTTCGAGCTCAAGCGCGTCGAGTTCGTCGGCCCGCAGGTGGGCGAGGAGCTGCGTGACCAGGGCGGCCTGGCCATGCTCCTGGCCCTGGGCGGCATCCTGCTGTACCTGGCCTTTCGCTTCCAGTGGAAGTTCGGCGTGGGCGCCATTGCGTCGCTGGTGCACGACGTGATCGTCACCCTGGGTATCCTGGCGTTCTTCCAGGTGCCCTTCGACCTCACCGTGCTCGCCGCGGTCCTGGCGATGATCGGCTACTCGCTGAACGACACCATCATCATCTTCGACCGTATCCGCGAGAACTTCCGCGTACTGCGCCGTGCGGACCTGATCGAGAACATCGACGTGTCCTGCACCCAGACCTTGCTGCGGACCATCGCGACCTCGGTTTCCACCGCGCTGGCGCTGGTCGCCCTGCTGATTTTCGGTGGCGACAGCCTGCATGGCTTCGCCTTGTCGCTGCTGGTCGGTGTGGTGGTGGGTACCTATTCCTCCATCTACATCAGCGCCCCGGTGCTGATCTGGCTGAAGCTGACCTCCGAGGACCTGATTCCGCCGGCGAATACCGCCGAGGTGGACGACCGTCCCTGAGGTGCTCAGGTGCCATGTACGAGGCCCGGCAATGCCGGGCCTCGTCGTTTCTGCTGTATGAGACTGGCGTCCCACTTGTCGGAATAATCCTATAGGTTCGGGAACTCGGGTTTTCTTCGCCCATCCAAGGCAGGGAGTAGGGCATGCAGGCCCGCGATGGAAGAATCAGGAGGTTCAAGTGAACAAGTCGATGCTCGTCGGTGCTGTTTTGGGTGCTGTTGGTGTAACGGCCGGCGGCGCCGTGGCCACCTACAATCTGGTAGGCAACAGTGGCCCGGAGTATGCGGAAGTGCTCGCTGTCCAGCCGATCAATGAAACCGTGAAGACCCCGCGCGAGGTTTGCAACGACGTGGCGGTGACCCGCCAGCGTCCGGTCAAGGATCAGCATCAGATCGCCGGTACCGTGCTGGGTGCGGTGGCAGGTGGTCTGCTGGGCAACCAGGTGGGTGGTGGTACCGGCAAGAAGATCGCCACGGTCGCAGGTGCCGTAGGTGGTGGTTACGCCGGCAACAAGGTGCAGGAGCACATGCAGGAAAGCGACACCTACACCACCACTGAAACCCGCTGCAAGACGGTTACCGATACCAGCGAGAAATTGGTGGGTTATGACGTGAAGTACCAGCTCGACGGCAAGGTCGGCCAGGTGCGCATGGACCACGATCCGGGCCGGCAGATCCCGGTCGGCAAGGATGGCCAGCTGATCCTCGGTCAGCAGAGTGCCGTACAGCCCCAGGGCGGCGTTGCGGGCGTGCAGGAATAATTAGCGTCCAAAAAACGAAAAACCCGGCCAAGGCCGGGTTTTTTGTGGTCGCGTGAAACGCGATCAGCGCTTCAGCGATGGCGGCAGGTGCGGCTGGATGGCGGTCAGCACGGCCTTGAAGCATTTGGTGTTGCCCGCTACCACGTGGCCCTTCTCGAGGAAGTCGTGGCCGCCGGTGAAGTCGCTCACCAGGCCGCCTGCTTCCTGTACCAGCAGGGCGCCGGCCGCCATGTCCCACTCGGACAGGCCGAATTCCCAGAAGGCATCGAAACGGCCGGCCGCGACGTAGGCCAGGTCCAGGCTGGCGGAGCCGGCGCGGCGGATGCCGGCGGTCTGGCCGACCAGGCTGCGGAACATGCCCAGGTAGTTGTCGAGGTTGTCGATCTGGTTGTCGCGGAAGGGGAAGCCGGTGCCGAGCAGGGCGCCTTCCAGGCTCTTGCGCGGGCTCACGCGCAGACGGCGACCGTTGAGGGCGGCGCCACGGCCGCGGCTGGCGGTGAACTCTTCCTGGCGTACCGGATCCAGGACCACGGCGTGTTCCAGGCGGCCCTTGTATTTGCAGGCGATGCTGACGGCGAAGTGCGGCACGCCGCGGATGAAGTTGGTGGTGCCATCCAGCGGATCAATGATCCACAGGTAGTCGGCGCCTTCGCCCTTGCCTTCCAGCAGGCCGCCTTCCTCGCCGAGGATGCCGTGGTTCGGGTAGGCCTTGCGCAGTGCCTGCACGATGGACAGCTCGGCGGCGCGATCGACCTCGGTGACGTAGTCCTTGGCGTCCTTCTCGTTGACGGAGATAACGTCCAGGCGCTCGATAGAGCGGAAAATCAGTTCACCGGCGCTGCGAGCGGCGCGCAGGGCGATATTCAGCATGGGCTGCATGGGGAGTTCACCTGGGTCGTTAAAGAAGAAAGCCGCACATGGTATCAGAAAAAGCTCGAAGCAGGCAGGGGAGGCAGCGTGATTCGTGGCGTTGCGTCGGGGCGTCCGGTAATATTCCGCTCCCTTATAGCTTCCGCTGAGAGACTAGAGCGTTGCTGCAGAACATTCGCGTGGTACTGGTCAATACCAGTCACCCCGGCAATATCGGTGGTGCCGCCCGCGCCATGAAGAACATGGGCCTGTCGAAGCTGGTGCTGGTGGATCCTGAGGATTTCCCCAGCCCCGAAGCACGGGCCCGTGCCTCCGGTGCCGACGACATTCTTGATGCCGCCCAGGTGGTCACCACGCTGGAAGAGGCGCTGGTGGGCTGCAGCCTGGTGGTTGGAACCAGTGCCCGTGACCGCCGCATTCCCTGGCCCCTGCTCGATCCGCGCGAGTGCGGCAAGACCTCGGTGGAGCAGGCCCGGGGCGGCGGTGAAGTCGCCCTGGTGTTCGGTCGCGAATATGCCGGCTTGACCAATGAAGAGCTGCAGCGCTGCCAGTACCACGTGCATATCCCTTCCAATCCGGAGTTCTCCTCGCTGAACCTGGCCGCTGCGGTCCAGGTGCTGGCCTACGAAGCGCGCATGGCCTGGCTGGAAGTGGAAGGACTGCCGAGCAAGGTGGAGAAGGTCGAAACCACCGCCATGCTCAACGCCCAGCCGGTGACCGTCGATGAGCTGGAGCGCTACTACGAACACCTGGAGAGTACTCTGGTGGAGATCGGCTTCCTCGATCCGGAGAAGCCCCGGCACCTGATGTCCCGGCTGCGTCGTCTCTATGGGCGAGCCAATATCAGCAAGCTGGAAATGAATATCCTGCGCGGCATCCTCACTGAGACGCAGAAGGCCGTGCGGGGCGAAACAAGCAAGCGGAGTGACACGTGATGTTCGACAGCATTCGAGAAGACATTCAGAGCGTATTCCACCGTGACCCGGCTGCGCGCAATGCCTTCGAGGTGCTCACCTGTTATCCGGGGCTGCATGCCATCTGGCTGCATCGTGTGGCCCATGCCCTCTGGATTGCAGGCTGGAAGTGGCTGGCGCGGCTGGTTTCCAACTTCAGCCGCTGGCTGACCGGCATCGAGATCCATCCGGGCGCGAAGATCGGTCGCCGCTTCTTCATCGACCATGGCATGGGTATCGTCATCGGCGAAACGGCCGAGATCGGCAACGACGTCACCCTCTATCAGGGCGTGACCCTCGGCGGCACCAGCTGGAACCAGGGCAAGCGCCATCCGACGCTGGAGGATGGCGTGGTGGTGGGGGCGGGCGCCAAGGTGCTTGGTCCTTTCACTGTCGGCGCCGGCGCCAAGATCGGCTCCAATGCCGTGGTGACCAAGGCGGTTCCGGCGGGCGCCACCGCAGTCGGCATCCCGGGGCGGATCATCGTCAAGGCCGATCCCGAGCAGGAAGCCAAGCGCCAGGCCATTGCCGAGCGCTTCGGCTTCGATGCCTACGGCCTGGGGCAGGACATGCCGGACCCGGTAGCGCGTGCGATCGGCCAGCTGCTGGATCATGTGCAGGCAGTGGACGAGCGCCTGGATGGCATGTGCAAGGCGCTCACTGCGCTGGGCAGCGATTACTCTGCCAAGGCCCTCCCGGAGCTGCGCGACGAAGACTTCGCCGGGGTCAAGGACGACGAACCCAAGCCGGCTGCTTGAGGATGGCTTGTTCGACCTTGGTCCAGTGGAGCGGGGGCGGGTTATCAGGATGCTAACGGGATGTGCCTCTGCTATCATGCAGGCCCCTGCAAGATGTAATCCCGACTATTTTGATCAGGCTTATAGTTGACTTAAATAGTCGGGAATTGCATACTCGCTGCATTCCAGCGATCCCGTGGTACCCCACCATGCGACTGACCACCAAAGGCCGATACGCCGTCACCGCCATGCTCGACTTGGCGCTACATGCGCAGCACGGGCCGGTGTCTCTGGCAGATATTTCCGAGCGGCAGGGCATTTCCCTGTCTTACCTCGAACAGCTTTTCGCCAAGCTCCGCCGCGGCAACCTGGTCAGCAGTGTGCGCGGTCCGGGCGGTGGCTACCAGCTTTCCCGTGACATGCATGGCATTCACGTCGCCCAGGTAATCGATGCGGTGAACGAGTCAGTGGACGCCACCCGTTGCCAGGGGCTGGGTGATTGCCATTCCGGCGACACCTGCCTCACTCACCACCTCTGGTGCGATCTGAGCTTGCAGATCCATGATTTCCTCAGCGGCATCAGTCTGGCCGATCTGGTCAACCGTCGCGAGGTCCAGGAGGTCGCTCAGCGGCAGGATCAGCGCCGCAGTGGAAGCAATGGCAGGATGCCGAACCTCGATAAGATTGAAGCGTCTGCCATCGATTGAGCAGGGCGCCGGCCCGTGATTGGCCTCGATACCTGATAGGAGAGCCCCGATGAAATTGCCGATCTACCTCGACTACTCCGCCACTACGCCGGTGGACCCGCGCGTCGCTCAGAAGATGAGCGAGTGCCTGCTGGTGGACGGCAACTTCGGTAACCCGGCCTCGCGTTCTCACGTGTTTGGCTGGAAAGCCGAAGAAGCGGTGGAGAATGCCCGTCGTCAGGTGGCGGAGCTGGTCAATGCCGACCCGCGCGAAATCGTCTGGACTTCCGGTGCCACTGAATCCGACAACCTGGCCATCAAGGGCGTCGCGCATTTCTACAGCGGCAAGGGCAAGCACATCATCACCTCGAAAATCGAGCACAAGGCGGTGCTGGACACCACCCGCCAGCTGGAGCGCGAAGGTTTCGAAGTGACCTACCTGGAGCCGGGCGAAGACGGCCTGATCACTCCGGCCATGGTCGAGGCTGCACTGCGTGACGACACCATCCTGGTTTCGGTCATGCACGTGAACAACGAGATCGGCACCATCAACGACATCGCCGCCATCGGTGAGCTGACCCGTGCCCGCGGCATCCTGTTCCACGTGGATGCTGCACAATCCACCGGCAAGGTCGAGATCGACCTGGAGAAGCTGAAGGTCGACCTGATGTCCTTCTCCGCCCACAAGACCTATGGCCCGAAAGGCATCGGCGCCCTGTACGTTCGTCGCAAGCCCCGCGTACGCCTGGAAGCCCAGATGCACGGCGGCGGCCACGAGCGCGGCATGCGCTCCGGCACCCTGGCGACCCACCAGATCGTCGGCATGGGTGAAGCCTTCCACATCGCCAAGCAGGAAATGGCCAGCGAGAACAAACGCATCAAGGCCCTGGCTGATCGCTTCTGGGCCCAGATCGAAGACATGGAAGAGCTCTACCTGAACGGCAGCGCTACTTCCCGCGTACCGCACAACCTGAACGTCAGCTTCAACTATGTCGAAGGCGAGTCGCTGATCATGGCGCTCAAGGACCTCGCGGTCTCTTCCGGTTCCGCCTGCACCTCGGCCTCCCTTGAACCGTCCTACGTGCTGCGCGCCCTGGGTCGCAACGACGAACTGGCGCACAGTTCCATCCGCTTCACCTTCGGCCGTTTCACCACGGAGGAAGAAGTGGACTACGCCGCTGCCAAGGTGCGCGAAGCGGTAGTCAAGCTCCGTGAACTGTCCCCGCTGTGGGATATGTATAAAGAGGGCGTCGACCTTTCCCAGGTCGAATGGCAGGCGCACTGACGCCACCCTGATGAGTGAGGAATAGTTACCATGGCTTACAGCGACAAGGTCATCGACCACTACGAAAATCCGCGTAACGTGGGCAAGCTCGACGCCCAGGACCCGAATGTGGGGACTGGCATGGTCGGCGCCCCGGCCTGCGGCGACGTGATGCGCCTGCAGATCAAGGTCAACGAGCAGGGCGTGATCGAAGACGCCAAGTTCAAGACCTACGGCTGCGGCTCCGCCATCGCTTCCAGCTCCCTCGCCACCGAGTGGATGAAGGGCAAGACCCTGGATGAGGCGGCTGCCATCAAGAACACCACCATCGCCGAAGAACTGGCCCTGCCGCCGGTGAAGATCCACTGCTCGGTGCTGGCCGAGGACGCCATCAAGGCGGCCGTCCACGACTACAAGCAGAAGAAGGGTCTGCTCTAAGCGCTCGAACGAGTAAGGAGTTGCAATGGCCATCAGCATGACTGAATCCGCCGCCCGTCACGTGCAGCGTTCCATCGAGGGGCGCGGCAAGGGTGAAGGTATCCGTCTGGGGGTGCGTACGACTGGCTGCTCCGGTCTCGCCTACGTGCTGGAGTTCGTCGACGAGCTGAGTGCGGAAGACCTGGTTTTCGAGAGTTATGGCGTCAAGGTAATCATCGATCCCAAGAGTCTGACCTACCTCGACGGCACCGAGCTGGACTTCGTTCGCGAAGGGCTCAACGAGGGCTTCAAGTTCAATAACCCGAACGTGCGCGGCGAATGCGGCTGCGGCGAGAGCTTCAACGTCTGAGGCGTGTGTGGGAACTCCCTGTCATTTTGCGCTGTTTGACCTGAAGCCGGGTTACCGACTGGATCTCGACCAGCTTGCGGCGCGTTATCGCGAGCTGGCGCGCACCGTCCATCCCGACCGATTCGCTGATGCTTCCGAGCGCGAGCAGCGCCTGGCGCTGGAGCGTGCGGCGCAGCTCAACGACGCCTACCAGACACTGAAGAGCGCACCGCGGCGAGCCTTGTACCTGCTGGCCCTGAAAGGGCGCGAGCTGCCGCTCGAAGTCACGGTGCAGGACCCGCAGTTTCTCCTGCAGCAGATGCAGTGGCGGGAAGAGCTGGAAGAGTTGCACGACAGCGCCGACCTGGCGGGTGTCGCTGCCTTCAAGCGCCGGCTCAAGGCTGCGCAGACCGAGCTCGACGTCGAGTTCGGCGAGTGCTGGGATGATGCCGAGCGCCGCGAAGATGCCGAGCGTCTGGTGCGCCGCATGCAGTTCCTCGACAAGCTGACCCAAGAAGTGCGCCAACTGGAAGAGCGCCTCGACGATTAACCCGCGATGCCGTCTTGGTTGCCGGTACGCCTGATAAATAGACAAGCATGGCCCTACTGCAGATCGCCGAACCCGGGATGAGCCCCCAACCGCACCAGCGCCGCCTGGCGGTGGGCATTGACCTGGGTACCACCAATTCGCTGGTCGCCGCTGTGCGCAGCGGTGTCGCCGAGCCCCTGCCGGATGCCGATGGTCAGGTCATCCTGCCGTCCGCGGTCCGCTATCACGCGGATCACATCGAGGTCGGTCGCAGCGCCAAGCAGGCTGCCTCCAGCGACCCCCTGAATACCATCATCTCGGTCAAGCGCTTCATGGGGCGCGGCCTGGAAGATGTCAAGCAACTGGGTGAGCAACTGCCTTACCGTTTCGTCGGTGGCGAATCGCATATGCCCTTCATCGAGACCGTCCAGGGCGCCAAGAGCCCGGTGGAAGTCTCGGCCGACATTCTCAAGGCCCTGCGCCAGCGCGCCGAGAACACCTTGGGTGGCGAACTGGTCGGTGCGGTGATCACCGTGCCGGCGTACTTCGATGAAGCCCAGCGCCAGGCCACCAAGGACGCCGCGCGCCTTGCCGGCCTCAACGTGCTGCGCCTGCTCAATGAGCCGACCGCCGCCGCCGTGGCCTATGGCCTGGACAAGCAGGCCGAAGGCGTGGTCGCCATCTACGACCTGGGTGGCGGTACCTTCGACATTTCCATCCTGCGCCTGACCCGCGGCGTCTTCGAGGTCATGGCTACTGGCGGCGACAGTGCCCTGGGTGGCGATGATTTCGATCACGCCATCGCCAGCTGGATGGTGCAGCAGGCCGGTCTGTCCGCCGATCTGGACCCGGGTGCCCAGCGCAGCTTGCTGCGCGCCGCCTGCGAGGCCAAGGAAGCGCTGACCGATGCCGATAGTGTCGAACTGGCCCATGGCGACTGGCGCGGTGTGCTGACCCGTGAACAATTCGATGCACTGATCGAGCCCATGGTGGCCCGTAGCCTCAAGGCCTGCCGCCGCGCCGTGCGTGATTCCGGCATCGAGCTGGAAGAGGTCGAGGCCGTGGTCATGGTGGGTGGCTCCACCCGCGTGCCGCGCGTGCGTGAAGCGGTGGCGGAAATGTTCGGTCGCCAGCCTCTTACCGATATCGATCCCGACCAGGTGGTGGCCATCGGCGCTGCCGTACAGGCCGATATCCTGGCCGGCAACAAGCGCGGCGAAGAGTTGCTGCTGCTGGATGTGATCCCCCTGTCGCTCGGCCTGGAAACCATGGGCGGGCTGATGGAGAAGGTGATTCCGCGCAATACCACCATCCCGGTGGCGCGCGCCCAGGATTTCACCACCTACAAGGATGGCCAGACGGCCATGATGATCCACGTGCTCCAGGGTGAGCGCGAACTGATCAAGGATTGCCGCTCCCTGGCACGCTTCGAGTTGCGCGGCATCCCGCCCATGGTGGCGGGGGCGGCGAAGATTCGCGTGACCTTCCAGGTGGACGCGGACGGTCTGCTGGGCGTGACCGCCCGCGAACTGGCTTCCGGCGTCGAGGCGAGCATCCAGGTCAAGCCGTCCTATGGCCTGACCGATGGCGAAATCTCGCGGATGCTGCAGGATTCCTTCCAGTACGCCGGCGAAGACAAGAACGCCCGAGCCCTGCGCGAGCAACAGGTCGAGGCCGATCGCCTGCTGGAGGCGGTCCAGGCTGCCCTGGAGGCCGATGGTGAGCGCCTGCTGGATGAAACCGAGCGCGCGGCCATCCTGGATAGCATGCAAACCCTTCGCGAGATTGCGCTCGGCAGTGATGTCGCCGCCATCGAAGCCCAGATCAAGCGCCTGTCCCAGGTGACCGATGCCTTTGCCGCGCGTCGTATGGACGCCGCCGTCAAGGCCGCCCTGTCCGGCCGCCGACTCAACGAAATCGAGGATTGACCCAGAAATGCCGCAGATCATCATCCTGCCCCACGCCGAGCATTGCCCCGAGGGTGCTGTGATCGAAGCGAAGCCGGGCGAAAGCATCCTGGATGCCGCCCTGCGCAGCGGCATCGATATCGAACACGCCTGCGAGAAGTCCTGCGCCTGTACCACCTGCCACGTGGTGGTGCGTGAGGGCTTCAATTCCCTGGAAGCGTCCGACGAACTGGAAGACGACATGCTCGACAAGGCCTGGGGCCTGGAGCCCACTTCCCGTCTGTCGTGCCAAGCCCTGGTCGCGGATGAGGACCTGGTGGTGGAAATTCCGAAGTACACCATCAATCAGGTGTCGGAAGGTCACTGAGACGCGGTTCGGAGCTGGCCGCGCGTCGGTCGCGTCAGAAGCTCGCCCGCAAGGGCGAACTTCGCTGAGCGCCGCTCGCTAGAATCTGTAAACTGCGCATCCTCGCCATCCTTGCTCTGCCTGGCTGGCGAGACTCGAAACCGCCTTTGGAGCGCCATATGAGCCTTAAATGGACCGACGTACTGGAAATTGCCATCCAGCTCGCTGAAGCCAAGCCGGATGTCGACCCGCGCTACGTGAACTTCGTCGATCTGCACAACTGGATCGTGGCCCTGCCGGAGTTCTCCGACGATCCCCAGCGCGGTGGCGAGAAGGTTCTGGAAGCCGTTCAGGCTGCCTGGATCGAAGAGGCCGACTGAACGGCTTCCGCCCCCGGGCTGCGGCCCTACGCATTTCCCCCTGACCCGCGTATAATTCGCGGGTTTAATTTTTCGCTTTAATCCTTGTTTCTGGAGTTTTTCCATGGCTGTCGAACGTACTCTCTCCATCATCAAGCCGGACGCCGTTGCCAAGAACGTTGTGGGCGAGATCATCACCCGCTTCGAAAAGGCCGGCCTGCGCGTCGTGGCCGCCAAGATGGTCCAGCTGTCCGAGCGCGAAGCCGGCGGTTTCTACGCTGAGCACAAAGAGCGCGGCTTCTTCAAGGATCTGGTTGCTTTCATGACCTCCGGCCCGGTTGTCGTTCAGGTCCTGGAAGGCGAGAACGCCATCGCCAAGAACCGTGAGCTGATGGGCGCCACCGATCCGAAGAAAGCCGACGCCGGCACCATCCGCGCCGACTACGCCGTTTCCATCGACGAGAACGCCGTGCACGGTTCCGACTCCGAGGCTTCCGCTGCTCGCGAAATCGCCTACTTCTTCGCCGCCACCGAGGTGTGCGCTCGCATCCGCTGATCGCGAATGGGAGAGGGTGAAGCCATGACTGAATCGACCGGTAAAGTGAACCTGCTGGGTCTGACCCAGCCGCAACTGGAAAGCTTCTTCGAGTCCATCGGGGAGAAACGCTTCCGCGCCGGCCAGGTGATGAAGTGGATTCACCACTTCGGCGTCGATGATTTCGACGCCATGAGCAATATCGGCAAGGCCTTGCGCGACAAGCTCAAGGCCTGTGCCGAGATTCGCGGCCCGGAGGTGGTCAGTCAGGACATCTCCAGCGATGGCACCCGCAAGTGGGTGGTCCGCGTCGCCTCCGGCAGCTGCGTCGAAACCGTGTATATCCCACAAGGTGGCCGCGGCACCCTGTGTGTCTCGTCCCAGGCTGGTTGCGCCCTGGACTGCAGCTTCTGCTCCACCGGCAAACAAGGTTTCAACAGCGACCTCACTGCCGCCGAAGTGATCGGCCAGGTGTGGATCGCCAACAAGTCCTTCGGGACCGTCCCCGCGAAGATCGACCGTGCCATCACCAACGTGGTGATGATGGGCATGGGCGAGCCGCTGCTGAATTTCGACAACGTGGTCGCCGCCATGAACATCATGATGGACGACCTCGGTTACGGCATTTCCAAGCGCAAGGTGACCCTGTCCACCTCGGGTGTGGCGCCGATGATCGACAAGCTGGGCGAGGTGATCGACGTTTCCCTCGCGCTGTCGCTGCACGCGCCGAACGACCCGCTGCGCAACCAGCTGGTGCCGATCAACAAGAAGTACCCCCTCGAAGTGGTGCTCGACGCCTGCCGCCGCTACATCTCCCGCCTCGGCGAGAAGCGCGTGCTGACCATCGAGTACACCCTGCTCAAAGACGTCAACGACCAGCCCGAACACGCCGCCCAGATGATCGAGCTGCTCAAGGACTTCCCCTGCAAGATCAACCTGATTCCGTTCAACCCCTTCCCGCACTCGGGTTACGAGCGGCCGAGCAATAATGCGATTCGCCGCTTCCAGGACCTGTTGCACAAGGCCGGGCACAATGTCACCGTCCGCACCACCCGCGGCGACGACATCGACGCTGCCTGCGGCCAGTTGGTCGGCCAGGTCATGGACCGTACCCGCCGCAGCGAGCGCTATATCGCCGTGCGCCAGCTGAATGCCGAAGCGGAGGCGTCCAACAACGCCGCGAACCGGAACTAGAGAAGGACACCCCATGACCCTGCGCGCTGCGCTGCTCCTCGTTTCCTCCGCATTGCTCGCGGCCTGTGTCTCCACCGGCCAGGTCGATCCGATGAAGACCGACAAGGGTCGTGATGCAGCGCGTGACGCCTACATCGAGCTGGGTATCGGCTACCTGAAGCAAGGGGCCACCGAGCGCGCCAAGGTGCCGCTGAAAAAGGCCCTCGAACTGGATCCGTCCAATGCTGACGCCAACGCGGCCCTCGCCCTGGTGTTCCAGACCGAGATCGAGCCGGAGCTGGCCGGCCAGCACTACCGCAAGGCCCTGTCCTCCCGTACCGATGCGCGCATCCTCAACAACTACGGCAGCTTCCTCTACGAGCAGGGCCGTTACCAGGATGCCTACGAACGCTTCCAGCAGGCGGCGAGCGATAACCTCTATCCCGAGCGCTCGCGCGTGTTCGAGAATCTCGGCCTGACCGCTCTGAAGATGAACAATCCGGCGCTGGCCAAGCAGCACTTCGAAAAGTCCCTGCGCCTGAATCGCCAGCAGCCCACGGCGCTGCTGGAAATGGCCCGGCTGTCCTTTGAAGAGAAGCAATACGTGCCGGCTCGTGACTACTACCAGCGTTATTCCCGGATTGCCGATCAGACCGCCCAGAGCCTGCTGCTCGGATCGCGTCTGGCGACCATATTCGAAGACCGCGACCAGGCCGCCAGCCTCGGTCTGCAACTCAAGCGACTCTATCCCGGCACGCCGGAATATCAGCAATATCTGTCGGAGCAAAGATGAAAGCGTCGCATCCCGAAGCTGTAGCGGCGACCCGAGCCAACCCGGGCGAAACCCTGCGTCAGGCCCGCGAGGGCAAGCATTGGTCACTGGGCGAGGTCGCTCGCCAGCTGAACCTGACCGAGCACGCCCTGCGTCAGCTCGAGGCGGGTGATTTCGAGCAGTTGCCGGGGCACACCTTCGCCCGTGGCTACGTGCGTGCCTACGCCAAGCTGCTGGGCATGGACCAGACTGTCCTGGTCGCCGAGTTCGACCAATACACCGGTACCGATGCCAAGGGCAGCAATGTGCACAGCCTGGGCCGCATCGAAGAGCCCGTGCGCCTGTCCCAGAGCGTGCTGCGTATCGTCAGCTTCATCATCCTGGTGGCCCTTGGCGCCGTCGGCTTCTTCTGGTGGCAGGAGCATTCCAGCGGCAACAGCGAAGAAGCGGCCAGCGTGAACCTGGAGCATGTGGAAGTGGAAAGTGCCGATGGCACCACCCAGATCCACCCCCTCGACGAGCCGGAAGACCAGGCCGTGGCCGAGGCCCAGGAAGGCGAAGCGCCGGCCCCGGCAGAAGTATCCCCGGAAGCGGCTGCCCAACCGGAACAGCAGGTTGCCGCAGACGCTGCCCCTGTTGCCCCGGCTGGCGAGACCGCGCCTGCCGCCGCCCCGGCCGCTGCGGAGCAGGCTCCGGCAAGCGACGCGCCTGCCGCGTCGGCTGCCCAACCGGCCGCGCCGATTGCTCCGGTGGCGACTGCTCCCGCAGCTGCCGCCACCCAGCCGGCAGCTCCGGCCGTTGCGGCCGCGCCTGCCGCCACACCGGCTCCCGCCGGCGAGGCACCGGCCCCCGTGGTTGCCCAAGAGGGCCAGGGCGTGGTGCGTATCCAGTTCACCGCCAATTGCTGGACCCAGGTCACTGATGCCAACGGCAAGGTACTGGTCAGCGCCCTCAAGCGTACCGGTGACAGCGTCGAGCTGGCCGGCAAGGCGCCGCTGGAAGTTCGTCTGGGCTTCGCCCGCGGCGCGCAAGTCAGTTACAACGGCCAGTCGGTCGATGTATCGCCTCATGTCCGCGGCGAGACCGCCCGCCTGAAGTTGGGGCAATAAGCCATGCATTGCGAATCTCCGATCAAACGCCGCGTTTCGCGGAAAATCTGGGTCGGCTCCGTGCCGGTGGGTGGTGATGCGCCCATCGCCGTACAGAGCATGACCAACACCGACACCTGCGACGTCGCCGCCACCGTGGGCCAGATCCAGCGCCTGGTGGATGCCGGCGTCGACATCGTTCGGGTCTCCGTACCGGACATGGACGCCGCGGAGGCCTTTGGCCGCATCAGGCAGCAGGTCCAGGTACCGCTGGTGGCGGACATCCACTTCGACTACAAGATCGCCCTGCGCGTCGCCGAACTGGGCGTCGACTGCCTGCGCATCAACCCGGGCAACATCGGCCGTGAAGACCGGGTCAAGGCCGTAGTCGATGCCGCCCGCGACAAGGGCATCCCGATCCGCATCGGCGTCAACGCCGGTTCCCTGGAAAAGGACCTGCAGAAGAAGTACGGCGAGCCGACCCCGCAAGCCCTGGTCGAATCCGCCCTGCGCCATGTCGAGCACCTCGACAAGCTGGACTTCCAGGACTTCAAGGTCAGCGTGAAGGCCTCCGACGTGTTCATGGCCGTCGAAGCCTATCGCCTGCTGGCCAAGCAGATCGTGCAGCCGCTGCATCTGGGCATCACCGAAGCCGGCGGCCTGCGCTCCGGCACCGTGAAGTCCGCGGTGGGCCTGGGCATGCTGCTGGCAGAAGGCATCGGCGACACCATCCGCATCTCCCTGGCGGCGGACCCGGTGGAAGAGGTCAAGGTCGGCTTCGACATTCTCAAGTCCCTGCACCTGCGCTCCCGTGGCATCAACTTCATCGCCTGCCCGAGCTGCTCGCGGCAGAACTTCGATGTGGTCAAGACCATGAACGAGCTGGAAGGGCGCCTCGAAGACCTGCTGGTACCGATGGATGTGGCCGTGATCGGTTGCGTGGTCAACGGGCCGGGCGAAGCCAAGGAGGCCCATATCGGCCTGACCGGCGGTACGCCGAACAATCTGGTCTACATCGACGGCAAACCGGCCCAGAAGCTGAACAACGACAACCTGGTGGACGAGCTGGAACGGCTCATCCGCGAAAAGGCGGCGGCAAAGGCCGAAGCTGACGCGGCGCTGATCGCCCGTAGCTGAAACAAGGAACCCACGTGAGCAAGACCCTGCAAGCCATTCGTGGCATGAACGACATCCTGCCGGAGCAGACGCCCGCGTGGCGCTATCTGGAAAACACCGTCGCCGACCTGCTGGATAGCTACGGCTACAAGGAAATCCGCCTGCCGATCCTCGAGTTCACCGAGCTGTTCGCCCGCGGTATCGGCGAAGGCACCGATGTGGTCGACAAGGAGATGTACACCTTCCTCGATCGCAACGAAGAGTCGCTGACCATGCGCCCGGAAGGTACCGCGGGCTGCGTGCGCGCCGTACTCGAGCATGGCCTCACCGGCGGCGGCCAGGTGCAGAAACTGTGGTATGCCGGCCCCATGTTCCGCTACGAGAAGCCGCAGAAGGGCCGCTACCGCCAGTTCCACCAGATGGGCGTGGAAGTCTTCAACCTGCCCGGCCCGGACATCGACGCCGAGCTGATCGTGCTCACCTGGCGCCTGTGGAAGAAGCTCGGCCTGGCCGATGCCGTGACCCTGCAGCTGAACAGCCTGGGTTCCAGCGAGGCCCGCGCCCGCTATCGCGATGCCCTGGTGGCCTACCTGCAGCAGCGTTACGACCTGCTGGACGAAGACAGCCAGCGTCGCCTGACCACCAACCCGCTGCGCATTCTTGACAGCAAGGATGGTGGCACCCAGGCCCTGCTGGTGGATGCGCCGACCCTCCACGATTATCTCGACGAAGAGTCCCTGGCCCACTTCGCAGGCCTCAAGGCGCGCCTGGATGCCGTGGGTATCCGCTACGAAATCAACCAGAAGCTGGTACGCGGCCTCGACTACTACAGCCGTACCGTCTTCGAGTGGGTGACCGACAAGCTCGGTTCCCAGGGCACTGTCTGTGCCGGTGGCCGCTACGATGGCCTGGTCACCCAGTTCGGCGGCAAGCCGACTCCGGGTGTGGGCTATGCCATGGGTGTCGAGCGCCTGGTGTTGCTGCTGGAAACCCTTGGCCTGGTGCCGGAGGAGCTGAACAGTCCGGCCGACGTTTATATCTGTGCCTTCGGCGAAGCCGCCGAGCTGGCCGCACTCGGCCTTTCCGAGCAGCTGCGCGATGCCATTCCGGGCCTGCGCCTGCTGGTCAATGCCGGTGCCGGCAGTTTCAAGAGCCAGTTCAAAAAGGCCGACAAGAGCGGCGCCCGGTACGCGTTGATCCTGGGGGACGACGAACTGGCCAAGCGCGTGGTAGGTTGCAAGCCGCTTCGCGACGACAGCGAACAACAAAACATTGCCTGGGATGCTCTGGCCGAGCATCTCGCTGCCTGCCTGAAGCGGGCTTGAGCATCCAGAGATCAGGAGTACGGGGTTAAGCATGCAGACTGAAGAAGAACAGATTGCGCAGATCAAGGACTGGTGGCAGCGCAACGGCAAACCCATGCTCACTGGCGGCGCACTGGCGCTGGCGGTGGTCTTCGGTTGGCAGGCCTGGCAGAAGTACCAGACCAATCAGGCCCAGGGCGCCTCGATCATTTACCAGCAATTGCTGGAAACCGCTCTGAACCCCAGCGGCACACCGGATTCGGCCAAGGTCGCCGAACTGGCCGGCAAGCTGAAAAGTGACTTCGGCGGCACCCATTACGCCCAGTACGGCAGCCTGTTCGTGGCCAAGGTCGCGGTCGAGGCGGGCAAGCTGGACGACGCCGCCGCTGAACTCAAGGCCGTGCTCGACAAGCCGGCCGATGCGACCCTGGGCGAACTGGCCCGCCAGCGCCTGGCCCGTGTCCTGGCTGCCCAGGGCAAGGCCGAAGATGCCATCAAGCTGCTGGAAGGCGACGCCGACAAGGCCTTCGCCGCCAGCCGCGAAGAACTCAAGGGCGACCTGCTGGTGCAGCTGGGTCGCACCGATGACGCGCATGCTGCCTACCTGAAAGCCAAGGCCGCACTGCCCGAAGATGCCGCCGTAGGTGGCCTGCAGATGAAGCTCGACGACCTGGCAAAAGGGGACGCATGACGTGATGCGCTGGAAGAATGCCGCAGTGCTGGCCCTGGCCGTTCTGGCCGTGGGCTGCAGCAGCAACAGCAAGAAGGAACTGCCGCCGGCCGAGCTGCCCGATTTCACCGAAGAGGTGAGTCTGAACAAGGGCTGGAGCCGCTCCATTGGCGATGGCCAGGGCGAGACCTACAACCTGCTGGTACCCGCCGTCGATGGCGACACTATCTACGCCTCGGACGTCAACGGCGAGGTCATGGCGCTCGATCGCTTCAATGGCGACGTGATCTGGAAGCAGGACCTGGAACTGCCGGTGTCCGGCGCCGTGGGCGTTGGCTATGGCCTGGTGATGGTCGGTACCCTGAAGGGTGAAATCGTAGCCCTGGACGCCACCAATGGTGAAGAAAGATGGCGCGCCCGTGTCAATGGCGAAGTGCTGGCCCCGCCGGCCAACAACGGTGACGTGGTGGTCGTGCAGACCCAGAACGACACCCTGCTCGGTTTCGATGCCGCCACCGGCAACCAGCTGTGGATCTACGAGAACACCCCGGCTGTGCTGACCCTGCGGGGTACTGGCGCGCCCATCGTGACCAACAATCTGGCCGTGGCCGGCCTGTCCACCGGCAAGGTGCTCGCGCTGGATATCCGGCGCGGTATTCCGGTCTGGGAACAGCGCGTGGCCGTGCCCCAGGGCCGCTCCGAGCTGGATCGCGTGGTCGACATCGACGGTGGCCTGCTGCTCTCCGGCGGTACCCTCTACGTCGCCACCTATCAGGGCCGTGTCGCTGCCCTGGATCTGGAAAGCGGCCGTGTGCTCTGGCAGCGTGACGCCTCCAGCTACGCCGGCGTCGCCCAGGGCTTCGGCAACGTCTACGTGAGCCTGGCCAATGGCACCGTGGAAGGCGTGGATGAGCGTTCCGCCTCCGCCCTGTGGAGCAACGACGCCCTGGCCCGCCGCCAGCTGTCCGCACCGGAAGTCTTCTCCAGCTACGTGGCTGTGGGCGACTTCGAAGGTTACCTGCACCTGCTGAGTCAGGTGGACGGTCACTTCGTCGGTCGCGTGAAGATCGATGGCGACGGCCTGCGTGCCCGTCCGCTGGTGGTCGGTGAGTGGATGTATGCCTATGGCAACGGCGGCAAGCTGGTTGGCCTGACCATCCGCTAAGCTGGAGCCTGATGTCGGGCCGCTGTCGTCAAACGGCAGCGGCCTTTGTGTTTTCTGAAATAACGAGTGGAGAGCCTCATGGTTCCCGTAATTGCCCTGGTGGGTCGGCCCAACGTCGGCAAGTCCACCCTGTTCAACCGCCTGACCAAGACCCGCAACGCGATTGTCGCGGAATACGCGGGTCTGACCCGTGACCGCCAGTACGGCGAGGCGAAATGGCAGGGTCGCACCTATATCGTCATCGACACCGGGGGTATCTCGGGCGATGAGGAAGGCATCGACGCGAAGATGGCCGAGCAGTCGCTGCAGGCCATCGAAGAAGCCGATGCGGTGCTCTTCATGGTCGACTCGCGCGCCGGCATGACCGCCGCCGACCAGATGATCGCCGAGCACCTGCGCAAGCGGAACAAGCGCAGCTTCCTAGTGGCCAACAAGGTCGACACCGTTGACCCGGACATCGCACGCGCCGAGTTCAGTCCCCTGGGCCTGGGCGACGCACTGCCGATCGCTGCCGCTCACGGCCGTGGCATCAGCCAGATGCTGCAGGTCGCGCTGGGCGAGTTCCCGCGTGACGAAGGCGCCGACGAAGAGGAAGCGGCCAGCGCTGAGGAAGTCGCCGAAGGCGAAGAAGCCAAGCGCATTCCGGGTCCGAGCGAGAAGGACGGCATCAAGATCGCCATCATCGGTCGGCCCAATGTCGGCAAGTCCACCCTGGTCAACCGCATGCTCGGTGAAGATCGGGTGATCGTTTACGACCAGGCCGGCACGACCCGCGACAGCATCTACATCCCCTTCGAGCGCAACGAAGAGAAGTACACCCTGATCGATACCGCCGGCGTGCGTCGCCGCGGCAAGATCTTCGAGGCTGTGGAAAAGTTCTCGGTGGTGAAAACCCTGCAGGCCATCCAGGACGCCAACGTGGTGATCTTCGTGATGGACGCCCGCGAGGGTGTGGTCGAGCACGACCTCAACCTGCTGGGCTTCGTGCTGGAAACCGGCCGTGCGCTGGTCATCGCCCTGAACAAGTGGGACGGCATGGAGCCCAGCGAGCGCGACTACGTGAAAACCGAGCTGGAGCGCCGGCTGTTCTTCGTCGACTTCGCCGACATCCACTTCATCTCCGCGCTGCATGGCACCGGCGTCGGCCACCTGTACAGGTCGGTGCAGGAGTCGTTCCGCTCCGCCATCACCCGCTGGCCCACCAGCCGCCTGACGCAGATCCTCGAGGACGCGGTGCAGGAACACCAGCCGCCGCTGATCAACGGCCGCCGCATCAAGCTGCGCTACGCCCACCTGGGCGGGGCCAACCCGCCGCTGATCGTGATCCACGGCAACCAGGTGGAATCGGTGCCCAAGTCCTACACGCGCTACCTGGAGAATACCTACAGGCGCGTGCTCAAGCTGGTCGGCACGCCGATCCGCATCGAGTACAAGGGCGGCGAGAACCCGTACGAGGGCAAGAAGAACACCCTCACCGAGCGCCAGGTGAACAAGAAGCGCCGCCTCATGTCGCACCACAAGAAGGCCGAGAAGAAGCGCCGCGACAAGAAGCGCTGATACCGGCTGGAAGAAGAGGGCGCCCCGGGGCGCCCTTTTTACTTGGCGGGTGAAACCTGCCTTTCGTAGGAGCGAGCTCTGCTCGCGAATCGGGCAGGCACAAGGTTTCGCGGGCAGAGCGCGCTCCGGCAAGGGGCATTCCTGTGGTGGCGAAATCCCTCAGGGCTTAAGCTATGGCCCACTTCCCAGTCGCCATTAGCCGGATTGCAATGATCACCAGCAAGCTGCCCAACGTCGGCACCACCATCTTCACCCAAATGTCCCAGCTCGCCGCAGAAGTCGGCGCCATCAACCTGTCCCAGGGCTTCCCGGATTTCTCCGCGCCAGCCGCCCTGTGCGATGCGGTCGGTCGGCACATCGCCGCCGGACATAACCAATACGCCCCGATGACCGGCCTGCCTGCGCTGCGCGAACAGGTGGCAGCCAAGGTGGCCACTTTCTATGGCCGTGCGGTCAGCGCCGATGCCGAAGTGACCATCACTCCCGGCGCCACCGAAGCCATCTTCTGCGCCATCCAGGCGGTGGTCCGCGCCGGCGACGAGGTGATCGTCCTCGATCCCTGCTACGACAGCTACGAGCCGTCCGTGGAGCTGGCCGGTGGCCGCTGCGTGCATGTGCCGTTGGCACTGCCGGGCTTCTCCATCGACTGGCAGCGCATGCGCGACGCCCTCAGCCCGCGCACCCGCATGATCATCCTCAACAGCCCGCACAACCCCAGCGGCGCGCTGATTTCCCGCGCCGAACTGGACCAGTTGGCCGAGCTGATCCGTGATCGCGATATCTACTTGGTGTCGGACGAGGTCTACGAGCATCTGGTGTTCGACGGCGTCAGCCACGTCAGCGTGCTCGCCCATGACGAGCTCTACGCCCGCGCCTTCGTGGTCAGCTCCTTCGGCAAGACCTATCACGTCACCGGCTGGAAGACCGGCTACGTGGTCGCCCCGCCGGCGCTCTCTGCCGAGCTGCGCAAGGTCCACCAGTACGTGAACTTCTGTGGCGTTACGCCGCTGCAGTGGGCGCTGGCCGACTTCATGGCGGCGCATCCGGAGCACCTGGCCGAGCTGCCGGCCTTCTACCAGGCCAAGCGCGACCTGTTCTGCGACCTGCTGGCCGGCTCGCGCTTCGGCTTCACCCGTGCCGCCGGCACCTACTTCCAACTGGTGGACTACAGCGCCATCCGCGACGACCTGGATGACGTGGCCATGTCCGAGTGGCTGACCCGCGAGCATGGCGTCGCCGCCATCCCGGTTTCGGTGTTCTACCAGCAGGCGCCCAAGGACCTGCGTCTGGTGCGCTTCTGCTTCGCCAAACGTGAGGAGACGCTGCGTCAGGCGGCGGAAAAGCTATGCGCGATCTGACCACCTTGCCCGACCTCAAGCTGGCCTTGGTGCAGACCGCCCTGGCCTGGCACGACTGCTCCGCCAACCACGCGCACTTCGAAGCCTTGCTGGAGCAGGCGAAGGGGGCGGACCTGATCGTCCTGCCGGAGATGTTCACCACCGGCTTTTCCATGGATTCGGCGGCTCTCGCCGAGCCCGAGCAGGGCCCGACCCATGCCTGGCTGCGTGAGCAGGCCAGGCGCCTGGATGCGGTGATCACCGGCAGCCTCATCATCCAGGCCGCCGACGGCAGCCATCGCAACCGCCTGCTCTGGGCCCGCCCGGACGGCGAAGTCCTGCATTACGACAAGCGCCACCTGTTCCGCATGGCCGGCGAACACAAGCACTACACGCCGGGCGAAACCCAGGCGCTGTTCGAGCTCAAGGGCTGGCGGGTGCGTCCGCTGATCTGCTACGACCTGCGCTTCCCGGTGTGGAGCCGCGATCCGCACGACACTGACCTGCTGCTCTACACCGCCAACTGGCCAGCGGCCCGTCGCCATCACTGGAACCGCCTGCTGCCGGCGCGCGCCATCGAGAACCTGTGCTTTGTCGCGGCGGTGAACCGCGTGGGGACCGATGGCAAGGGCCACGGCTACAGCGGCGACAGTCAGGTGCTGGATTTCCAGGGCGAGAGTCTGCTGAACGCCGGCGATGGCGACGGCGTGTTCTTTGCCAGCCTGTCCGCTTCGCAACTGGCGGCATACCGCGAGCGCTTCCCGGCGATGCGCGACGCGGACGCCTTCGACTTGCACCTCTGAGCCCGGAGCGACCATGAGCGAACACAAGCCGCTACCGGCCGACGGCAACCTGCTGGTGGCGGGGGAGAAGGTCTACAACACGCCGGTGGAAGTCACCCTGGCGGTGATCGGCGGCAAGTGGAAGTCGCTGCTGGTCTATCACCTGATCCCCGAGTCGCGGCGCTTCTCCGAGCTCAAGCGGCTGGTGCCTGGCATCACCGAGAAAATGCTGACCCAGCAACTGCGCGAGCTGGAGCGCGACGGCATCGTTTCGCGCACCGTCTATGCCGAAGTGCCGCCGCGGGTCGAATACCGCCTGACGGAGCACGGCAGCAGCCTGAAGCCGGTACTGGATTCCATGTGCGCCTGGGGCAAGTGCCACTGGCAGCAGCAGGGATAGCCTTCTTCCCGGATCTGAAGCTCTGTCTGTTTTAGCGAATCTATTCGCGAAAGAATTCGCTCTCACAATGTTGCCACAAAAGAAAACCCCGCCGGACGGCGGGGTTATTCATTGCAGCCTCAGCCTCAGGCCGCTTCAGCCTCGGCCTGGCTCAGGGCGCGGTTGAGGGCGCTGAACAGGGCGCGGAAGCTGGCGGTGGTGAGATTCTCGTCGATGCCGATACCGTGCAGGGCACGACCGCCGTTGACGCGCAGCTCGATGTAGGCCGCGGCCTTGGCGTTGGTGCCGGCGCCGATGGCGTGCTCGGAATAGTCCATGATCTCCACCTTCACCGGCAGGCTGGCCACCAGGGCTTCCAGCGGGCCCTTGCCCATACCGCGCAGGTGCTGGGTCTCACCCTTGACCTGGACTTCGATATCCACGGCGCTGGTGCCGTTCTCTTCCTGCAGGCGATGGCCCTTCAGGGCGAACGGAGTGTTGGCCTGCAGGTACTCGGCGTCCAGCAGCTTGTAGATCTGCTCGGCGGTCATTTCCAGGCCCAGGCGATCGGTCTCCTTCTGCACCACCTGGCTGAATTCGATCTGCATGCGGCGCGGCAGGCTGATGCCGTACTCCTGCTCCAGCAGGAAGGTGATGCCACCCTTGCCGGACTGGCTGTTCACGCGGATCACCGCCTCGTAGCTGCGGCCGATGTCGGCCGGGTCGATCGGCAGGTAGGGTACTTCCCAGATGGCGTCTTCCTTCTGCTGGGCGAAGCCCTTGCGGATGGCGTCCTGGTGGGAGCCGGAGAAGGCGGTGTGCACCAGGTCGCCCACGTAGGGGTGACGCGGGTGGACCGGCAGCTGGTTGCATTCCTCGACCACCTTGCGCACGGCGTCGATGTCGGAGAAGTCCAGCTGCGGGTGCAGGCCCTGGGTGTACATGTTCAGCGCCAGGGTCACCAGGTCGACGTTGCCGGTGCGCTCGCCGTTGCCGAACAGGCAGCCTTCCACGCGGTCGGCGCCGGCCATCAGGCCCAGTTCGGTGGCGGCCACGCCGGTACCGCGGTCGTTGTGGGTATGCAGACTGATGATCACCGAATCACGACGGCTGATGTGGCGACCGAACCATTCGATCTGGTCGGCGTACACGTTCGGCGTGGCGCATTCCACGGTGGCCGGCAGGTTGAGGATGATCTTCTTCTCGGGCGTCGGCTGCCAGACGTTGATCACTGCGTCGCAGACTTCCACTGCGAACTCCAGCTCGGTGGAGCTGAAGATTTCCGGGGAGTACTGGAAGGTCCATTCGGTTTCCGGCTGTTTGGCGGCCAGTTCCTTGATCAGGGTGGCGGCCTTCACGGCGATGTCGACCACGCCGGCCTTGTCCTGGTTGAAGACGATGCGGCGGAAGGACGGTGCGGTGGCGTTGTAGACGTGGACGATGGCCTTCTTCGCGCCCTTCAGGGACTCGAAGGTGCGGGTGATCAGGTCTTCGCGGGCCTGGGTCAGTACCTGGATGGTCACGTCATCCGGAATGTGGCCGCCTTCGATCAGCTCGCGGACGAAGTTGAAATCGGTGTCCGAGGCGGACGGGAAGGCCACCTCGATTTCCTTCAGGCCCACCTGCACCAGGGTCTTGAAGAAACGCATCTTCTTCTGCGCGTCCATCGGCTCGATCAGCGACTGGTTGCCGTCGCGCAGGTCGGAGCTGCACCAGATCGGTACCTCGGTGATGGTCTTCGACGGCCAGGTACGGTCAGGCAGGTTGATGGCCGGGAACGGACGGTACTTGTTGGACGGGTCTTTCAGCATGCTCATGGGGCAAATCCTTTTTACTGCGGGCCGCGTGATGGTCGGCCAGGCATTGGGAATCGGCGGGTGCGGCGAAGGTGGGATTCAGCCACGCAGTCGGGGGCTGACCAGTCGCAGGCAGGCGTGTTGACGCAGAAGGATGAGAGTGTGTGCGGTTTTCATAGGGGCTAACCCTATTCATCGTGAGTGAATATGGCAAGCATCGCGGAAAAAATGGTGAAAAAGAGCGCAGGAATTCGTAGGTAGATGAATTATTGCGTGAGTGCGGCGAGATTATGTGAATGATTGCGCAGCTTTTTGGGTGCGAGGCAGCCGGCCCGCGAAAGGCCCCTTGGCGGGCAATTCGCGGGCAGCGCCCGGTTCATTGCGTCGGTGGCAGGCGTAGTGCGCGCATGTCCGCACCGCTGGGGTGCTGGAAGACCCGCAGGCCGAATTCCGGAAGGATCGCCAGCAGGTGGTCGAAGATGTCGGACTGGATGGCCTCGTAGCGGGCCCAGGCGGTGGTGTTGGTGAAGCAGTACAGCTCCAGGGGCAGTCCGTCGGCGGTGGGGGCCATCTGCCGCACGAGCAGGGTCATGTCCTTGCGGATGTCATGGTTTTCCCGCAGGTAGTGCTCCACGTAGGCGCGGAAGGTGCCGAGGTTGGTCAGCTGGCGGCTGTTGACCGGCAGCCGCTGTTCTTCGTCCAGCTGGCTGTTCCAGGACAGCAGCTCGCTCTGCTTGGCGGTGAGGTAGCTGTCCAGCAGGCGGAATTTGTGCAGTCGCTCGATGTCCTCCTGGCTGAGGAAGCGCACGCTGTTCTGGTCCAGGTACAGGCAACGCTTGATCCGCCGGCCGCCCGACTCCTGCATGCCGCGCCAGTTCTTGAACGCGTCGGTGATGAAGCGCTTGGTGGGAATGGTGGTGATGGTCTTGTCCCAGTTCTGCACCTTGACCGTGTGCAGGGCGATATCGATGACGTCGCCATCGGCGTTGAGCTGCGGCATTTCCACCCAGTCGCCGACACGGATGATGTCGTTGGAGGTGATCTGCACGCTGGCCACCAGGGACAGCAGGGTGTCCTGGAAGATCAGCATCAGCACCGCGGCCATGGCACCCAGGCCCGACAGCAGGATCAGCGGCGAGCGATCGATCAAGCTGGCGATCATCAGGATGCTGGCGATGGCGAAGATGGCGATCTTCAGCACCTGTACATAACCCTTGATGGGCCGCAGGTGCGCGTTCTTGCGCCGCTGGTACAGGCTGTTGGTGATATCCAGCACGGCGCTCAGGGCCAGGGCGATGGTAAGCACGATGAACGCCGCGCAAACGTTGCTGATCACCTCCACCAGCACGTGCGGCAGGTTCGGCACTATCCGCACGCCGCCGGCGAGCACCAGGGCCGGCACGATGTTGGCGAGTCGTCTGATCAGGCCGTGGTCCTGGATTTGCGCTCCGGTGACGCGGAACAGGCCGCGGATCAGGATGCGCTTGACGATCCAGTTGGATACCCACGCGAGGAGGATGAGGACTACGGTGGTGACGATGGTGTGCAGCTCTTCATGCTGCCGCAGCCAGGCGAGCCAGGGGGTGACTTCTTTCAGCATCGGCGTTCCCTTGCAGAGTCTGGTGAGCGGGGCGGGCCCCGGAAAGCTCCGGACCTTAGCAAATCCACCGGGGCCGCCCCAGATCCGTGCTGTAAGCGCAGATGTCGGTCAGGGCTTGTAGGCACCGATGAAAATGGCTGGGTCCACGCGCACGTCGTTGAGGCTGACGTTCCAGTGCATGTGCGGGCCGGTGGCGCGTCCGGTGGCTCCGACGCGGCCCACCACGCCACCGCGTGGCACCTGTTGGTCGAGCTTCACCTCTACCTTCGACATGTGACAGAACATGCTGATCAGGCCCTGGCCGTGGTCGACGAACACCGTCCTGCCGTTGAAGAAGTAGTCGCCGATGAGGATCACCTTGCCCGCTGCCGGTGCCTTGATCGGCGTGCCGGCGCCCACGGCGAAGTCCAGGCCGGAATGCGGGTTACGTTCCTCGCCATTGAAGAAGCGGCGCAGGCCGAAGGGGCTGGAAAGCGGGCCGTTCACCGGCTTGTCGAACAGCAGGTTGCTCGGCGTTCCGGGGCTGAAGCGGCGGTAGGCGGCAGTCTGCTCGGCCAGCTCGCGCTCGATGCGCTTGAGGTCTTCCGGTAGCGGATTTACCTGGCGCTGGTTGGCCAGTTTGATGTGCTGCTCGCGATAGCTGCGCGGGCCGACGCTGAAACTCAGCTTGCGCCCATCGCTCACCTCGATCTGCTGTGGGCCCGCCTTGGTGCCCAGCGGAATGCCGACGATGGCGATCCAGTCGCGGCCGTCTTCCTTGATCACCAGTATCGGTTTGCCCCGGTAGCGCGCGGTGGGCGCCTGGGCGGCGGCGCCGAGCTGGATCACCGCGACGCCGCCCGGTACCGGCTTGTTCAGCAGGCGGGTGATGAAGCCTTCGGCATGGGCGGGCAGGGCGAGGCAGAGGAGCAGGGCGGCGAGCAGGCGCATGGTCAATCCAGCAGGGAAAGGTTCACGGGAGTGAGGTGGTTGTCTTCGACGCGCACGTCCAGCTCACCTTCGGCGAGGCGGGCCTTCAGGCGCTGGCCGGGGCGCGTCTGGCTGGCGGCGCGGATGGCCTGGCCGCGTTCGTCCAGCAGGATGCTGTAGCCGCGGCCGAGGGTGGCAAGGGGACTGACCACGTGCAGGGTCTGGGCCAGGGCGTCGAGCTTCTGCCGACGCTCCTTGATGGCGTTACGCGCGGCGCGGGGCAGGCGCTCGGCCAGACTCTCCAGCCGCTGCCGCAACAGTGCCAGGGTGCGTCCCGGATGCTGCGCGGCAAGGCGGGTATCGAGGCGCGCCAGGCGTTCGTGGCGAACCTGCAGCTGGCGCTCGAAGGCCCGGCGCAGGCGCATGTCCAGGTCATCCAGGCGCTGGGCCTGCTGGCGCAGCCGCTCGCCGGGGTGGCGCAGGCGTCGGAACAGGCCGTCCAGGCGCAGGCGCTCGCGGGTCAGGTGCTCGCGCATGCGCAGGACCAGGCGCCGACGCAGGCCGTCCAGGCGCTGCTGCAGGTCACTGGCGTCCGGGGCCAGCAGTTCGGCGGCGGCGGAGGGAGTCGGCGCGCGCACGTCGGCGACGAAATCGCTGATGGATACGTCCGTCTCGTGGCCAACGGCGCTGACGATGGGCGTCCGGCAGGCGGCCACCGCACGGGCCACGGCTTCCTCGTTGAAGCACCAGAGGTCCTCCAGCGAGCCGCCGCCCCGGGCCAGGATCAGGGCATCGAAGCCCTGCGCATCGGCCAGCGCCAGGGCGCGGACGATCTGGGCGGTGGCATCAAAGCCCTGCACCGCGGTGGGGATCAGGGTCAGCTGTACCTGGGGCGCGCGGCGGCGGAACACGCTGATGATGTCGCGGATCACAGCACCGGTGGGCGAGCTGACGATGCCGATGCGCTGCGGGTGAGCGGGCAGCGGGCGCTTGCGCTCGGCGGCGAACAGCCCTTCGGCGGCCAGCTTTTCCTTCAGGGCTTCGAAGGCCAGGCGCAGGGCGCCGTCGCCGGCTGGTTCGACGGCGTCGGCGATCAGCTGGTAATCGCCACGGCCCTCGAACAACGAGACTTTGCCGCGTACCCGCACCGCCAGGCCGTCGCGCAGGGCCTGGCGCACGCGCAGGGCGTTCTGTCGGAACAGCGCGCAGCGGACCTGGGCCTGGGCATCCTTGAGGGTGAAATAGAGATGGCCGGAAGCGGGGCGGGCGAGGTTGGAGATCTCGCCTTCCACCCAGACCTGTGGGAACACGTCCTCCAGTAGATGGCGGGCGCGCTGGTTGAGCTGGCTGACGGTCAGCACCTCGCGGTCGAGGCCGAGCCGTTGGAAGGGGTCTTTGAGCATGGGCGGAAATGATAATGGCTTTGCCGCCATGCGCCATAGTTGACGGGTAAAGGGCGATGGTTAAGCTGCGCGCCCTTCCCACTGCAGCAGGAGTCAGAAATGGAATCGAGCCAGTTGATCATCGTGCCGCAGATCTCCACCGTTCCCGGGCACCAGGCCCTGGTCGGGCGCATGCTGCGCTGGCTGGCCCAGCGCGAGGTGGTCGAAGCGCTGCCGAGCACCTGTGGGCTGCGCGGCAACCGCATGGCCTACGCCATCGCACCGGGCGCGCGGGATGTGGTGGAGCACCCGGAGCGCCTGCCATATGGCCAGCCGGTGAACGGCCTGGAGCTGGTGGACAAGCGCTGCATCTATACGCCCACGCGCGACTTCTTTAATGAAGCGGGCTGCCCAGAGTGCCGCCAGGAAGTCGGCGAACCCCTGTTCGAGAGCCTGGAAGAGTGGTGGCCGGGGCATACCGACAACTTCATCTGCCCGGAATGCGGCTTCGAGGACGACATCAACGGCTTCCTCTTCCTGCAGCCCTGCGGCTTTTCCAACCTTGGTTTCATCTTCAATGGCTGGGGCGAAACCCGCTTCACCCGGGCCTTCCTCGACGCCTTCGGCGAGCGGCTCGGATACTCGGTGCGCCAGGTTCGGACGGACGGGTGACCGGGAGGGCGAATTCCGTCGCTGAACGGGAGGGATCACGGCACTTCGTCTTTTACGGGGGCGCATCGAGGATTTAAATCGCTTCCGCGACCAGAAACCCGATCTGTAGCCCTTCGGTCGCGTTGAGCCGCGGCCATGGCCCCGTTATAATGGCGCGCTTCCAATTTTCCCGCCTGGGAGCTCCCGCCATGCTGCGCATCAGCCAAGAAGCCCTGACCTTCGACGACGTTCTCCTGATCCCGGGTTATACCGAGGTTCTGCCCAAGGATGTCAGCCTCAAGACCCGCCTGACCCGCGGCATCGAACTGAACATCCCGCTGGTGTCCGCAGCGATGGACACCGTGACCGAAGCCCGCCTGGCCATCGCCATGGCCCAGGAAGGCGGCATCGGCATCATCCACAAGAACATGACCATCGAGCAGCAGGCTGCCGAAGTGCGCAAGGTCAAGCGTCACGAGACCGCCATCGTCCGTGACCCGGTGACCGTCACCCCCTCCACCAAGATCATTGAACTGCTGCAGATCGCCCGTGAATACGGCTTCTCCGGCTTCCCGGTGGTGGAAGAGGGCGAGCTGGTCGGCATCGTGACCGGCCGCGACCTGCGCTTCCGTCCGAACGTCGGCGACTCCGTTGCCGCGATCATGACTCCCAAGGACAAGCTGGTCACAGCCCGTGAAGGCACCCCGCTGGAAGAAATGAAGGCCAAGCTCTACGAGAACCGCATCGAGAAGATGCTGGTGGTCGACGAGAACTTCTACCTGCGTGGCCTGGTGACCTTCCGCGACATCGAGAAGGCCAAGACCTACCCGCTGGCGTCCAAGGACGACCAGGGCCGCCTGCGCGTCGGCGCGGCAGTGGGCACCGGCGCCGACACCGGCGAGCGCGTTGCCGCCCTGGTTGCCGCTGGTGTCGACGTGGTGGTGGTAGACACTGCCCACGGCCACTCCAAAGGCGTGATCGAGCGCGTTCGCTGGGTCAAGGACACCTTCCCGCAGGTGCAGGTGATCGGCGGCAACATCGCTACCGGCGAAGCTGCCAAGGCCCTGGCCGAGGCTGGCGCTGACGCGGTCAAGGTCGGCATCGGCCCGGGCTCCATCTGCACCACCCGTATCGTTGCCGGCGTTGGCGTGCCGCAGATTTCCGCCATCGCCAACGTCGCCGCGGCCCTGGCCGGCTCCGGCATTCCGCTGATCGCGGACGGCGGCATTCGCTTCTCCGGCGACCTGTCCAAGGCCATCGTGGCCGGCGCTTCCTGCGTGATGATGGGTTCCATGTTCGCCGGCACCGAAGAGGCTCCGGGCGAAGTCGAACTGTTCCAGGGCCGTTCCTACAAGGCCTACCGCGGCATGGGCTCGCTGGGCGCGATGTCGCAGTCCCAGGGCTCGTCCGACCGTTACTTCCAGGACTCCTCGGCCGGTGCCGAGAAGCTGGTTCCGGAAGGCATCGAAGGCCGTGTTCCCTACAAGGGCACCCTGACCGCCATCGTTCACCAGCTGATGGGCGGCCTGCGCGCTTCCATGGGCTACACCGGCTGCTCGACCATCGAGGAAATGCGCACCAAGCCGCAGTTCGTGCGCATCACCGGCGCCGGCATGGCCGAGTCCCACGTCCACGACGTACAGATCACCAAGGAAGCCCCGAACTATCGCGTCGGTTGAGGCTGACTGAAAACAGGTGCGTCACGGGGCTGTTCGATTCAGCCCCGTGTCGTTTGTGAATTCCGTAACGAGAGATGGCCATGTCCCAAGACATTCACGCCCACCGAATCCTGATCCTCGATTTCGGTTCCCAGTACACCCAGCTGATCGCCCGCCGCGTGCGCGAGATCGGCGTGTACTGCGAGATCCACCCGTTCGACATGAGTAACGAGGCGATCCGCGCCTTCGCCCCGCGCGGCATCATCCTTGCCGGTGGTCCGGAGTCGGTTCACGAAGCCAACAGCCCGCGCGCACCGCAGGCCGTGTTCGAGCTCAAGGTGCCGCTGTTCGGCATCTGCTACGGCATGCAGACCATGGCCGAGCAACTGGGCGGCAAGGTACAGGGCTCCGACCTGCGCGAATTTGGCTATGCCCGCGTCGACGTGGTGGGCAAGGCCCGCCTGCTGGACGGTATCGAAGACCATGTGGACGACGATGGCGTCCTCGGCCTCGACGTGTGGATGAGCCACGGCGACAAGGTCACCGACATGCCCGCCGGCTTCCACATCCTGGCCAGCACCCCGAGCTGCCCGATCGCCGCCATGGCCGACGATCACCGCGCCTACTACGGCGTGCAGTTCCACCCGGAAGTGACCCACACCAAGCAGGGCCTGCGCATCCTCTCCCGCTTCGTGCTGGAGATCTGCGGCTGCGCCGCCCTCTGGACCCCGTCCAATATCGTCGAAGACGCCATCGCCACCGTACGTGCCCAGGTGGGCTCGTCCAAGGTGTTGCTGGGCCTGTCCGGCGGCGTTGACTCCTCGGTGGTTGCGGCCCTGCTGCACAAGGCCATCGGCGACCAGCTGACCTGCGTCTTCGTCGACAACGGCCTGCTACGCCTGCACGAGGGCGACCACGTGATGGCCATGTTCGCCGAGAACATGGGCGTACGCGTGATCCGCGCCAACGCCGAAGACAAGTTCCTCTCTCGCCTGGCCGGCGTCTCCGACCCGGAAGAGAAGCGCAAGATCATTGGCCGCACTTTCATCGAAGTCTTCGACGAAGAAGCCACCAAGCTGAAGGACGTGAAGTTCCTCGCCCAGGGCACCATCTACCCCGACGTGATCGAATCGGCCGGCGCCAAGACCGGCAAGGCCCATGTGATCAAGTCGCACCACAACGTCGGCGGCCTGCCGGAAGACATGCAGTTCGAGCTGGTCGAGCCGCTGCGCGAACTGTTCAAGGACGAGGTGCGCAAGATCGGCCTGGAGCTGGGCCTGCCCTACAGCATGGTCTACCGCCACCCGTTCCCGGGGCCGGGCCTGGGCGTGCGCATCCTCGGCGAAGTGAAGAAGGAATACGCCGACCTGCTGCGTCTTGCCGACCACATCTTCATCGAAGAACTGCACAAGGCGGACTGGTACCACAAGACCAGCCAGGCCTTCGTGGTGTTCCAGCCGGTGAAATCCGTCGGCGTGGTCGGCGACGGCCGTCGCTACGCCTGGGTCGTCGCCCTGCGCGCGGTGGAAACCATCGACTTCATGACCGCCCGCTGGGCGCACCTGCCCTATGAGCTGCTGGAGACCGTCTCCAACCGCATCATCAACGAAATCGAAGGCATCTCCCGCGTCACCTACGACGTGTCGAGCAAACCGCCGGCGACCATCGAGTGGGAATGATGCGAGTGCGCAAGCGCTAGCGAAACGGAACCGGCCAGGCCTCAAAACCTGGCCGGTTTTGTTTTGGGCGAGTCTTTGTCGGGTTGGCTCTTTGTGGGGGCGAATTCATTCGCCAAGGGTAGCGCAGCTGCCCCAATGCTCCCGTCGCAGACCTTCGGCCTGCTCGGCGACTGAAGTCGCCCCCACAGCCATCACCTCCGCTCAGGCATTGGCGCGGGTATCCACCACCAGCGTCAGCCGCGCAATGAATCCTTCCTCATCTTCCACCAGCTCCGCCACCGACTGTTCCCCGCCCTGGCGGCGATAGAGGTAATCCTGCTCCAGCGGCGTCCAGTCCTGGCCGGGATGTGCGTATGGCGGTCTCGCCATGGCTGGGCGAATCACCGCTTCCGGGAAGTACAGCTGGCCGGTGTGGATATCCTGCTCGCCCAGATGCACCTTCAGGTGCACGTGGTTGGTGCGCCCCGGGTAGTAGCCGGGGAGGATGCTGCGGAATTCCGCACGGCCAGCGTCGTCGGTGATCTGCACGCCACGCAGGAAGCGGCTCGCCGGATCGGCGCCGACGCCGGAGTACGCGCCCTGGGCGTCGCAGTGCCAGATCTCCAGCGCGGCATCGCCCAGGGGGCGACAACCGTCCGCCTGCAGCACTTCAAACTGCAGTCTCAGCAGCGTGCCCGGCTTGCCGTCGGTGATGTCCTGGCGCAGCAACGCATCTTCCAGATAGAAGGGCCCGGCTGTCTGCTCCGGGCTCAGGTGGCAGACTCCGGTGCTTTCGGCACGACCCGGTCGAGGCCAGTTCAGCAGCACGAAGCCTCCCAGGCAGAACTGCATCATTTCGCGGCGGGTGGGGGGCATGGTTGCGCTCCTTTCTGGCCGATTTCCCCATCCTACGCCCGGCAGGGCAGGGCGGCTGCGCCCATCGGTCGCGGTTGATACGGATGCTTTCACTTATCTTTCGCAGTCCCGGGGTGTATCTTGTGCGCCCGAAAGCCGGCCCGGCAGAGGCTGGTTCGATTAGCCGATGGGACAGCCCTGTTCTTCCCCAGAGGAGCCTGACCCCCATGTCATTCACTCGCAGACAGATTCTCGGTGGCCTGGCCGGCCTCGGCGTGGTCGGCCTGGGTGCCGGCGGTGCCCGCTACTGGCTGGGCCGCAGCCTGGATGCCAAGACCCACGACTACGAACTGATCGCCGCGCCGCTGGACCTCGAACTGGTCGCCGGCCACAACACCCCTGCCTGGGGCTATGGCGGCCAGGCGCCGGGTGTCGAACTCCGTTCCCGCCAGGGCGACTGGTTGCGGGTGCGCTTCATCAACAAGCTCGACGAACCCACCACCATCCACTGGCACGGCATCCGCGTGCCGCTGGAAATGGACGGCGTGCCCTATGTGTCGCAGCTGCCGGTGCTGCCTGGCGAATATTTCGACTACCGCTTCAAGACCGACGACGCCGGCAGTTTCTGGTATCACCCGCACCTGTCCAGCGCCCAACAGCTGGGGCGCGGCCTGGTCGGCCCGTTGATCGTCGAGGAACGCGAGCCCACAGGTTTCAGGCACGAGAAGGTGCTCAGCCTGAAGACCTGGCACGTGGACCAGGAAGGGGCCTTCACCGCCTTCAGCGTACCCCGCGAGGCTGCTCGCGAAGGCACCCGTGGCCGTCTCACCACCATCAACGGCAAGCCGCTGCCCACTGTGGACCTGCCGGCGGGCCAGGTGGTGCGCCTGCGCATCCTGAACCTGGACAACACCGTCACCTACCGGCTCAACCTGCCGGGGGCCGAGGTGCGCATCTATTCCCTGGACGGCCACCCCGTGGAGCCCCGTGACCTGGGCAAGGAGTACTGGCTGGGGCCGGGCATGCGCATCGAACTGGCCATCAAGGTGCCGGCTGAGGGTACCGAGCTGCCCCTGCGCAATGGTCCGCTGCGCCTGGCGACCCTGAAGAGCGTGGCCAGCAGCGAGGCGCCCGGCGACTGGCCAGCGGCGTTGCCGGCCAACCCGGTGCCGGAGCCCGACCTGGAGAAGGCCGAGGTGCTGCGCTTCAATTTCGAATGGGCCGCCACCCTGGTCAGCGCGGCCGGGCAGCCGAACAACTACTGGCAGATCAACGGCAAGGCCTGGGACATCAACGACAAGACCTGCGCGGACCGTCCCATCGCCCGGCTGAAGAAGGATGGCCACTACATCTTCGAGCTGCGCAACATGGCCCAGTACCTGCACCCCATCCATCTGCACGGCATGGCGTTCAAGGTGCTGGACTCGGACCGCAAGTCCATCGTCCCCTATTTCACCGACACCTATCTGCTGGGCAAGAACGAGACCGCGCGCATCGCGCTGGTCGCGGAAAACCCGGGGATCTGGATGTTCCACTGCCACGTCATCGACCATATGGAAACCGGCCTGATGGCCGCCATCGAAGTAGCCTGAGCCAACCATGCGCCAACCCCGGATCATCGACCGCAGCCGCGACGAGCACTTCATGCGCGAGGCCATTGCCCTGGCCCGGCAGGGGGCGGCGCTGGGCGAGGTGCCGGTGGGCGCGGTGCTGGTCAAGGATGGCGAGATAGTCGGGCGCGGCTTCAACTGCCCCATCTCCGGTCACGACCCCAGTGCCCATGCGGAAATGGTGGCGGTGCGCGATGCCGCCAGCCGCCTGGAGAACTACCGGCTGGTGGGCAGCACCCTGTACGTCACCCTGGAGCCCTGCAGCATGTGCGCCGGGCTCATCGTCCACTCGCGGATCACCCGCGTGGTCTACGGCGCCACCGAACCCAAGGCCGGCGTGGCGGTCAGCCGTGGCCAGTTCTTCGAGCAGGAATTCCTCAACCACCGGGTGCTGGTGGAGGGCGGGGTGCTGGCGCAGGAATGCAGCGAGATGCTGTCGGGGTTCTTCCAGGCGCGGCGCGCGGCGCGCAAGGAGTAGGACGGGCGTTCAGGTTTCGCTCGGCACCAGCCCGAGGGGCGGGCTCAGAGCTTCTCGTCCTGCCGGTCTTCCTGCGGGCGGGTCTTGTTGATGCCCGGCAGGTGGCTGGCGTTCTCGGCCAGTTGGCTGCCTTCCATCTGCGGCTGGGTCACCCAGGTGAGGATGTCGTAGTAGCGGCGGACGTTCTGCACGAAGTGCACCGTCTCGCCGCCGCGGGCGTAGCCGTAGCGGGTCTTGCGGTACCACTGCTTCTGCGACAGGCGCGGCAGCATCTTCTTCACGTCCAGCCACTTGTTCGGGTTCAGGCCCTCGGCCTTGGCCAGCTTGCGCGCGTCGCCCAGGTGGGCGATGCCGATGTTGTAGGCAGCCAGGGCGAACCAGGTGCGGTCGGGGTCCTTGAGGTCGTCGGAGAGACCGTCCTTGATCATGGTGAAGTACTTGCCGCCGCCGTGGATGCTCTGTTTGGCGTTCAAACGGTTGGATACGCCCATGGCCTTGGCTGTGCCCTCGGTCAGCATCATCAGGCCGCGCACGCCGGTCTTGGAGGTGGCGGTGGGCTGCCAGAGGGATTCCTGGTAGCCGATGGCCGCCAGCAGGCGCCAGTCCACCTCGTTCTTCTGTGAAGCCTGGCGGAAGTGCTGCTCGTACTTGGGCAGGCGCTGCTGCAGGTGTTTGGCGAAGGTGTAGGCGCCGACATAGCCGAGTACGTCGACGTGGCCGTAATAGCGGTCCTTCAGGCGCTGCAGGGTGCCATCCTTGCGGGCCTTGTCGAGGAAGGCATTGATCTCGTTGTAGAGGCTGTCGTCCTCGCCCGGCGCCATGGCCCAGGCCAGGCTGGTGGCGTCGCCCAGGTCGAAGGCCACTCGCACGTTGGGGAAGTAGACCTGGTTCATCGCCAGTTCGTTGGAGTCCACCAGGGTCAGGTCGATCTGGCCTTCGTCGACCATGCGCAGCAGGTCGACCACTTCCACTTCGTCGGATTCCTCGTACTTCAGCCCCGGCAGGGTGGCCTTCAGGGCCGCCAGCTGTTCGGCGTGGCTGCTGCCCTTGAGCACCAGGATGCGGCGGCCGACCAGATCGTTGGGGCGGGTAGGGCGGCGTTCACCGTTGCGGTAGATGACCTGGGGGGTGACGTCCAGGTAGGAATGGGAGAAGCGCACGTCCTGCTTGCGCGCATCGCTGGCCACCAGCCCGGCGGCTGCGAGCACCGGACCGTTGGCCTGGCCCAGGCGGAAGTAGAGGTCGTCCAGCTTGTCGGCGGTCTCGATCTTCAGCTCGACGCCCAGATCGTCGGCGAAGCGCTTGACCAGTTCGTACTCGAAGCCGGTCTCGCCGTTGCGGTCCTCGAAGTAGGTGGCCGGGCTGTTTCGGGTGATCACGCGTAGCACACCCTCCTCCTGTACGCGCTCGAGGGTGGTGGGCTGCTTGCAGCCGACGAGCATCAGGAAGAATCCGGTAGCCAGGGCCCAGAAAGCCCGACGTGTGCCGAACACGTGTCGATTTAGCATCCACGGAGTATACGCAAAGCCTGGCGGGCGCCATATCTCGACAGGGGGCATCTTCTCTGCTAGCTGCCGGGCGACACGAGGCACCTTCAGAGGTGCCGGAATGCGGCGCTTTGCGCTAGAATGCACGGCCTCCAAGCACACCCCCTTCCCCAGAGGCTGTCCCGAAGATGTTGATCCTGCGCGGTGCTCCCGCCCTTTCCGCTTTTCGCCACGGCAAACTGCTCGAGCAATTGACCCAAAAGGTCCCCGCCGTCAGCGGACTCTACGCCGAGTTCACCCACTTCGCCGAAGTGACTGGCGTACTCAGCGGGGAGGAAGAGCAAGTTCTGGCCCGCCTGCTCAAATACGGCCCCAGCGTCCCGGTACAGGAGCCAAGCGGCCGCCTGTTCCTGGTGGTACCGCGTTTCGGCACCATCTCGCCCTGGTCGAGCAAGGCCACCGACATCGCCCGCAACTGCGGCCTGGCCAAGATCGAGCGCCTGGAGCGCGGCATCGCCTACTACGTGGCCGGTGAGCTCAGCGACGCCGAAGCGCAACTCGTCGCCAGCACCCTGCATGACCGCATGACCCAGCTGGTGCTGGCCGGCCAGGAAGAGGCCGCCGGCCTGTTCAGCCACGCCCAGCCCAAGCCGCTGACCGCCGTGGACATCCTCGGTGGCGGCCGCGCTGCCCTGGAGAAGGCCAACGTCGAACTGGGCCTGGCGCTTGCCGAAGACGAAATCGACTACCTGGTGAAGAGCTTCAACGACCTGGGTCGCAACCCCCACGACGTCGAGCTGATGATGTTCGCCCAGGCGAACTCCGAGCACTGCCGCCACAAGATCTTCAACGCCAGCTGGGACATCGACGGCCAGGCGCAGGAGAAGAGCCTGTTCGGCATGATCAAGAACACCTACGAAATGCACCGCGAAGGCGTGCTGTCCGCCTACAAGGACAACGCTTCGGTGATCGAGGGCTTCACCGCCGGCCGCTTCTTCCCTGACCCGGTGACCCGCCAGTACGGCGCCACCCAGGAGCCGGTGCACATCCTGATGAAGGTGGAAACCCACAACCACCCGACCGCCATCGCCCCGTTCCCCGGCGCTTCCACCGGCTCCGGTGGTGAGATTCGCGATGAAGGCGCCACCGGCCGCGGCGCCAAGCCCAAGGCCGGCCTGACCGGTTTCACCGTTTCCAACCTGCAGATCCCTGGTTTCGAACAGCCCTGGGAAAAGCCCTACGGCAAGCCCGAGCGCATTGTCACCCCGCTGGACATCATGATCGAAGGCCCGCTGGGCGGCGCCGCGTTCAACAACGAGTTCGGCCGTCCGGCCCTGACCGGCTACTTCCGTACCTTCGAGCAGGCCATCGACACCCCCCACGGTGAGGAAGTGCGCGGCTATCACAAGCCGATCATGCTCGCCGGCGGCATGGGCAACATCCGCGCCGAACACGTGCAAAAGGGCGAGATTTCCGTCGGCGCCAAGCTGATCGTCCTCGGCGGCCCGGCCATGCTCATCGGCCTCGGCGGTGGCGCGGCTTCCTCCATGGCCACCGGCGCCAGCTCCGCCGACCTGGACTTCGCCTCGGTACAGCGCGACAACCCGGAAATGGAGCGTCGCTGCCAGGAAGTGATCGACCGCTGCTGGCAGCTGGGCTCGGAAAACCCCATCAAGTTCATCCACGACGTGGGTGCCGGCGGCATCTCCAACGCCCTGCCGGAACTGATCAACGACGGTGGCCGCGGCGGCCGCTTCGAACTGCGCGCCGTGCCCAACGATGAGCCGGGCATGAGCCCGCTGGAAATCTGGTGCAACGAGTCCCAGGAGCGCTACGTGCTCTCCGTGGACGCCGCCGACTTCGAGCGCTTCAAGGCTATCTGCGAGCGCGAGCGCTGCCCCTTTGCCGTGGTCGGCGAAGCGACCCAGGAGCGTCACCTGACCGTGGCCGACAGCCACTTCGGCAACAAGCCGGTGGACATGCCGCTGGAAGTCCTGCTCGGCAAGCCGCCGCGCATGCACCGTTCGGTCAGCCGCGAGGCCGAGCTGGGTGATGACTTCGCCGCCGCCGAACTGGACATCGAGGAAGCGGTCAGCCGCGTGCTGCACCACCCGGCCGTGGCCAGCAAGAACTTCCTGATCACCATCGGTGACCGCACCATCAGCGGCCTGGTGGCCCGCGATCAGATGGTCGGCCCCTGGCAGGTCCCGGTGGCCGATTGCGCCGTCACCGCCACCAGCTTCGACGTCTACACCGGCGAAGCCATGGCCATGGGCGAGCGCACTCCGCTGGCCCTGCTGAATGCCCCGGCATCCGGCCGCATGGCCGTGGGTGAAACCATCACCAACCTGGCGGCCGCGAAGATCGGAAAACTGGGCGACATCAAGCTCTCCGCCAACTGGATGGCCGCTGCCGGCCACCCGGGCGAAGACGCGCGCCTGTACGACACCGTCAAGGCCGTGGGTATGGAACTGTGCCCGGCGCTGGGCATCACCATCCCGGTGGGCAAGGACTCCATGTCCATGAAGACCCGCTGGCAGGATGAAGGCGCGGACAAGTCCGTCACCTCGCCGCTGTCGCTGATCGTCACCGGTTTCGCGCCGGTCACCGATGTGCGCAAGACCCTGACCCCGCAGCTGCGCCTGGACAAGGGCGAAACCGACCTGATCCTGGTCGACCTCGGCCGTGGCCAGAACCGCATGGGCGGCTCCATCCTCGCCCAGGTCTACAGCAAGATCGGCCAGCAGGTACCGGACGTCGACGATGCCGAAGACCTGAAAGCCTTCTTCGCCGTGATCCAGGGGCTGAACGCCGATGGCCACCTGCTGGCCTATCACGACCGCTCCGACGGCGGCCTGCTGGCCACCGTGCTGGAAATGGCCTTCGCCGGCCACTGCGGCCTGGACCTCTACCTCGACGCCCTGGCCGACAACCGTGAAGGCCTGGCCGCCGTCCTGTTCAACGAAGAACTGGGCGCGGTCATCCAGGTTCGCCAGGACGCCACGCCGGAAGTGCTGGCCCAGTTCAGCGCCGCCGGCCTCGGTGATTGTGTTGCCGTCATCGGCCAGCCGTTCAACGGCGCCAACGTTTCCATCAGCTTCAATGGCGAAGCCGTGTTCGGCGGCGAGCGCCGCATGCTGCAGCGCCAGTGGTCCGAGACCAGCTATCGTGTCCAGCGTCTGCGTGACAACGCCGATTGCGCCGACCAGGAGTTCGACGCACTGCTGGAAGAAGACAACCCCGGCCTGTCGGTCAAGCTCAGCTTCGACGTCAACCAGGACATCGCTGCGCCCTACATCAAGAAAGGCGTGCGTCCGCAGGTGGCGATCCTCCGCGAGCAGGGCGTCAACGGCCAGGTGGAAATGGCTGCCGCCTTCGACCGCGCCGGCTTCTCCGCCATCGACGTGCACATGAGCGACATCCTCGCCGGTCGCGTCAGCCTGGAAGACTTCAAGGGCCTGGTGGCCTGCGGCGGCTTCTCCTACGGCGACGTGCTCGGCGCTGGTGAAGGCTGGGCCAAGTCGATCCTGTTCAACAGCCGTGCCCGTGAAGGCTTCCAGGCCTTCTTCGAGCGCAAGGACAGCTTCGCCCTGGGCGTGTGCAACGGTTGCCAGATGATGTCCAACCTGCACGAGCTGATTCCCGGCACCGAGTTCTGGCCGCACTTCGTGCGCAACCGCTCGGAGCAGTTCGAAGCCCGCGTGGCCATGGTCCAGGTCCAGGAGTCGTCCTCGATCTTCCTGCGTGGCATGGCCGGTTCGCGCATGCCGATCGCCATCGCCCACGGCGAAGGCCATGCCGAATTCGAAAGCGAAGAGGCGCTGCTGGAAGCGGACCTGTCTGGTTGCGTGTCCCTGCGCTTCGTCGATACCCACGGCAAGGTCACCGAGACCTACCCGGCCAACCCCAACGGCTCGCCCCGTGGCATCACCGGCCTCACCAGCCGCGACGGCCGCGTGACCATCATGATGCCGCACCCGGAACGCGTATTCCGCGCCGTGCAGAACTCCTGGCGCCCGGATGAGTGGCAGGAAGACGGCGGCTGGATGCGCATGTTCCGCAACGCCCGCGTCTGGGTGGATTAAAAGGCCGCAGGCCATCTGATGACCCTCTCCCTTCAGGGAGAGGGTGCCCGAAGGGCGGGAGAGGGTTGTTTCAGCCAGCTCCTAGTAATTGGCCCGCTCGGACATCGACAGAAAAAGGCGGGAGAAGGCACTCTTCTCCCGCCTTTTTCGTTTCCTGTAGATCCTATGTAAAGGCCGCTCGCCGACGCCAGCTTCGGACAACGCTGTGGCGTTTCTGGAAAGGTGAGTATGGCTTCACCTTTATCGCCAGATGCACTTTCCCGTGGAGAACGCTTTTGCGCACCATGGGTCCAACTCGCCGTATGTGAACAGCGCCTCGGTAAAGTGAGGTCATAGTGCCATCATTGCCGAGTACGAACCCCTCGTTGGAACCACGCGGAGAACCCGATGTACAAGCTGTGTTTCTACGTTCCGGAAAGCCATCTGGAACCTGTGAAAAAAGCCATTTTCGCAGCCGGCGGGGGGCGCATCGGTGGCTATGACAGCTGCTGTTGGCAGGCGCTCGGACAGGGGCAGTTCCGTCCGCTCGAGGGCAGCAGTCCGTATCTGGGCCAGACCGGAACCGTCGAGCATGTAGCCGAATGGAAGGTGGAAATGGTCGTCGCCGACGAACTGATCCACGACGCGGTCAAGGCGCTGAAGAAGGCTCACCCATACGAGACTCCGGCCTTCGAGGTCTGGCGCCTTTCCGACCTGGTGTTCTGATCAGCGAAACGCCGCGCGGTAGGCTCCCGGCGTCGCGCCAACCGCCGCGCGGAAGCGATTGCTGAAGTGACTGGCACTGGCGAAGCCGCACGCCAGGGCAATCTCCCCAAGCGGCAACTCGCCATCGCGCAGCAGCTTGCGCGCCAGTTCCAGTCGGCGTGCCAGCACGTACTGGTGCGGCGGCATGCCGAAGCTCTCGCGGAACATCCGCGCGAAGTGATATTCCGACAGCGCCGCGTAGGCCGCCAGTTCGCCCAGGCTGATGGGTTCGGCCAGGCGATTGTCGATGTACTCCATGAGGCGCCGGCGCAGCACCGGCGCCAGTCCCCCTTTGAGGCGCAGCCCGTCACGTATCCCGGCCTGGGTCAGCAGGCTGTGGTGGATCATCTCGTGGGCCAGGCTGGTTGCGCGCAGGCGTTCGGCGGGTTCGTCCCAGTCCAGGGCGATCAGCTGGTGGAAATTCCGCGCCTGCTGCGGATCGTCGAGGAAGGTACGTTCGCGCAGCTGCAACTCACGGGGCTCCCGATCCAGCAGGGTGACCGCGGCCTGGGCGAAATGCTCGGCGCTGAAGTAGAGGTGGGCCAGGCGGATTTCGCCGTTGATCACCCATGAGGATTCATGCCCGGCAGGCAGGATGCACAGCTTGTCCGGCGCACCCTTGGTATCCGGACGTTCGCGGCGGAAGGTGCCGGTGCCGCCGGCCAGGTAGCAGGACAGCGTGTGCACCTTCGGTCCCTGGTAGTCGCGGGCGTCGTGATGATTGCTCCAGAGCGCCGCGCCCAGGCCGTCGCCCAGCTCCGCGCAATGCTCCAGGCGAGCGTTGGGCGAACTGCTGAGGGACTGGAAGACCTGGTGCTGATCGAGTAGCGACATGGGCAGGGCCGGCCGGTTGGCGAATGGAGTTCATGCTAACGCGCGCGGACGGACGCGGGCAGTCTCCCGACGAGATAAGCGCAAGTTTGTGCAAGCGGGGCAGAGGCGGCGGGCGGAGACTGGCTGCATCGAAACCGGAGTCACCCTGATGAACCTGTCCCTCTACCTGCTCACCGTCCTGATCTGGGGTACCACCTGGATTGCCATCAAGCTGCAGATGGGCAGCGTCGCCATCCCCGCGTCCATCGCCTACCGCTTTGCCCTGGCCGCCGCCGTGCTTTTCGCCATCCTCTTGCTCAGCCGCCGCCTGCAGAAGCTCGACGGCCGCGCCCAGATGATCTGCCTGGCCCAGGGCCTGTGCCTGTTCTGCGTCAACTTCATGTGCTTCTACACCGCCAGCCAGTGGATCCCCAGCGGCCTGATCGCCGTGGTGTTTTCCACCGCCACCCTGTGGAACGCCCTCAATGCACGGATCCTCTTCGGCCAGCGCATCGCGCCCAACGTGCTCGCCGGTGGCGGCCTCGGCCTTCTCGGCCTGGGGCTGCTGTTCTGGCCGGAGCTCTCGCACCACAGCGCCAGCCGCGAAACCCTCATCGGCCTGGGACTGGCCCTGCTCGGCACCCTGTGCTTTTCCGCTGGCAACATGCTTTCCAGCCTGCAACAGAAGGTCGGCCTCAAGCCGCTGACCACCAATGCCTGGGGCATGCTCTACGGCGCCCTGATGCTCAGCGCCTGGTGCCTGGTCAGCGGCACGCCGTTCGGCATGGAATGGAACACCCGCTACATCGGTTCGCTGCTCTACCTGGCGATTCCCGGTTCGGTGATCGGCTTCACCGCCTACCTGACCCTGGTCGGCCGCATGGGGCCGGAACGCGCGGCCTACTGCACCGTGCTGTTCCCGGTGGTGGCGCTGAACATCTCGGCTTTCGTCGAGGGCTACCAGTGGACTCTGCCGGCGCTGTTCGGCCTGGCCCTGGTGATGGCCGGCAACGTCCTGGTGTTCCGCAAGCCCAGGCCGGCCCTGCCTGCGGCTGCCACGACGGGCCGTGCATGAACCGGTCCGCGAAGGGGCGGTGGCGTCAGCGGAATCTGGCGAACACCCGTTCCGACAGCAGCACCGCAGCCATCAGCGGATAGCAGAGGTAATGCACCAGGAACAGCAGGACGCCCATGGGGCTGGGGGTGTCCTGCAGAGTCATCATCGCCAGCAGGCCGAGGTAGAGCAGCCCGAGCAGGCCGCCGTAACCGAGGACGATGCGCCAGCGCTCGCCCGACTGCGGTGCGCGGCGCTGGATGAAGCGGAAGGCCAGGGCCAGCAGGGCGGCCGTGGCGGCGGCGATCAGCAGGGTGGCGAAGATGCCGCCGATCTTGACGAAGCTGCGCAACAGCAAGTTCAGGACGATGGCCAGGGCCACGCCGCCGACGGCGTAGCGCAAGGGGAGCGACATGGTGGTTCCTCGGGACCGGGACGGGGATAACTCTAGCTGTTCGCGGGCCGCCTTGGGCCTCGCTGCGCTCAGACCAACCTGCGGGGGCGTCATAGCTCGACGCCGAGGCCGAAGCGCTTCTTCAGCACCCGGTCCAGCAGGGCTCTCGGCACCCAGCGCGCCAGCAGCGGCAGGGCGTGGCTGCCGTTACCGATGCGCACCAGTGCCGGACGCGGTTTGCGTTGCACCGCGGCAAGCAGGGTTCGGGCGAAGTCTTCGGCCGGCGTTGGGTGGTCCTGGGAGGCGCGGGCACGGGCGCGGATGCCTTCGCGCACCGGCCACCAGGGCGAGCTTTCGCTGATCAGGTTTTCCGCCTCGCGAGTGGCGCTGGCGCCGAAGCTGGAGGCGATGGCGCCGGGCTGCACTTCCATCAGGCCGATGCCGAAGGGCGCCAGTTCCAGGCGCAGGGCATCGGAGAGGGCATGCACCGCGGCCTTGGAGGCACAGTAGGCGCCGGCGAAGGGGGTGACCAGCACGCCGGAGACGCTGCCGATGTTCACCACCAGTCCGCGCCGCTTGCGCAGTAGCGGGAAGCAGGCGCGGGTCACATCCACCAGAGCGAAGACGTTGGTGTCGAACTGCTTGCGCAGGGCCGGGGCGCCGCCGTCCAGCAGCGGTCCCATGGCGCCGAAACCGGCGTTGTTGACCAGCACGTCGAGTCCGCCTTCCTCCTGCTCCAGCCGCTCGGCGAGGGTCGCCACAGCCGGCTGGTCATTCACGTCCAGCGCAACGGCGGTGAATCCGGCTGCTTCCAGGGCGGTCAGGTCCTGCGGCTTGCGGGCAGTCGCCCAGACGCTGTAGCCGGCGGCCTTGAAGGCCTCGGCCAGGGCGCGGCCGATGCCGCTGGAGCAACCGGTGATCAGGGCGGTGGGGGTGGGCATATTGGGTCCTTTGCTGAGGTGGCGTCCGCTTCACCCTCTCCCCAGCCCTCTCCCTGAAGGGCGAGGGGGGCGTCCGTGCCTTGGTTGAAGCTGGCGGGTATTGCTTGTCTCCCCTCTCCCGCTTGCGGGAGAGGGGCCGGGGGAGAGGGTGCTTTCAGTTCAGTCGACGAATGTGCCACGCAGATGGGTGGCGCGAAACTCCAGTGATCGTGCGCGATAACCCTGGCGAATGGGCGGTAGCACGAGGCAGTCCTGCCATTGCGCGCCAGGCTGCAGTTCGGAGGGGCCGAGGTAGCGCGGATGCTCGTAGCTGGGTTGGGCCAGGTTGATGGTGTCGCCAGGGCGGAAGGCCTGTACCTGCCAGGCGAGATCACGCAGTACCGCGTCGCTGCCATTGCGCACCCGGATCGACAACGGACGGTCGGCGGGGCAGCTTTGCGGGGCGTAGGCGAGCTGGATATCGAGGCGGGAGAAACGGCGTTCCGTGCCGCGTTCTTCCCAAAGCACCCAGAGGGCGATCAGCGCCAGGCCGAGCACGGCCGCCAGGGACAGCGGCAAGGCCTTGGCCGGGTAGCGCAGCAGCAGGATCAGCCAGGTGAGGATGAGGATGGTGCCGATGAGCATGAAGGGCCTCCTTGAGGCCCTCCATGCTAGCGCAAGCGCGACCCGGTATTGCACCGGGCCGGGCATCAGTGGGCGATGCTGGGCACCGTGGCGCTTTGCGGCGCGCGGCCGTAGACGTCATCCAGACGCTCGATGTCGTCCTCGCCCAGGTAGCTGCCGGACTGCACCTCGATGATCTCCAGCGGGATCTTGCCCGGGTTGGCCAGGCGGTGCACGGAGGCGATCGGGATGTAGGTCGACTGGTTCTCGGTGAGCAGGAACACCTTGTCGTCGCAGGTCACCTGGGCGGTGCCGGAAACCACGATCCAGTGTTCGGCGCGGTGGTGGTGCATCTGCAGCGAAAGCTGCGCACCCGGCTTCACCGTGATGTGCTTGACCTGGAAGCGGCCGCCCATGTCCACCGAGTCGTAGGACCCCCAGGGGCGGTACACCGCGCAGTGGTTCTGGGTTTCGCTGCGGCCATCGGCGTCCAGCCGGTTGACCAGCTGCTTCACGTCCTGCACGCGGTCCTTGTGGGCGATCATCATGGCGTCCTTGGTCTCGACCACTACCACGTCGTCCAGGCCGATCACCGACACCAGCTTGCCGTTGCCGTGGACCAGGCAGTTGTGGCTGTCCTGCACCACCACGTCGCCCTTGGTGACGTTGCCGTCGCGGTCCTTGTCGTGCACTTCCCAGATGGAGCTCCAGCTGCCCACGTCGTTCCAGCCGGCAGAGAGCGGCACCACGCAGGCGCGCTCGGTCTTTTCCATCACCGCGTAATCGATGGAGTTGTCCGGGCAGCAGGCGAAGGTGGCCGGGTCGATGCTTACTGCGATGCCGTCACGCTGGCTGCGCTCCAGGGCCAGTAGGCAGGTGTCGTAGATGTCCACGTCGTGGTGCTTGAGCTCTTCCAGGAAGCGGCTGGCGCGGAACAGGAACATGCCGCTGTTCCAGAAGTAGTCGCCGGACTCCACGTACTGGCGGGCGCGTTCTTCGTTCGGCTTCTCGACGAACTCGGCAACGCGGCTGATGCCATCGGGCAGGCGCACGTCGGCCTTGCCGCGGATGTAGCCATAACCGGTTTCCGGGCGCTCGGCGGGCACGCCGAAGAGCACCATCTCGCCCTTCTCGGCGGCGATGCTGCCCATTGCCAGGGCCTGCTGGAAAGCACGCTGGTCGCGCAGCACGTGGTCGGCCGGAAGCACCAGCATCAGCTCGTCGCGGCCTTCGGCCACCATCTGCATGGCGGCGATCGCCACCGCCGGCGCGGTGTTGCGGCCGAAGGGCTCGAGCAGCATGGCCTGGGCCTGGATGCCGACGGCGTCGAGCTGCTCCTGCACGATGAAGCGGTGATCCTGGTTGGCCACCAGGACGGCCTGTTGCATGCCGTCGAAGTTCAGGCGCTGCAGGGTCTGCTGGAACAGGGTCTGTTCGCCGGTGAGGGCGAGGAACTGCTTGGGATACTGCTTGCGCGAAAGAGGCCAGAGGCGAGAGCCGCTACCGCCAGAGAGGATCACGGGAATCATGGTGTTTCTCCTAGAACTGTCATGGGTTGAGGGCACTGCTTCCATCGATCACATTTCTTTCTTTCCCGCCCTCTGCGTGGCGGGTAATGACCGGCGCGGTGCGTCCCGCGCCGGTTCTCGCTCCGTTGAGGCCTGGTCTCAGGATTCGGCCGGGCGCTTGACCCAGACCGGGGAGAGCTTGCCGCCGCTGCCGGTGATGTAGAGGCAGACCACCTCACCGCGCTGCAGGGACACTGGCTTGAGGTCGCTGACCTTGCGGCTGCCGTCGAACAGGGCGAGGCCGACTTTCACCGGGTTGATCTCGCGCTCGCCACGGCCCTGCGGAGCCACGTCCTCGACGACCGGGGTCTTGCCGTCGGCGGTTTTCAGGGTGAGCTTCGCGTCGGACAGGTTCTGTACCCGCAGCAGGGCCTTCTGCTTGTTGGTGAAGGGCGGTTCTTCCACCAGCTGCGGCTGCTTGCCGGTCTGGTTGACCAGGGTGTAGTAGCGGTCAGCTTCCAGCTTCACCGAGAGGTTGTTGCTGCCGACCTGGGCGCTGTAGTTGCCTGCCGGGAGGAACTTGAAGTCGCTGGAGCCGAGCGGCGGGACGTCGGTCAGCGCGGTGTTGCCGACGTTAATGCTGAGCTCGCTGCTGCCGGCGTTGTAGGCGCGGACGAATGCCGAGCCCTTGGGCGCCTGCGGGCCGTACAGGCCACCTTCATCGGCCTGGGCCTGCAGGGCGCCGAGGCCGAGCACGAGGGCGCAGGCATAAGACGTCCAGCTGCGGTTGTTCTGTCGGTTCATGAGGTGTACCTCCACTTTCTCTTGATCGGGCCGGTTTCGGCCCTGTTTGCCCCTTGCGAGGGGAGATTCAGTTACCCGGGCGCGCAGCCAGGCGTTCATCGGGGCCGGCGCCCTTGCGCAGGCTGGCGATCCATTCAGGGTCGAAGTCGGACAGGTCGCTCAGCATCGGCAGGTAGCGTTCCGGGAACTCCCAGATCACCAGCTGCGGCGGGGCGTCCTTGAGTTCGTCGCTCTTGAGGTACTTGAGCATCGGCAGGATCGGCCCGTGGCCGTCCTCGGCGTGGTTGACCAGGTCGCGCTGCAGGGCCTGGCGCAGGGCACCGGCGAAGTTCCACTTGTCGTTGGCGCTGTAGCTGGTGCCCACCAGCACCACCGGCACATCGTTTTCGGCGAACAGGGCGTCGTCGCTGGCGGCCCCTTCGCTTTCGCTGCGGGTGGCGCGTTTCTGCAGCTGGTCCGGAGCCGGCATCAGGTTCTCGAACAGCGGGTCAAGGGGCAGAAAGCGGGTCAGGTCGCCCTTGTAGGTATCCACGCCCTGGATGTCGGTCACGTAGGGCTGCGGGTCGCCGCGCAGGCTCATGGCCTGGCCCACGGCCCTGCCCAGGCTGCCGGCCGCCACTTCGGCGCCCAAGGGTGTCCAGTGGGTGTCGGTGCGCAGGAATACCTGGCCCTGGTCCTTGGCCCGTTCCAGCGGGGCGAGCAGGTCGGGGGCGGTGATCCCGGCCTTGCGCGCGGCGCCACGGAAGCGCTCGTAGAGGTCCTGGCGCAGGGCGGTCGGGGTGGCCTCGCCGAGGTGTTCGGGATAGAGCCGCGACTTGGCCGGAACGATGGCCAGCAGGAGTTTCACGTCATGCCGTTGCAGCTCGTCGCGTACGCCGCGGATCAGCGCCAGGTTGTCGCGCATGTGGCGCGCGCCGTCGGCCACCGGGTCGAGCTCTTCATTGGAGAACAGCCAGCCGTTCTGGCCGATGACCACGCCCTGGCGGCCTTCGCCGAACAGCTTGTAGTCCAGCAGCGCCCAGAGGTTGGTGCCCAGTTGCTTGACTGGGAACTGGTCGTCGTAGCGCTTCTCGAAGGCCTGCGCCAGCTTGCCGTCCAGCACGCTGGTTTCGCTGGCCACGGAAAAGCCGAACACCGCGCGCAGGGACCACAGGCTGAGGGCCAGCAGCAGGGCGCAGAAAAGCAGGATGTAGAGCAGGTTCAGGGTTCTGTTCATGGTCGGCTCCACTCAGAACTGGAAGTACAGGAAGGGCGAGAAGCTCTGCGCCGAGAGCTTCAGCACCGAGGCGGCGAACAGCAGGAGCACGGCGGCGTGGAAGGCGAGGGCGCCGAGCTTCACGCGGCTGGTGGCAAGGCTGACGCTGCCGTCCGCATTGATGGCGATCCCCTCGTCCTCATCGCGGGCCTTCGCCTTGGGCGCGCCGGCCAGCGGCTGGGCGTAGAACTGGCGGATGCCGAATACGGCCAGCACCACGTAGGCCAGCACCAGAGTGGCGATCTGCAGGCTGGTGAGCTGGGCGCGGTTGAGCTCGGAAAGGCTCCAGTCACCGAAGCTGAACATGGCGGCGTACATGCGCCAGGCCACGTCCAGGTTCTCGGCGCGGAAGATCACCCAGCCGATCACCACCAGCAGGAAGGTGAAGGCCCATTTCAGCGGGTTGAGTGCGCGCGGGGCGGCGTTCACGCCCAGGGCGCGTTCGATGGCCAGCCAGGTGCCGTGCCAGGCGCCCCAGATGATGTAGGTGAAGTTGGCGCCGTGCCACAGACCGCCCAGGAGCATGGTGAGGAACAGGTTGCGGTAAGTCTGGAAAGTGCCGCCACGGTTGCCGCCCAGGCTGATGTACAGGTAGTCCCGCAGCCAGGTGGACAGGCTGATGTGCCAGCGCCGCCAGAACTCGGTGATGGACTGGCTGATGTACGGCTGGTTGAAGTTCTCCATGAAGCGGAAGCCCATCATCAGGCCGAGGCCGATGGCCATGTCGCTGTAGCCGGAGAAGTCGAAGTACAGCTGCGCGGTGTAGGCCAGCGCGCCGAGCCAGGCATCTCCGGTGGTCGGGTCGGAAAGGGCGAAGCAGTGGTCGGCGATCGGCGCGATGCTGTCGGCGATGAAGACCTTCTTGATGAAGCCCTGCATGAAGCGCGTGCAGCCTTCGGCGAACTTGTCCACGGTGTGGGTGCGGTGGTTGAACTGGTCCACCAGGTCGCGGAAGCGCAGCACGGGGCCGGCGATCAGGTGCGGGAAGATCGCCACGAAGGCCGCGAAGTCGATCAGGTTGTGCGTCGCCGGGGTGTCGCCGCGGTAGACGTCGATGATGTAGCTGATGGACTCGAAGACGTAGAAGGAGATCCCGATCGGCAGCAGGATGTGCGTGAGCACGAAGGGCTCCATGCCGAACGAGGTGATGATGGCATTGAGGCTGTCGACGCCGAAGTTGGCGTACTTGAAGTAGCCGAGGACGCACAGGTCCACCACCACGCCGAGGATCAGCCATTTCTGTGCCGAGCGGGTGCGCACGCCGGCCGCGCCGATGCGCAGGCCGATCCAGTAGTTGAACACCGTGACGGCGGCGAACAGCGCCAGGAAGTCGATGCGCCACCAGGCGTAGAAGATGTAGCTGGCGACCAGCAACAAGAGGTTTCTGTAGCGTGTCCCGACCAGGTAGTACAAGCCGAGGAATGTCGGCAGGAACAGGAACAGGAACACGTTGGAAGAAAAGACCATCCGAGTCTCTCCGTTGAACGTTTGATGTCAGGCCCGCCTGTGGGGCGGGGGCGTTTTGCTCCCCACTCCCTGAAGGGAGTGGGGAGGCAGGCAGTCCGCACGGACAGCCCCCTCTCCCGCTTGCGGGAGAGGGTTGGGGAGAGGGCGCTTCTGCTAGCTGCCCCCCGCCTTCTTCGGGTTGAAGACCTGGGTCACGTCCCCGCCGAGGCGGAAGGTCTTATAGGGGCCCATCTCGTCCTTGCGTTCGAGGGTTTCGGCCGAGCAGCGGTAGAGCGCGCACCAGGGCTCCAGCCAGGAGAACTTGCTGTGTTTCTTCAGCTCGCTCATGTCCTGGCCCTTGCCGGCCTTGTCGCGGAAGGCATCCTGGTCATCCACGCCGGCCAGCACCTTCTCGCCGAGGCGGCGCAGCGCGCCGTCGTTCTCCTGGCGCAGGTCCACGCCGTTGGCCTGGGCGAAGCTGGCGATCATCGCCAGCGGTGGCAGGCTGTAGTTGTGGTAAGCCAGGGCGCGCTGGCGGCGCTTGAGTTCGTTGGGCAGGAAACCGTCCTTATCCACCTGGCCGGCGGCCACGCGGAACTGCGCCACCGACCAGTCGAAAAGGTCCTGGCGGTTGGTCGCCACCGCGGTGGCCATCACCGACCAGGCTGCCCAGTAGGAGTGGTTGTTGATCTTCTTCAGCGGCAGGCCGCTCCAGTCGTGCACCACCTGGTCGGCCAGGCGCGAGAACCAGGATTCGATCACCCGGGTCTGCGCGGCGTAGGGCGCCAGCGGCTGCGACTCGGAGAACTTCAGGCGCAGATAGGCCGATGCCATGCTGCCCAGCGCCCATTTGCGCATGGACATGCCGGTGTGGTTGTACTCGGTACTCAGCAGGGCATTGGCCCTGGCCCAGCTATCCAGCCATTGCAGGCTGCATTCGAGCTGGGTGCGCTGGCCCTTGCGCATGTAGTTCGTGACCATGTTGCTGACGCCGCGCTCCATCTCGGTGATGGACGCGGTCTTCTCGCGGAAGGCCTTTTCCGCTTTCGGGTTGAGCGTGGAGCGGGCCTTGTCGGAGCCTTCGTACTTGCTGCGGAACTCCAGCTTGGCGGTGTAGGGCGCCGGGGGCGCCTTGCAGGTGCCGCCGGACCTGGCGTCGGCGGGGACGGGCGCGAAATAGCCCCTGGGTGGCACCAGGTCGGCGGCATGGCTCTGCCCGGCGAGCAGCATGCCCGCGAGCAGGGGAACGATCAGCCAGTGTCTGGTGTTCATGGGTACCTCCTCTTCCTCACTCGGCGTTGGCCGTGAGGGCGCCGCCGCCCTTGCCGGGACGCGCGCAGACGCTGACGTCGACGCTGAGTTCCTGGGGCATGGGTTCGGGGCTGTGAATTTCCAGGGCGAGCATGTTCAGGTCGGCCCAGTCGGCTTCATTGCGCAGCTCGAAGGCGTAGCGCCCGCCGGTATCGATGCGGTCGCTCTGTTCCAGCTTGAAGTTCTCGCGGCGGCCGTTGAGGTACCAGACGGTGGTCTTCAACTCATGGATGGACGGATCGCTGAGGCGCAGGTCCACCTGGTAGTCGCCCCCGCGCAGGGGCAGGCCATTGCTGTTGACCAGCACCTCGTTGGCGCCGGGTTTCAGCCTGACCTTGTTCTTCAGCACCCTGGGCCGGTCTTCGCAGCCGTTGTTCACCATCGGCACCGCCTGGCGATAGAAGCTCGCCTGGGCCATGTCGTAGTGGGTGGCGAACTCCCAGATCAGCACCTTCGGCGGGTTCTCGTGGAATTCCTTGCTGCTCATGTACTGCATCAGGGCGCTTTCGAAACCGCCGCCGCTGACCGCCATGTTGAGCACCTCGGCGCCACTGTGCTGCTGCAGGAAACCGGCGAAGTTGTAGGCCGGGCCACTGTTACTGGTGCCCACCAGCACCACCTGCGGGTTGGACTCGTCGCCGAACAGGCTGTCGCCGCCATCGCCGGCGGTTTCGGTCTCGTAGCGGTCGACGTACTGGGTGGCGTAGCCGGTGCCGCAGAACTGCGCGGCGGTCTTGTGCAGGGTGCCGGCCTTGGGCAGCAGGCCCACCACCTTGCTCTGGTATTCCTTCTTGGGGATGGCGTCGAAGCCGGGAATCTGCTTGAGGGTCTCGGCCACCAGCCGGGCGGTGCGCTCGGCACCGGCCGGGGTCCAGTGGTGGTCGGCCTTGAAGTAGTAGGCGGTGTCCACGCCCTTCTCGTCGAACAGCGGCGAGAGGTCGGTCACCCAGATGCCGGCCTTGCGGAAGCGCTCCACGGCGGCGAGGTAGTTCTTCTTCGCCAGGTCGTAGTCGAAGCGGGCCTTCTCTTCCGGAGTCAGCTTCTCGCGATCGATCAGGCCGCGGGTGGGCTGGTAGACCACCATCAGCTCGACACCTTTGGCCTTGAGCGAATCGCGCAGGCGCTTGAGCTGGCTCCAGCCGAACGGCGTGGTGCCGAAGTCGGTACGCAGGTCGTACTGGGTACGGAACAGCCAGTCGCCCTGTCCCTGCACCAGGGTGGTGAAGAAGCTCAGGTACTTGGTGTTGTAGTTGGCCGGATTCTGCGCCGCGGCACAGAGCGGGCCGGTCGCCTGCACGCTGTACTCCGGTGCCGCGTGCGCGCCCTGGGTGGCGGCCAGCAGGGCGGCGGCCAGGGCGGAGGGGGTGAACCACTTGCGGGATAGTCTGGTCATGGGCGGGTACCTCAGTCCTGGAGCTCGGCCTGGCTTTCGACGGGGTCGATCAGCACCGCTTTCTTGCGGCGCACCATCAGGTCGAGGATTTCGTCCTGCTTTTCGCCGAGTACGCCGGCGAAGCTGATGCCGGTGGATTTGCTCGGGGCGAGCATTTCGACGCGGTACAGCTCGACCGACAGCGGCGAGTCGATGGAAATGGGGCTGGAACCGTTGCCGGCGAGCTTGCCGCCCACCAGGATCAGCGAGACCTTGGTGTCGAAGGGGTCGAGCTTGACGTTACGGTCGGTGTTGGAGAGGTCCTTGATGTGGCCGTACACGCCGGTCAGGCCATTGGCCGCCGAGAGGTTCTCGTACAGGCGGATGTTCACGCTGTTGCGCACACGGATGCCGTGGCGCTGGTTGCCGAGAATCTTGTTGCCCCACAGCAGGTTGTTCGAGCTCTCGTAGAGGGTGATGCCGTCGGAGTGGTTCTGGTACACCTCGTTCCAGGCCACGAGATTGTTTACCGAGTTACGGTCGATGACGATGCCCGAAAGCTTGTTGTCGTAGGACTTGTTGTGAACGATCCAGCTGTCGTCCACCTCGCGGGAGACGATGATCCCGTGTTTCTTCTTGGTCCCGAAGACAGTGTTGTGGGCGATGAGCAGCCCCTTGGAGCGGTCGTGGGGGTCAATGCCGTAGACGATGTTGTCGCGGTAGGTATTGCCCTTGATGACCACGTTCTCGGCTTCGAAGCAGTAGAAGCCGTACCAGTGGTCGACGAACTCCGAATCCAGCAGCCAGCCGGTGGGCGCGGCGCGCTTCAGGCGCTTGGCCTGGCCGGGGGTGTACTGGGTGATGGAGACGCCGTAGGACTTGGAGTTGTCGTAGCCGAGGCTCGTGACCTTGCTGCCGACGATGTACAGCTCGCTGCCGCCCCAGGACACCAGGAACGGGCGGAATTCCTCGGGTTTGCGGAACCAGGCCGGCGCCTTGTTCTTCTCGTTCCAGGCGGTGAGTCGGGTGCCGGTGACGAACAGCTTGCCGTCGTTGACCAGGAAGGCGCCGCGCTCCTGGGAGAGGCGGAAATCCCTGGTCTCCTTGCCGATCTCCAGGCTCGCGCCCTGGGCCACCACCAGCGGCAGGCGGGCGAGGTACACGCCTGGCTCGGTCTCGCTGAACTGGCTGTCGGGCAGGGCCCTGGCCAGGTCCTGCGGCGTCACGTGGCCGCCCTCGACGAAGATCGCCTGGGGCATGCCGTGCTGGCGCCGGACCCATTCGCGCAAGCGATCGTTGCCGCCGATGAAGTCCTTCAGCGCATCCTGCTGGAGCATGCGCCGGACCACCACGCGGCCACGGGTGCCACGGTCGATCTTCGCCTCCACGGCCTCAGCCGTGTAGCCGCTCATGTCCGGCAGTTCGGGCGTGTCCAGGTGCAACTGCTCGACGGGCGCGGTGAGCACCTTGTAGTTCTTGATCGGCTTGAGTTGCTGGGTCAGCTCCGCACCCTGGACCCAGGGCGCGGCGAACTGCAGGGCGCCAAGTATGACGCCGCCTGCCAGCAGTGTGGTTCCCATGCCACGTTTCATGGCTGTTCCTCCCTTGCGCCCAATGCCCATCAGAAGCGCCAGATGAAGTCGACGAAGGCGCGGTGCATGAGCGAGTCGGTCCCGCTGGCATAGGCATCGCCGGGCTTGAACACGCCGCCACGCAAGCGCACCAGGGCCGAACGTTCGTCCAGGTGCTCGGCCATGGAAGCCGGCAGCAGGCCCTGCTTGAAGTAGCGGGTGACCACCAGGTCCATCTCCTGGCCGATGTCTTTCTCGCCGTCTTCCAGCGGCGCGATGATTCCGCTCTGGCCTACGTCCTGGTTGTCGTCCACGCGCCAGAAGCGGTGGTAGACGAGGCTCGCGTCGTAGTCCTCGCCCATCTGCCAGGAGGTGAAGGCGGTGGCCACTTGCAGGTTGCTCAGCTCACCGCGGAAGGCCTCGCCGAAGCGGTGCATGCGCGACTCGGTGCCGGTGAAGTTGGAGCGGTTGCTCTCGAGGCCGGTCTGGCGGAACTGCTCGGAGCTGTCGTTATCGCCGCCGCCGCTGCCACGGGCGTAGGCGCCGCCGACCTTCCACTGATCGTCGATGTTCCAGCGCAGGCCGAGGTCCAGGGCCCAGGCGTCGACGTCGACATTGCGCTTGCCGCTGGCGATGTTCTGATTGCCCACGGGCGTCTGCTGCAGTTCGTCCACGTCGCCGGTCAGCCAGGTGGCCTGGGCCCAGTAGTTGAGTGGCAGGGTGGAGCGGCGGTCGAAGAAGCCGCCGTCAGCTTCCAGGCCCAGCCAGGTCAGGTCGCCGGTGGTGCGCTTGTCCAGTTCATCCACTTCCTCGCCGACATTGGGCAGGTCGCCGTTGTCGCGGCTGTGGTGAAGCTTGGCGCCGACCCAGTGGCCGGGGCGCCACTGGGTGGTGATGTCGCCGAAGAAGTGCCGGCGGTCCTCGTCTTCCGGGGCCAGCTCATCGATGTCGGTGCGGTACTCGCTGAAGCGCTCGGCGACGCCGGCATGGGCGCGCAGCAGGGTGGTGTCGAAGCTCCAGCGCAGGGCTTCGATGTTGGTGTCCCACCAGGTGCCTTCCTCGCTGCGCACGCGCTGGCGGCCGAAGCGCAGGTGCTCGCCGGGGTAGGCGGTGAGGCCGCCGTAGTCGACCCAGAATTCGCGCATGGCCAGGTAGCTCTTGTCCGGCTCGCGGCCGTTGTTGCGCTGGCCCGCGTCGGCTTCGATATCGCTGGATTCCAGGGTGTCGGTCTCGATGGTGTCGGTGGCGGTGACCGCCTGGCCCATGGCGAAGGCGCTCCACTGGCCACGCTCGCCGTAGACCCAGGGGCGCAGGTCGAGACCGATACCGTTGACGTCGCCGCCATCGCGGGTGCCGAGGTCGCGGTCGTCTTCCGATTGCGCGGTGATCTTCACGTCCAGGCCGAAGTTCCTGCCTTCGGGTTCGGCAGCGTGGGCGATGCTCGCGGCCAGCAGGGACAGGCCCAGGCCTGCCTTGATCCAGGGATTCTTGTTCATGTGCGTTTCATCTCTCTCGTACCGCGGTCGTGCTCCGCTGTCGGGCTTCGCTGCGCTCTGCGCCAACCTGCGGGGGAGCTGCGGAGGGGGATTCATAGGCTGCTCATCTGGGTGTCCGGAGTCGCGACGCCACGGACTGCGCGTTCTTCACGCAGCAGTTGCTCGGCGCGGGCGCGGTCGGTCGGCGGCAGTTGCTGCGCCACCTGCTGTGCCAGTTCCTGGGCCTGCGGGGTGTTCTTGGGCAGGGCCAGCTGGCTGAAGACGTAGGCATTGACCAGGTTGCGCTGGATGCCCTTGCCCTGGACGTACATCTGGGCGAGGGCGAAGTCGGCGTTGATTTGGCCGTTGCGGGCGGCACCCAGCAGTCGTTCCAGGGCTTTTTGCGGTTCGATTTCACCCAGGTAGCCGCGCAGGTAGATCTGCCCCAGCAGGTAGTCGGCGCGGGGCTCGGTCGGCGCGGCATTGAGCAGGTGTTCCTCGGCCTTCTTCGGGTCCAGCGGCACCAACTTGCCTTCGTAGTAGAGGCGGCCCAGCAGCAGCTCGGCCTGGGGCAGGGAAGCGGCGCGGCCCTTCTCCAGGTAACCCAGCAGCTGTTCGGTATCGCCCTGGCCGGGGTAGTTGTAGAGCAGCTCGGCCAGGCTGACCCAGGCGGCGGGGTAGGTGGGCGCCACGGCTTCCAGCAGTTCCTTGGCCTTGCCGTCGTCCGGCTCGCCGAGGTCGGCGTCGGCCAGCACCTTGGCCACCGAATCCACGCGCTGGGCGGGAATGCGCCCGGCGCGGTAGCCAGCCATCAACTGGTCCAGCAGCTTTTGCCGGGCATCGGCGTTGCCCTGCTTCTGATACACGGTGGCCAACTCGACGTAGCAGACATCGGCCAGTGCCAGGTTGCGGGTGCAGATCTGTTCGATCTCGCCCAGGTGCTGATCGTAGGTGCCCTGGGTGCGATAGAAGAGGATCTGCGCCAGCTCGGCCTGGGTGTGGCCTTCGGCGCGCCACGTGGCGATGCGCGCCGGTACGTTCACCTCGGGGAAGTCCTGCGGGTATTGCAGGTAGAGCATCACCAGCGGCAGCAGGCTGCTCTCTTCTCCGGCGCTGAAGGACTCTTCCAGCAGCTGCGCGGTCTCGCGGCGCTCGGCCGGGTTCAGCTCGGTCTTGCGCGCCAGCAGCTTGCCCAGGCGCGCCTTGGCCCGCGGCGACTGGTCCATGGCCTGGCGATAGGTCTGCTCGGCCCTGGCCAGCTGTTCGGGATCGCCGCTGGCCACCTGCAGGTCGGCCAGGCCAACCGCAGCGTCGGCGTAGCCGAGTTCGGCCAGCTGGCGGAAGTTCTGCTCGGCGGTGGTGCTGTCACCGCGTTTCAGGGCTTCGCGGGCGAGGCGCTCGTCGGGCAGACCGGCGCAGCCGGCCAGGGCGACGGCCGCGGCCAGCAACAGGACGGGAGTAGCGTGATGGGCCATGGCGGCGCCCTCCTCAGAAGCCTGTCGCCAGGGCGCGATCGATCAGCCAGTCGAGGGACGGGCCGCGATCGACGCTGACTTCCACCGGCTGGCCGGCGAGGGTGCTGGGCAGAGGCTCGTCGGGCTGGATGGTGGCGCGGATGTCGGCGGACATGCTGCCGTCGTGCAGGTTGCTGCTGAGGATCTTGCCGTGGCGTACCTGGTCCTCGCCGGCCACCTGGAAGGTGACGCGGGCGCCGGGTTTGGCCTGGCCGATGTTGCGGAACGGGAAGCGCGCCTGGACGGTGGCCTGGGTGTCCTGAGGGACCAGTTCGAAGATCACGTCGCCCTTGCTGGCGAACTGGCCGTCGGCCACGAGCTGGCGGGCGATCTTGCAGTTGCAGGGGCTGGTGAGGGTGCCCTTCATCTGCTTGCCGAAGAGTTCTTCGACGTTCTTCGGGGTGAGCTGGTCGTCGGTCAGGTGGCCCTTGAGCATCTCCAGCATGGTGGCGTTGAAGGAGGCGATGGGCGCGCCTTTCTCCACGCTGGCATCGGCGCCGACCAGGCTCTGCACGGTGCCTTCGCGGGGCATGGTGACCTGCATGGAGGGCACCGCCACCATGGCCGAGTCGGCGTGGGTGACGAAGTACAGGCTGTACAACGAGTTGAGGATGTAGCCGAAGGCACCGACGCCGACGACGAAGATTCCGGCGCTGAGGCCGACCGCCTTCAGGCGGGCCAGGGGACCCATGCCGCCGCCCGCGCCGCCCTTGCGCGGCTTGGTAAAGTTTTCGCGCTGCAGGGTGTTGAGCAGGTCGCCGGCGCTGACCAGTTCGCCGGACAGGTGGGCGCTGATCAGGTAGCGCAGGGTGGCGATGTCGCGCGGCTGCAGGTTGTGGAACACGCAGCCGACGCGCTCCTTGCGCGCATCCACGGCGCGTATCTGGAATTCGATGTCCAGGCCCAGGCTGAGGCCGTCGATCTGGAACATCAGGCGGCCCCTGTGGTGGTCGCCGATGTTGGCGCCGGAGCGTCCGCCGGTGAAGGCGAAGCCGCCGGCGGAGACGTCCAGCAGCGACGCTTCGAAGCGTTCGCCGCGAGCGATGTAGCGGATCTTGCCGGGGATCTTCACCCGTGCGTGCTGGCGCTGGGCTTCGGATTCATGCACCACATTGAGATTGACGGCTGTATTCATGGCTTCGATTCCTGTCAGGTTCCTTGTGCTCACACGATCGCCAGCAGCGTGGCGATGAATACGCTGGTTGCGGAGAAGGTCATGGCGCGTGAGGACCAGGTGTTGAACCAGCGCGAGAAGCTGGCGAGGTCACGGTTGAGCTTGGTGTTCTGGCGGGTCCAGGACTGCTGGTCGAGGCGGAAGAAGACGTAGATCTTCACCAGGGCCCCGACGATCTGGTTGTAATAGAGGATCAGCGGGTAGGCCGGCCCGATCCGGTGCCCGGTAATGCTGAGCAGCAGGGTCAGGACGAAGCGGGTGATGCCGATCCACAGCAGGTACACCAGCAGGTAGGCGATGCTGTATTTCAGGCTGGCGATGATGGCCGCGGCCAGGCCCAGCAGGCAGGTCCACATCGACGCGCGCTGGTCGGCCAGCACCACGGTGGTGAACCAGCCGAGGCGGCGCGGGCCCAGCGCCAGGGCGCGGGAGTTCTGCCGCAGGTTGTTGCCGTACCAGCGGAACATCAGCTTGCGGCTGGCCTTGATGAAGCTCTTCTCCGGCGGGTGCTCGACCGTGTTGATCGCCGCATCCGGCACGTAGAAGGTGTCGTAGCCCAGGCGCATCAGGCTGTACCAGCTGGACTTGTCGTCGCCGGTGAGGAACTGGAAACGACCCAGGCGCCAGTGGTCCAGGTGATCGCTTTCCACGTCGGCGATGAAGTCCGGATCGGTCACCACGCTGGCGCGGAACACCGACATCCGCCCGGTCATGGTCAGCACGCGCTTGGACAGCGCCATGGAGCACATGTTGAGGTGGCGCTGGGCGAAACGCAGCTTGTGCCACTCGCTCATGATGTAGCTGCCGCGCACCTCGCAGAACTCGTTGGTGGTCAGGCCGCCGACATTCGGGAAGAGCTTGAACCAGGGCACGGTCTTTCTCACCACGCCTTCGGCCAGCACGGTGTCGCCGTCGATCACCGCCACCACCGCATTCGCGTCCGGCAGCTGGCGGGAGATGGCGCGGAAGCCGTAGGCCAGGCCATCGCGCTTGCCGGTGCCGGGAATGCGCACGAAGTCCAGCTTGACCCGCGGCGGCGGCGCCAGCTTGGCCCAGAGGTTCTTCACCAGCAGCTCGTCGGACAGCTCGACGATGGAGCAGACCACGGTGGTCGGGTAGCCGCAGTCGATGGCTTCCTGGATCACCGAGCGGTAGACCATGGCGGTGGTCAGTGCCTCGATGCGGAAGCTGGTCACCATCAGGAACACGTGGGACGGGGCCGCCGCGTCGCCGAGTTTGGCCAGGCGCCGCTTGTACCAGGGGTAGACGAAGTAGAGGAACAGCGTGCCGCGTGCGAAGTGCAGGGCGCCCATGGAGTAGCGCCAGATGCCCACGGCCCCGATCAGCAGCAGGAAATGCTTGGAATCGGGATCGAAGACGGACTTGGGCAGTGCCAGTGCCAGCAGCATCAGCGCGATGAGGTAGAACAGCCAGCCCGAGGCTTCGAGCAGGCCACCTTTGAGTTTTTCCATTGGGATGATCGTCCTGTACTGGTCGTTTCGGGCGTGCCTCCTCCCGCAAGGGGAGGAGGCAGGGCGCTTACCAGCAGATACCCTCGGCATTGCCTTGGGTGCCCCGGGGCATGAAGCCCACCAGGTCGATTACCTGCTTGCCGGCGGGAGCCTGTTGCGCCAGCGGGGCGAACAGCTCGTCACGGTTGCCGAGGACGATGATGTCGGCTTTGTCCACCACGGCGTCGAAGTTGCTGTCCAGCAGCGAGGAGACGTGGGGGATCTTCGACTCGATGTAGTCCTTGTTGGCGCCGTGGACGCGGGCGTACTCGACGTTGCGGTCGTAGATGCTGAGGTCGTAGCCCTTGCCGATGAGCATCTCGGCCAGCTCCACCAGCGGGCTTTCGCGCAGGTCGTCGGTACCGGCCTTGAACGATAGGCCAAGCAGGGCGACGCGGCGCTTGTCGTGGCCGGCGATGATGTCGAAGGCCTTCTGCACCTGGCCGGTGTTGCTGCGCATCAGCGAGCCGATCAGCGGGGCATCCACGTCCAGGGAGGTGGCGCGGTAGTTCAGCGCGCGCACGTCCTTGGGCAGGCAGGAGCCGCCGAAGGCGAAGCCCGGACGCATGTAGTACTTGGACAGGTTCAGCTTGTGGTCCTGGCAGACCACGTCCATCACGTCACGGCCATCGACGCCAACGGCCTTGGCGATGTTGCCGATCTCGTTGGCGAAGGTGACCTTGGCCGCGTGCCACACGTTGCAGGTGTACTTGATCATCTCGGCCACTTCGATGTCCTTGCGGATGATCGGGGCGTCGAGCTCGCGGTACAGGGTTTCCAGGACGTCGCCGGCGGCCTTGTCCAGTTCGCCGATGACCGTCATGGGCGGGTAGTCGTAGTCCTTGATCGCGGTGCTTTCACGCAGGAACTCGGGGTTCACCGCCACGCCGAAGTCCACGCCGGCCTTCTTGCCCGAGCAGTCTTCGATGATCGGGATCACCACGTTCTTCACGGTGCCCGGCAACACGGTGCTGCGCACGACCACGGTGTGGCGCTCGGCCTTGTCGCGCAGGGCGAAGCCGATTTCGCGGCAGACGCCTTCGATGTAATCCAGCGACAGGTCGCCGTTCTTCTTGCTCGGGGTGCCGACGCAGATGAACGACACCTGGGTATCGCGAATAGCACCGGCGACATCGGTGGTTCCGCGCAGGCGGCCAGTCTTCACGCCCTGTTGCAGAAGTTCTTCAAGACCTGGCTCGACAATGGGCGATTTGCCATTGTTGATCAGGTCGATCTTGGTCTGAGAGACATCGACACCGACAACTTCATGACCACGAGCAGAGAGGCAGCCGGCGCACACTGCACCAACATAGCCCAAACCGAAGATGCTGATTTGCATCGTATTCACCTCGTCCTTTCAGCACGCTGTTTAATATGTGACGTAAGTGTCACTTCCATTTGCATCGTCATGTCGCAAATGCAACTTCAAGATGCACAGGCATGAGTAATACCGGACGCCAAATCTGGGGCGCCTGAACTGGGTATGTGAAATTGCTTACCCGGGTAGAGTCCTGAGCTGATCGCCGCGAAGGCTCTGGCTCGTTGGTTTTGTCCAGTAGGTCGAGTTTGTTGCGCTTCTCCTTAATAAGCTTCTTTGGTTTTCACCAGATAAAAACTACCCCTCGGTTTTACGCCGATAGTTATTAAGGCAGTTTGAAATCACACGGAAATGTCGTGTGAGGAATTCAGGTGTCGGGGGTATGAGTATCTGTGTTTTCGGATAGTTCCTACCGTTCGTCCCCGATTTGATTTATTGCGAAATCCTGACTATGCATGATTCGCGCTGACGGGAACTCAGAGTTTTGCGGTTCTGGAAAAGTTCCTGATAGTGCAAATTGCATTTTTCCGGTGATTGCATTTTGCAAGTTGGCCACTACTTGAAGTTAAGTTGGCCAGTATATGAATCAAAGTTCTGAGGGCTAAATGATCTTGAATTGATATTGGATTCGAGGTTCGAAGGTGGGAATCACGGAACAGGCGTGCCAGCTCTGGCCGGTGACGGGTGACGGGTGACGGGTGACGGGTGGCGGAGGGCCGTTGGTCGGGCGCCGGTGGGGCACCGCCAACGGGGCGCAATGGCTGTTGTAGGAGCGAGCGTGCCCGCGAAGCTTTCCGGGAGATCGCCGTTTCGCCGGCAGTCTGGTTCCGGCAGGGATCCCCGGGTGCAGAAAAACGCCGCTTACCCGGCGAGGGACAAGCGGCGTTCCTTTGTGAACAGCATTACGCCGTTGGGCGGGGGCTCATCTCATTCCTGCGGCTCGTCGCGCAGGAATACCAGGTTGTCCGGCCCGGAGTGCTCCGCCGAGTAGCGGTAGCCCTGGTAGTTGAAGTCCTTCAGGCCTTCCGGGCTGGTGAGGCGTTCCTTGATCACGTAGCGGGCCATCAGGCCGCGGGCCTTCTTGGCGTAGAAGCTGATGATCTTGTACTGGCCGTTCTTCAGGTCCTTGAATTCGGTGTCGATGACGCGGGCATTCAGCGCCTTGCGCTTGACCGAGCTGAAGTATTCGTTGGAGGCGAGGTTGAGCAGGATGTCGTCGCCCTGGGCCGCCAGGGCCTCGTTCAGCCAGTTGCTGATGCGATCGCCCCAGAAGGCGTAGAGGTCCTTGCCGCGGGCGTTGACCAGCCGGGTGCCCATTTCCAGGCGGTAGGGCTGCATCAGGTCCAGCGGGCGCAGCAGGCCGTAGAGGCCGGAGAGCATGCGCAGGTGCTGCTGGGCGAAGTCGAAGTCGGCGTCAACGAAATCTTCGGCATTGAGGCCGGTGTAGACGTCGCCCTTGAAGGCCAGCAGGGCCTGCTTGGCGTTGTCGGGGGTGAAGTCCGGGTGCCAGCTGCCGTAGCGCGCGGCGTTGAGGCCGGCGAGCTTGTCGGACAGGTGCATCAGCTCGGCGATCTGCGCGGGGCTGAGTTCGCGCAGTTGCTCGATCAGCTCCTGGGCATGGTCGAGGAACTCCGGCTGGGTGAAGCGCGAGGTCACCGGCGGGGTTTCGTAGTCCAGGGTCTTGGCAGGGGAAATCACCAGCAGCATCGAATCGTCTCCTTCGGGAATGCGACGATTCTAGGGATTTGCGCCTGCTGGCTCTACCTATCCCGCCGATAGGCAGGCTGGATGCGGGGCTGGAATCAACGCCCGGGACGGAAAATTGGGGAAATTCCGGGGGAGGGGACTTTCGACTTTAACGGGCGCTTTCCTGCGCGCCAAGGGCTTTTTGCTGCACTGTGAAAAAAGGCTCGTACAGGCAAAAAAGTTCTTTTTTCTGTCATCCCGATTGGAGTAAAAAAAATACAGACCGCCGAATCCTGCAGACAGGTGGCGGCCATAGGCCCTCACCTTGTTGGCTCCATCCCCTACCCGGCATGACCCGGAGCGGGGAGGTCGGTGGTCCCCCGCGGCGGAGCGCCTGTCTGGCATTCCGTCGCCTGGCCCTATAAGAAGGTGACCGAGTATGGATGACCATGGACGCTCCCGCCCTACCGCTCCAACCTTGTACGCGCTCGACACCAACGTCCTGATTCACGATCCCAACGCCTTGTTCAACTTCCAGGAACACCACGTGGCCATTCCGATGACCGTGCTGGAGGAACTGGACAAGCTCAAGACCGGCAAGCAGGGCGTCGCTGCCGAATGCAGGCAGGCCATCCGTAACATCGACAAGATCCTCGGCGGCGCCACCCCCGAGGAAGTGGAGCACGGCGTACCCATCCAGCGAGAGAAGAGCGGCCCCTGCGGTTTTCTCTCGATCCTCATGAGCAAGCGCGCAGCCCCCATCACCTGGCTGCCTGAAGACCTCAACGACAACAAGATCATCAACCAGCTGGTGGAGCTGAAGAGCCGCAAGCCGGGCATGTCCGTGGTGCTGGTGACCAAGGACATCAACATGCGCCTGAAGGCACGGGCCTGCGGGATCGACTCGGAGGACTACCACACCGACCAGCTGGTGGATGACGTCTCCCTGCTGTCCCGTGGCTACCACGACATGCCGGGCTCGTTCTGGGACCGCGTGAGCAAGGTGGAGACGCGCCAGGATCATGGCCGCACCTGGCACCGGGTACAGCTCACCGACAACCTGCCGGCCGTGCACATCAACGAGTTCATCGTCGACGAGCAGGGCTTCGTCGGCTGGATCAAGGGCATCAAGGCCGATGAGCTGCTGATCCTCGACCTGCATCAGGAGCCACTGCTGCACCAGGAAGCCTGGGGCCTGCGTCCGCGTGACGTGTACCAGGCGCTGGCGCTCTACGCGCTGCTGGACCCGGACATCCACCTGGTCAACCTCAGTGGCGCGGCGGGCTCGGGCAAGACCATCCTGGCGCTGGCCGCTGCCATCGAGCAGACCATGGTCAGCAAGCGCTATCGCCGCATCATCGCCACCCGCAGCGTGCAGGGGCTGGACCAGGAGATCGGCTTCCTGCCCGGCACCGAGGCGGAGAAGATGGAACCCTGGCTGGGGGCAATCACCGACAACCTGGAAGCCTTGCACATGGATGACGAGAACACCCACGGCAGCGTGGACTACATCCTCAGCAAGGTGCCGCTGCAGTTCAAATCCCTGAACTACATCCGTGGCCGCAGCTTCCAGCAGAGCCTGATCATCATCGACGAATGCCAGAACCTGACGCCGCACCAGATGAAAACCATCATCACCCGTGCCGGTACTGGCTCCAAGGTGATCTGCCTGGGCAACCTGGCGCAGATCGACACTCCCTACCTCTCCGCGCCGAGCTCCGGCCTGACCTACCTGACCGAACGCTTCAAGGACTTCCCCCACGGCGTGCATATCACTCTCCAGGGTGTGCCGCGCTCCGTGCTGGCCGAGTTCGCCGAAGCCCACATGTAACCTCGGGATCCCGCCGGGCGGCAGCTGCCGCCCGGTGCGGGTTTCTGTATACAATCGGTCTCCTGTCCAAGGAGACGTGCAGTGCTTACCCATCTCGATTCCCAAGGCCGCGCCAACATGGTCGACGTCACCGACAAGGCGGTGACCTCCCGTGAGGCGACGGCTGAAGCCCGTGTGCGCATGCGCCCGGAAACCCTCGCCATGATCCAGGCCGGCGGCCACCCCAAGGGCGATGTGTTCGCCGTGGCACGCATCGCCGGCATCCAGGCGGCGAAGAAGACATCCGATCTCATTCCCCTGTGTCACCCGCTGATGCTCACAAGCGTCAAGGTAGAGCTGGAGGCGGATGGGGACGACTGTGTGCGCATCGTCGCCCGCTGCAAGCTGGCCGGGCAGACCGGAGTGGAAATGGAGGCGCTGACCGCCGCCAGCGTCGCCGCCCTGACCATCTACGATATGTGCAAGGCGGTGGATCGCGGCATGACCATCGAAAACGTCCGCCTGCTGGAAAAGCTGGGCGGCAAGAGCGGCCACTATCAGGCCGGGGAGCAATGATGATTCGCGTGCAGTATTTCGCTCGCTACCGTGAAGCGCTTGGCATCGACGGCGAGCAGCTCAGCTGGGACTCGGCGTTCGCGAAACTGGATGACCTGCGCCAGCACCTGCTGGCCCGTGGCGGCGTGTGGGAAGTGCTCGCCGAACAGAACCTGATGTGCGCCCGCAACCAGGAGCTGTGTGGCCTGGACGAGGTCCTCGCGGATGGCGACGAGGTCGCCTTCTTCCCCACGGTCACAGGAGGCTGAAATGGCTGTTCGCGTGCAGGAAGGTGCTTTCGATCCCGGTGTTGAACTCAACGCGCTGCACGCGGCCAACGTCGGCATCGGTGCCGTGGTCGGCTTCGTTGGCTACGTGCGCGACTTCAATGATGGTCAGGAAGTGGCGGGGATGTTCCTCGAGCATTATCCGGGGATGACCGAGAAGGCCCTGGAGAAGATCGAGGTGGAGGCACGGGAGCGCTGGCCGCTGCTCAACGTTGAGATTCTCCACCGCGTTGGCCGGCTGGAACCGGGCGAGCCCATCGTCTTCGTCGGCACCGCCAGCGCCCACCGCCAGGCAGCGTTCGATGCGTGCAACTTTGTCATGGACTACCTCAAGACCCGTGCACCCTTCTGGAAGAAGGAAGACGCCGCCGAAGGCCCGCGCTGGGTGGAAGGGCGGTGCAGCGACAAGGCGGCGGCCGAGCGCTGGGAATGAACCGAGTGCGGACTGCTTTTCCTGTGGGGGCGAATTTATTCGCGAAGGGGAGCGAAGCTGCCCCCGGGGACTCCCAATGGCAGGCCTGCGGCCTGCTTGGCGAATAAATTCACCCCACAAGTTTCGAACGAGCCTGGCTATTGCTGGGCTTTTTCCTGGGTCATTGACGGCGTGTACATATAAGTCCAACATGGACTAACAAGTACAAGTTAGCGGCGTCCATGATGATCCACAGCCAGCTACCCACCCCTTCCCATCCCGGCCATTTCTGGCCGTGTCTTCTTCTGCCTCGCAAAGCCATTCCGAACCTGCTCGCCCCGTTGTGTGGCGGGCATCCATCCGTACTGCGGGAGTCGCACCATGAAGAAACTCGTTCTGCTGGGCAGCCTTGCCCTGGGCCTGCTGGCCTCCAGCGCGTTCGCTGCCGAGAAGCCTCTGCGCATCGGCATCGAAGCTGCTTATCCGCCCTTCGCCTTCAAGACGCCGGACGGCCAGATCGCCGGCTTCGACTACGACATCGGCAATGCCATGTGCGAGGAGATGAAGGTCAAGTGCCAGTGGATCGAGCAGGAGTTCGATGGCCTGATTCCATCCCTCAAGGTGAAGAAGGTCGACGCCGTGCTGTCGTCCATGACCATCACCGATGAGCGCAAGAAGTCCGTGGACTTCACCGGCAAGTACTACTACAGCCCGGCGCGCCTGGTGATGAAGAAGGGCAGCGTGGTCGACCCCGAATTCAAGAGCCTGGTGGGCAAGACCATCGGCACCCAGCGCTCCACCACCACCGACCGCTTCGCCGCCGAGGTGCTGGAGCCCAAGGGCGTGAAGGTGGTGCGCTACAGCACCCAGAACGAGATCTACCTGGACGTGCTGTCCGGCCGCCTGGACGGTGTGCTGGCCGATGTCTTCCCGCTCAACGAAGGCTTCCTCAAGACTGCGAACGGCAAGGACTACGAGTTCGTAGGTCCGGTGCTGAACGATCCGAAGTACTTTGGCGAGGGCGCCGGCATCGCCGTGCGCAAGGGCGATAGCGAGCTGCGCGGGAAGTTTGACAGCGCCATCAAGGCCCTGCGGGAGAATGGTAAATACCAGGCGATCCAGGCCAGGTACTTCGACTTCGATATCTACGGCGATTGATGGATCGGCCGCTGGCTACACCCGGGTTGGTGTAGAGCGAAGCGAACCGGCAAATCGTAGCCAGGAAAAAGGGAGCCCGAAGGCTCCCTTTTTCGTTGCGGCGAACGGCTGTCAGTGCAGGATCTGCCCCAGGAACAGCTTGGTCCGCTCGTTCTGCGGGTTGTCGAAGAAGGCGTTGGGTTCGTTCTGTTCCACGATTTCGCCCTTGTCCATGAAGATCACCCGGTCGGCCACGGTGCGGGCGAAGCCCATCTCGTGGGTCACGCAGAGCATGGTCATGCCGTCGTGGGCCAGGCCGATCATGGTGTCGAGCACTTCCTTCACCATTTCCGGGTCGAGCGCCGAGGTGGGTTCGTCGAACAGCATGATCTTCGGCTTCATGCACAGGGCGCGGGCGATGGCCACGCGCTGCTGCTGGCCGCCGGAGAGCTGGCCCGGGAATTTGTTCGCCTGCTCCGGAATACGCACGCGCTCCAGGTAGTGCATGGCGATTTCCTCGGCCTGGCGCTTGGGCATCTTGCGGACCCACATCGGCGCCAGGGTGCAGTTCTGCAGCACGGTGAGGTGCGGGAACAGGTTGAAGTGCTGGAACACCATGCCCACTTCGCTGCGGATCGCCTCGATGTGCTTGAGGTCGCTGGTCAGCTCGGTGCCGTCGACGATGATGCGGCCCTGCTGGTGCTCTTCCAGGCGGTTGATGCAGCGGATGGTGGTGGACTTGCCGGAACCGGACGGACCGCAGAGGACGATGCGCTCGCCCTGCTGCACGTCGAGGTTGATGTCCTTCAGCACGTGGAACTGGCCATACCACTTGTTCACGCCCTGCAGGCGGATGATTGGCTCGCCGGCTACTTTCTTGCTTGTTTCAGTCATGGGATGACTCCTAACGCTTGTGGCCGGTGTCCAGCTTGCGCTCCAGGCTCATGGAGTAGCGGGACATGCCGAAACAGAAGATCCAGAACACCAGGGCGGCGAAGACGTAGCCTTCGGTCGCCATGCCCAGCCAGGCCGGGTCGGTGGTGGCTTGCTTGATGCTGTTGAGCAGGTCGAACAGGCCGATGATGATCACCAGGCTGGTGTCCTTGAACAGCGCGATGAAGGTGTTGACGATGCCGGGGATGACCAGCTTCAGGGCTTGCGGCAGGATCACCAGGCCCATCATCCGCCAGTAGCCCAGGCCCATGGCCGCAGCGGCTTCGTACTGGCCCTTGGGGATTGCCTGCAGGCCGCCACGCACCACTTCGGCGATATAGGCCGACTGGAACATAATCACGCCGATCAGCGCCCGCAGCAGCTTGTCGAAGGACAGGCCTTCGGGCAGGAACAGCGGCAGCATCACCGAGGACATGAACAGCACGGTGATCAGCGGAACACCACGCCAGAACTCGATGAAGGTCACGCAGATGACCTTGATCGCCGGCATGTTCGAACGTCGTCCCAATGCCAGCAGGATGCCCAGCGGCAGCGCGCCGACAATGCCCACCGCAGCGATCACCAGGGTCAGCATCAGGCCGCCCCACTGGCTGGTGGACACGGTGCTCATGCCAAGGAAGCCGCCGTGCAGCAGCCAGTAGGCGACGATCGGGTAGATCACCAGGAAGCCAAGGCCGTACACCGCCTTGCGCGAAAAGCGCGGAATGAACAGCGGCGCGGCGCCGATGATGGCGAGCCATACCGCCAGGTCCACTCGCCAGCGCAGGGCTTCGGGGTAGAAGCCGTACATGAACTGGCTGAAGCGCGATTTGATGAAGACCCAGCAGGCGCCTTCGCTGGTGCAGTCAGCGCGGGTGGTGCCGTTCCAGTCGGCCTGGAGGAAGGCCCACTGGATCAGCGGCGGCACGATCAGCCACACCAGGTAGATGGCGAACAGGGTCAGCAGGGTGTTGAACCAGTTCGAGAACAGGTTGGCGCGCAGCCAGCCCAGTACGCCGACGCTCATCCGGGGTGGCGGCTGGTCGGGCTTGAATACATGTGTCGTCATGGCTCGGCCCTCACCGCTCGACTAGCGCAATGCGCTTGTTGTACCAGTTCATCAGGATCGAAATGCTGATGCTGATGGCCAGGTAGACGCTCATGGTGATGCTGATCACCTCGATCGCCTGGCCGGTCTGGTTCAGCACCGTACCGGCGAACAGCGAGACCATGTCCGGGTAGCCGATGCCGGCCGCCAGGGACGAGTTCTTGGTCAGGTTCAGGTACTGGCTGGTGAGCGGCGGGATGATCACGCGCAGGGCCTGCGGGATGATCACCAGACGCAGGGTCTTGGCGGCGGGCAGGCCCAGGGAGCGTGCCGCCTCGGTCTGGCCATGACTGACCGCCTGGATGCCGGAGCGCACGTTCTCGGCGATGAACGCCGCGGTGTACACGGTCAGCGCCAGGGTCAGGGCGATCAGTTCCGGAATCACCACCCAGCCGCCGCGGAAGTTGAAGCCCTGCAGCTGCGGGATGCTCCAGTCGAAGGGATGGCCGAAGACCAGAGTGACCAGGCCGGGTATTACCACCAGCAGCACCAGCGAGCTGATCAGTACCGGGAAGCGCTGGCCGGTGGCCTCACGCCTGACCTTGGCCCAGCGGGCGATGGCGATACTCGTCAGCAGCACCAGTACCAGGCTGACCAGGAAGGGCCAGAAGCCATCGGCCATGGTCGGCGCCGGCATGTACAGGCCGCGGTTGTTGAGGAAGAAGTGTTCGCCGATGGACAGGCTCTGGCGCGGCCCCGGCATGGGCAGCATCACCGCGAAGTACCAGAAGAAGATCTGCAGCAGCGGCGGGATGTTGCGGAAGGTCTCGATGTAGATGGTCGCCAGCTTGCGGATCAGCCAGTTCGGCGACAGCCGCGCCACGCCCAGGATGAAGCCGAGGATAGTGGCGAAGAAGATGCCGATACCCGAGACCAGCAGGGTGTTGAGCAGACCGATGACGAAAACGCGGCCGTAGCTGTTGCTTTCGTTGTAGTCGATCAGGTGTTGGGAAATCCCGAAGCCGGCGCTCTGTTCGAGGAAATCGAAGCCGGACAGGATGCCGCGCTGTTGCAGGTTGTGCTGGGTGTTCTGGAACAGGTACCAGCCCAGTGACACGACCGCGATGACGGCGATGATCTGGAATAGCCACGCACGTGCCTTCGGATCGGTCCAGACCGAACCTTTCGGAGCGCGTGGGGCGTTGGCAGTTTTTTGCATGACGGCCCTCTGGGAACCGCTGGCCAGCCGGATGGGGGACGGCGGCCAGGGTTCGCGTTGAAACGGAACTCGATCCCGGCGGCCACCTCATGCGGCCGCCGGGCGACGGTCAGCGCACCGGCGGTGCGTACTGCAGACCGCCCTTGTTCCACAGGGCGTTGAGACCGCGCTCGATCTTCAACTCGCTACCGGCACCGATGTTGCGGTCGAAGATTTCGCCGTAGTTGCCGACCTGCTTGACGATTTGCACCGCCCAGTCCTTCGGCAACTTCAGGTCCTTGCCGAACTCGCCTTCAGTGCCCAGCAGGCGGGCAATGTCGGGGTTCTTGGTGGTCTTGGCCATTTCTTCGACGTTACTCGAGTTCAGGCCCAGTTCTTCGGCGTTGACCATGGCGAACAGGGACCAGCGCACGATGTCGAACCACTCCTCGTCACCCTGGCGCACGGCCGGGCCGAGGGGTTCCTTGGAGATCACTTCCGGCAGCACCACGTACTCGTCCGGAGCGGCCAGCTTGATGCGCTGTGCATAGAGCTGGGACTGGTCGGAGGTCAGCACGTCGCAACGACCGGATTCCAGCGACTTGGCGCTCTCGTCGGAGGTGTCGTAGGTGATGGGGGTGTACTTGAGGTTGTTGGCGCGGAAGTAGTCGGACAGGTTCAGCTCGGTGGTGGTGCCGGCCTGGATGCACACGGTGGCGCCATCGAGTTCCTTGGCGCTGGAAACGCCGAGCTTCTTGTTCACCAGGAAGCCCTGGCCGTCGTAGTAGGTCACGCCGGTGAAGTTCAGGCCCATGGCAGCATCGCGGGAGCTGGTCCAGGTGCTGTTGCGCGAAAGGACGTCGACTTCGCCGGACTGCAGCGCGGTGAAACGTTCCTTGGCGGTCAGGGGGCTGAATTTGACCTTGCTGGCATCGCCGAACACAGCGGCGGCAACTGCGCGGCAGACGTCAACGTCGATGCCCTTGTAGTTGCCCTTGCCGTCGGCATAGGAGAAGCCCGGGAGGCCGTCACTGATGCCGCATTGCACGAAGCCCTTCTTCTTCACCGCGTCCAGGGTGGCGCCCGCCTGTGCGAAACCGCTGACACCGAGAACGGTTGCCGCGGTCAGCACGGCCAGGGTGGATTTCACCATCTTCATTAAAACCTCCAGTTGCTTTTATTGGTGTTGGAGTCTCGATCCCACCGCCGTACCCTCGTGAGGCAGGTTCAACCTTTATGCACTGAAAAGGTCAACCGGGGTGTCGGACCTAAGGAAGAAGTCTAGTTGGCGCTGCTCCTATCGCCACCAGACCTTTCCTTGCCCATTGGTCAAATGGGCTGGAGACGGATTTGCGCCCACCCTCGCACCACGAATGACGCCAGGTGACCGCCTGCAAGGCAGCGGCCGCAGCCGTTGCCCAACCCGTTGCACACCGGGCAAGTGTTACCGTGCCACGGCTGTGTTTCTGTGAGTTGCTGGTTAGCAAGGGCCGTACCAGCACGGCGCCAGTACGTCTATTCCTATAGGTCAATAGGTAAAGTTTTAGCCTTGCGACATATTTTTCAGTTATCAAACCTCCTCTTCTGATGGCATAGCCCCAAAGTTGGGCAGATGCACCACAACGGAGCCACACATGAGCGACACACTGATCCTGGAACCCACACATCGCGCCGATGCCTGCGTCATCTGGCTCCATGGCCTGGGCGCGGACCGCTACGACTTCCTGCCGGTGGCCGAGGACCTGCAGGAAGTGCTGGGCACCACGCGCTTCGTGCTGCCCCAGGCGCCTACCCGCGCGGTGACCATCAATGGCGGCTGGGCCATGCCGTCGTGGTACGACATCCTCGCCATGCGCCCGGAGCGCGCGATCAATGAGGCGCAGCTGGAGGAATCGGCCGAGCGGGTCATGGCGCTGATACAGGCGCAGATCGATGGCGGCATCGAACCCCGCCGCATTTACCTGGCCGGCTTCTCCCAAGGGGGCGCCGTGGTGCTGCACACCGCCTTCCTGCGCTGGGAGGACGAGCTGGGTGGTGTGCTGGCGCTGTCCACCTACGCCCCCACCTTCACTGACGAAATGAAACTGTCGGATACAAAACGACTACTGCCGGTCCTTTGCTTGCATGGCACCTTCGACGACGTGGTGCTGCCCGCGATGGGCCGCTCCGCCCACGATCGCCTGGCGGCTGCCGGCGTTCCCGTGGAGTGGCGCGACTATCCGATGGCCCACGAGGTATTGCCGCAGCAGATCCGCGACATCGGCGCCTGGCTGGTGGAGCGCTTGCACAGCTGACCCCTCAACCCGACAGAACAAGTACCGACCATGGCCCAGACCTCAGCTCCGCCCATCGCCACCCTGCGCGACATCGAAGAAATTGAACGCCTTTCGCTGGAACAACGCGGTATGCCGGACAGCACCTATGAGCTGATCCGTCAGAGCGCCGAGCGCCATCCGCACAAGCGCGCCATGACCTTCCTGCTCCAGGGCGACACCGAAGAAGCGCCGTTCGAGCTGACTTATGCCGAGCTGCTGGCGCGGGTCACCCAGGCGGCCAACGCCTTCCACCACCTGGGTGTGCGGCCGGGCAAGGCGGTGTCTTTCCTGCTGCCGAACCTGCCTCATACCCATTTCACCATCTGGGGTGGGGAAGCGGCCGGCGTGGTCAATGCCATCAACCCGTTGCTGGAGCCCGAGCACATCGCCGAACTGGTCCATGCGGCCGACTCCAGGGTGCTGGTGACCCTGGCGCCGTTCCCCGGCACCGATCTCTGGGACAAGGTGGCCGGCCTGCGTGACCGCCTGCCGGAGCTTGAGGCCATCGTCGCCGTCGACCTGGCCAACCTGTTGCCTGAACCCCAGCGCAGCGCCATCAAGGCCCAACGCGAGCCATTGCCGGAAGGCGTGCTGGACTTCGACGAACTGCTCGACCGTTTCCCCGCCGATCACCTGCAGAGCGGACGGGTGATTGCGCCCGGTGACGTCGCCTCCTACTTCCATACCGGCGGCACCACCGGCACGCCCAAGCTGGCGCCCCACAGCCACCGCAACGAAGTGGCCATGGCGATGATCCTGGCCTATGCCATCAACCTGGGGGAGGGCGACAGCACCCTCTGCGGCCTGCCGCTGTTCCACGTCAATGGCGTGATGGTCACCGGCCTCGCCCCGATCTTCGCGGGGGCCGAGTTCCTCATCGCCACCCCCCAGGGCTATCGCAATACACGGCTGATCCAGAACTTCTGGAAAATCATCGAGCGCTACCGGGTGAGCTTCTTCAGCGGCGTGCCGACCATCTACGCGGGCCTGTTGCAGGTGCCCAGCGAGGGGCACGACCTGTCCAGCCTGCGCTATGCCCTGTGCGGCGCCGCGCCCATGCCGGTGGAGCTGATCCGCCAGTTCGAGGCCAAGACCGGCCTCAAGCTGATCGAAGGCTATGGCCTGACCGAGGCCACCTGCGGCACCTGCGGCAACCCCGCCCACGGCGAGCGCCGACCCGGTTCCATCGGTATGCGCATGCCCTATTGCCAGGTGAAGATCGCGATCCTCGACGAGCAGGGGCATTACCTGCGCGATGCCGCGCCGAACGAGATCGGCAACCTCTGCGTACGCGGCGTGACGGTGTTCAAGGGCTACCTGCAGGCCAGCAAGAACAAGGACATCTGGGTCGACGGCGACTGGTTCAACACCGGCGATCTGGGGCGGATGGATGCAGACGGCTACATCTGGCTTACCGGTCGCAGCAAGGACCTGATCATTCGCGGCGGCCACAACATCGACCCGCAGATGATCGAGGAAGCCCTGCACCGCCATCCCGCCGTGGCCATGGCCGCCGCCGTCGGCAAGCCGGACGACAAGGTTGGCGAACTGCCGGTGGCCTATGTGCAGCTCAAGCCCGGCGCCAGCGTCAGCGAGGCCGAACTGCTGGCGCACGCCGCCCAGCATGTGCCCGAGCGCGCGGCGGTGCCCAAGGATGTCTGGATCATCGATGCCATTCCGGTCACCGCCGTGGGCAAGACCTTCAAGCCGGCACTGCGTTTCGACGCCATCCGCCGCGTGCTGGAGCAGATACTGGGCGCCATCGCGCCGGGAGTGGCGGTGGAAGTGGTCAACGACGACCGCCACGGTCAGGTCGCGGAGATTCGCGTGCCGGGGCTGGACGAATCGCTGCAGGCGAAGCTGGAAGCACGCATGGCCAGCTATGCGGTGAAATTCCGCCTGCTTGCCTGAGGCTATCTATACTGGCTGTCGAAGGCCGCCTCCTGGGGCGGCCTTCTGCTCTGCGCACCATCCACACTTGTCGATCCGGACCGCCAGCAGCGGCTCCGGGTATTTCTGTGCGCTGATAAAGCTGCTGTGAAATTGTGGTGAATATCGGCAATCGTCGCGCTCCTTACCGTTATCCGGCCGTCTGTCGGCCCGGCTCCAGGCGGGCATTGCCAGGCAAAAAGTGCGGGAATACTGTCACACCGGGTTTACAGCTGAGACAAGGATCGTTAGCGGGGGTCGTCCGCTTCGACTGCCATCCGAGGCCGTTGCAGCCATGAAGCATGTCCACTGGCAAGAAGACCCGGCTCTGCTGAGTCGATTGCGTCTGTTCCAGAACGTCACCGCGAACTGTCTCGCGCAGATGCTCAAGGAATTTCGTGCCTGCGATCTGGAGGCAGGGGAAGTGCTGCTGTCGCCGTTCAACCGCAACCAGTACCTCTACCTGGTCCTGAGCGGGCGGCTGAAGGTCTATCTCGGTTCCCTGGATAACAATCCGATGAGCACCATCGAAGCGGGCGAGTGCGCCGGCGAGATCAGCTTCATCGACAACGACCATCCTTCGGCCTACGTGGTGGCCAGTGAGCCCACCACCGTGCTGCGCCTGCACCGGCAATCCCTGGTCAAGCTGTTCCAGCTGTCGCCGCAGTTGATGCAGAACCTGCTGGAAGTGCTCTGCGAGCGATTGCGCCAGGGCAACCGGATCATTCTCGACACTGAACAGAACGCCAAGATCGACACCCTCACCGGGCTCTTCAATCGTCGCTGGCTGGAGCAGATCTACCAGCGCGAAAGCACCCGCTGCGTCTTCAATGAGCAGCCGTTGTCGATGCTCATGCTGGATGTGGACCACTTCAAGGCCTACAACGATCGCCACGGCCACCTGGCCGGCGACTACGCGCTCTGCCTGGTCTCCCACACTCTGCGCAACCAGTTGCGCTCCAAAGACAGCATGGCGCGCTACGGCGGCGAAGAGTTCGTCATCCTGCTGCCGGAAATCAGTGACGCTGAGGCGCGCGTCATCGGCGAGCGACTGCGCGTCAGCCTGGAGCAGATCACCTCCTTCTATTCGCCGTTGGGCGTGCTGCCCGGCGTGACCGTTTCCATCGGCATGGCCGAGATGCAGCAGCCGGACAGCCTGCAGGGCCTGATCGCCCGCGCCGACAACGCGCTCTACCAGGCCAAGCAGAATGGCCGAAATCGCCTGTACGGGTAACGACCCACTGCGGGTTCCGGGCCTCGACAGTTAATGCCCCGGTATTCGGCAACGCGAATGTTCCCCTGATTTCCCCTGGCTTGAATCGTCGGTTTGCTAGAGTCCGTGCACAAACAAGACAGCCGGGAAGCTGGACATGCGCAAACTCCTGATCGCGTTGCTACTGCTGGTGGCCGTTGGCCTGGGGATATTCTTCTACCTGCCGGGGCTCCTCGACCGGCAGATGAACACGGTGGAATCGCCGCCGCCCTATCGCGCCACGGACGAGGCCGAGAAGCTGCACAGGACCCTGTTCGTCGCCGACCTGCACGACGATGCCCTGCTGTGGAACCGCAATCTGCTGGAGCGCCATGACTTCGGCCACAGTGACCTGCCGCGCCTGCTCGAAGGTCATGTCGGCCTGCAGGTGTTCTCCACCGTGACCAAGACCCCGCGTGGCCTCAACTACGAGCGCAATGGCGCCGACAGCGACAACATCACCCTGCTGGTCATGGCCCAGCGCTGGCCCCGTGCGACCTGGCACAGCCTGCTGGAGCGTGCCCTCTATCAGGGCCGGAAACTGGAAGAGGCCGCCGCCGGCAGCCAGGGCAAGCTGACCCTGGTGCGCAGCCGCGACGACTTCACCCGCTACCTCGCGGCCTGGGAAAGGGACCCGAACCAGGTTGCCGCCATCCTCGCCACCGAAGGCCTGCACCCGCTGGAAGGACGGCTGGAAAACATCGATCGCATGTACGACGCGGGTTTCCGCATCATGGGCCTGACCCACTTCTTCGATAACGAGGTGGGCGGCTCCGCCCACGGCCTGGAGAAGGGCGGCCTGACTCCCTTCGGCCGCCGGGTGATCGACCGCCTGGAGGAGAAGAAGATGCTGGTGGACCTGGCCCACGCCTCCCGCGCCCTGATCGACGACGTGCTGAACATGGCCGAGCGTCCGGTGCTGGTTTCCCACACCGGCGTCGAGGGCACCTGCCCGGGTCCGCGCAACCTTACCGACGCGCATCTCCAGCGCATCGCTGCCACTGGAGGGGTGATCGGCATCGGTTACTGGGATACCGCCGTCTGCGAAACTTCGGTCAAGGCCATCGTCAGGGCCATGCGCCATGTCGCCGACAAGGTCGGTGTAGAGCATGTGGCGCTGGGCTCGGACTTCGACGGCGCGGTGCGCACGCCCTTCGACACCAGCGGCCTGGCGCAGCTGACCCAGGGCCTGCAGGAGGCCGGATTCAGCGAGCAGGACATCGCCGCCATCATGGGCGGAAACCTCCGCCGGCTGCTGCTGGAGTCCCTTCCTTAGTCCAAGTCAAGCCCTTGAGTGCCCGCGGCTCTTCGCCCTGCGGGCATCTTGCTTTACACTGGCGGCCGTTCATTCCTTAATCAATCGACGAGACCACCGTGCTCAAGGCACTCAAGAAGATATTCAGCAAGGGTGAAGAGCCGCAGGCCAAACCCGCCCCCACCGCGTCAGTCCCCGCCCAGACCGAGAAGCAAGAGCGTCCGGCCAAACCGAAGAAAGCGCCTCGTGAAGCAGGCGAAAAGGCCGAAGGCTCCAGCGAACGCCCGCCCCGTGGCGAGAAAAAGCCCCGCAGCGACAAACCCAAGGCCGACAAGCCGCGCCGTGAGCGTCCGGCCAAGGCGGCTGCCCCGGTGGACAACTGGAAGCTGGAGGATTTCGTGGTGGAGCCCCAGGAGGGCAAGACCCGCTTCCACGACTTCAACCTCGACCCACGGCTGATGCACGCCATCCACGACCTGGGTTTCCCTTACTGCACACCGATCCAGGCCCAGGTGCTGGGCTTCACCCTCAAGGGCCAGGACGCCATCGGCCGCGCCCAGACCGGTACCGGCAAGACCGCCGCCTTCCTGATTTCCATCATCACCCAGCTGCTGCAGACCCCGCCGCCGAAAGAGCGCTACATGGGCGAGCCGCGTGCGCTGATCATCGCGCCGACCCGCGAACTGGTGGTGCAGATTGCCAAGGATGCCCAGGCGCTGACCAAGTACAGCGGCCTGAACGTCATGAGCTTCGTCGGCGGCATGGACTTCGACAAGCAGCTCAGGCAGCTGGAATCCCGCTTCTGCGACATCCTGGTCGCCACCCCCGGCCGCCTGCTGGACTTCAACCAGCGCGGCGAAGTGCACCTGGACATGGTCGAGGTGATGGTCCTGGACGAAGCCGACCGCATGCTCGACATGGGCTTCATCCCGCAGGTGCGCCAGATCATCCGCCAGACGCCGTACAAGGGCGAACGCCAGACCCTGCTGTTCTCCGCCACCTTCACCGAAGACGTGATGAACCTGGCCAAGCAGTGGACCGTCGACCCGGCCATCGTCGAGATCGAGCCGGAAAACGTCGCCAGCGAGACCGTCGAACAGCACGTCTACGCCGTGGCCAGCAGCGACAAGTACAAGCTGCTCTACAACCTGGTGGCGCAGAACAACTGGGAGCGGGTGATGGTCTTCGCCAACCGCAAGGACGAAGTGCGCCGCATCGAAGAGCGCCTGACCAGGGACGGCATCAGCGCCGCCCAGATGTCCGGCGACGTGCCTCAGCACAAGCGCATCAAGGTCCTGGAAGGCTTCCGTGAAGGCAAGATCCGCGTCCTGGTGGCCACCGACGTCGCCGGCCGTGGCATTCACATCGACGGCATCAGCCACGTGATCAACTTCACTCTGCCGGAAGACCCGGACGACTACGTTCACCGCATCGGCCGTACCGGCCGCGCCGGCGCCACCGGCACATCCATCAGCTTCGCCGGCGAGGACGATGCCTTCGCCCTGCCGCCGATCGAGGAGCTGCTGGGCCGCAAGATCAACTGTGAAATGCCCCCCACCGAACTGCTCAAGCCGGTGCCGCGCAAGCACCACTGAGATCGCGTGCAATGAAAAAGGCGAAGCTGAGGCTTCGCCTTTTTCTTTTCGGCGTGAATCGGGGAGATCGTTGCCCGGATGAAATCCGGGAGCGGCGGTGGGACTTTCCCGGATTTCAACCAGGCTACGGAACTGCAGGGACGTAGGTTGGCGCAGAGCGCAGCAAAACCCAACGTTCCGGCGCAGAACCGTCCTTACAGCGCCCCCGCCTTCTTCCACGCCAGATAACGGCTCACCAACTGTGGGCCCAGTTCGCTGGGGCGGGCGTCCAGCACGGGGACGCCGTGGGCGGCGAGGCGTTCGTGGAGGCTGTTGCGGGCGTTGAGATAGTTCACCGCGCCGCAGTAGGCGAGGGCGTCATCGAAGCCCTGCACCGGGGTATGGCGCAGGTGGTCGAGGATTTCCTCGCGCAGGCTGACCACCAGCAGGCGATGCTGGCGGCCCAGGCGCTTCACCGCGCTGAACAGCTCGGCATCGTCTTCGTCGCGCAGGTTGCTGACCAGCACCACCAGGGCGCGGCGCCGCTGGCGGGTGAGCAGGGCTTCGGCAGCGGCACTGAAGTCGGCCGGGCGCAAGGTGCTGTCCAGGTCGTAGACGCCATTGAGCAGGACATTCAACTGGGCCGGGCCTTTCACGGGCGTCACGAAGCGGTCGCGTTCGGCGGCGAAGGTGGACAGGCCCACCGCATCGCCCTGGCGCAGGGCCACGTAGCTGAGCAGCAGGCTGGCATTGAGGGCGTGGTCGAAGTGCGACAGGTCGCCGTCCTGGCTGCGCATGCGGCGGCCGCAGTCGAGCAGGAAGACGATCTGCTGGTCACGCTCGTCCTGGTATTCGCGGGCGATGGGTGTGCGCTTGCGGGCGGTGGCTTTCCAGTCGATCTGGCGCAGCGTGTCGCCATCACGGAACTCCCGTAACTGGTGGAATTCCAGGCCGAGGCCGCGGCGTGGTCGCTGGCGCACGCCGAGTTGGCTGAGCCAGTCGTCCACTGCTTTCAGCTGGGCGCCATAAAGGCGGGCGAAGTCCGGATAGACGCGGGCTTCTCCGGGCAGGTCGAGCACCCGTTTGTGCCGCCACAGGCCCAGGGGGCTGGGCAGCTGCAATTCGCAGGCGGGAAAGTGGAAATGCCCGCGCTTGAGCGGCCGCACCCGATAGCCGAACTCGGTGTGTTCGCCGGGATGCAGGGCCACCTGTTGGGGCAGGGGCTCGAAGTCCATGGCGGCGGGCACCTGGTCGAACACATCGACGATCAGCGAGCGCTGGTAGCCGTGGTGCAGGGTGAGGCGCACGTCGCTCCAGCGGCCCAGCGCCAGGTTGCCCGGCAATGCACGTTCCAGGCGCGGCGAAGGCAGACGGCGCAGCCAGATGGCGTCGAGCAGGGCAAGCAGGACCAGGGCGCAGAGCAGGCCCCACCAGAGCGGCTGCAACTGCGCCGGCAGGTCGACGCCCAGAGCAGGCAGGGCACCGAGCAGAAGGGCCAGAGCGAAGAGTCCGGCTACCAGCGCGAGCAGGGCGCGGGACGGTTTCATAGGCGCGGCGCCGGCACCTGGTCGAGGATCTGTTGGAGCACCTGATCCACCGAAAGGCCTTCGATATCCAGTTCCGGCGACAGGCGTACGCGGTGGCGCAGCACGGCCAGGGCGCAGCCCTTGATATCGTCCGGCAGCACGAAGTCGCCGCCGCGCAGCAACGCCCGGGCGCGACCGCCCCGGACCAGGGCGATGGAGGCGCGAGGCCCGGCGCCCATGGCCAGGCCCGGCCAGCTGCGGGTGGCGCGGGCCAGGCGCACGGCGTAGTCGAGCACCTGATCATCCACCGGCAGTTCGCTGGCGATCTTCTGCAGGGCGATCAGGTCGCGGGCCTGGGCCAGGACGCGCAGGGGCGCCACTTCGAGCATGTCGGCACGGGCCGAACGGGTGACCTGGCGTACCAGGGTGAGTTCTTCGTCGGCCGCCGGGTAGTCCATGCGCAGCTTGAGCATGAAACGGTCGAGCTCGGCTTCCGGCAGGGGATAGGTGCCTTCCTGCTCGATCGGGTTCTGCGTCGCCAGCACCAGGAACGGCTGGGGTACCGGCAGGGCGCGGCCTTCCAGGGTGACCTGGCGCTCCTGCATCACTTCCAGCAGGGCGGCCTGGGTCTTGGCCGGGGCGCGGTTGATCTCGTCCGCCAGCAGCAGGTTGGTGAACACCGGTCCCTTGCGCAGCTTGAACTGCTCGCTCTGCATGTCGTACACGGCGTGGCCGGTGACATCGCTGGGCATCAGGTCCGGGGTGAACTGGATGCGCGAGAACTCGCCACCGAAGCAGCGCGCAAGGGCGCGGACCAGCAGGGTCTTGCCAAGGCCCGGCACGCCTTCCACCAGCACGTGGCCGCCGGCCAGCAGGGCGGTGAGTACGTCGTCGATCACCGCCGCCTGGCCGACCACGGCCTTCTGCAGTTCCAGGCGCAGGGCCTGGGCCAGCTGGCTGGCGCGCTGGCGCTGGGTGGCGGTGGACGTCGCCGTGGGGCTGGCGGTTTCGGCTTGCGACGGCTCGGAAATCTGTTCACTCATAGGGCATTCCTGAGGGTTTGCAGGTGGGCGACCTGGCGGGTGAAGTCGGCGGCGCTGAGGCGTTGCCTGGGCAACGGCCGCATGGCCTGGCTGATGGCGCTGGGCGACAGGCGGGTCAGGCGGCCCAGCACCTGCCACTGCTCGGCCACGGGGAGCCGTTCGAAGCCGGGATGGCGATGCCGTGCGCGACGCTGGATATCCCGCTGCAGGCCTTGCAGCAGGCTGGCAGGGCCGCTGCGGCGGAGCAGGAAGTCGGCGCTGCCGCGCAGATGTTCTTCCAGCTGCCGGCGGGCACGGCTGGCCGGTGCCTGCAACGGACCCTGGCGCTGGCCGACGTGCCAGAGAGCCAGGGCGATGAGCAACGCCAGGGCTACCAGGGCTTCGGGGAAGTTCTGCCCGAGCAGGGTGGCCAGGCTATCGCGTTCGGCGCGGTAGAGCAGGGTGACGGTGCTGTCCTGGGTGAGGTACCAGAGCAGCCAGGCGTTGTCGTACTGGCCGATCTCGCGGTTCTGCCAGAGCCAGCCATCGGTGACCACTGTGACCAGTCCGTCGCCGTGGTTCAGTTGCAGCATGTGGGTGGACTTGGCGCTGTTGGCCCAGGCGTGGGCGCGGTTCTGGCTGTCGTAGAGGTGGAAGTCCGTATCGAAGCTGGCGTAGGCCGGCGCCTGTTCGTTTTCCAGGTAGAGCTTGGTCAGCTCGGGGAATGGGTCGTTCTCGGCATCGGTCTCGTCGTCCCGGGAAGGCGCGGCGTCCTCCGTCCGTTCCGCGGCGCGCAGGCCGTCCGGCGCTTCGGGCTCTTCCGGCTCGGTGCTTTCGTCTTCCTTGAGGTCGCGGCTTTCGTATTGCTGGATGCCAAGGCGGTCGGCCAGCAGGTCGTCGCTCTTGCCTTCCTTCTCGTCATACAGGCGCTCGACGATGAACAGCAGGTGGCCACCCTTGCTTGCCCAGTCCAGCAGGCGGTCGGCCTGGCGCGGGGTCATGCGTGCACGGCTGCCGAGCAGCAGCAGGGTGTTGCCGGCACTGGGCAGGTTGTTCAGCACTTCCAGGCCGTCGGCGCGGGTCACCTGCAGGCCCTGCTTGCGCAGGAAATGTTCGGCGGCCAGATAGGGGTTGCCCCGCACCTCGGGTGAGGGGCCGTGTTCGATGGTCTCCTGGTAGGGCTGCAGACGCCCGGCGAGGTAGATCGTGATCAGGCCCAGCAGCAGGAACAGCCCGGCGCCGATGAGGAAACGCGGACGCAGGTTCATTGCGCGGCTCCGCTGGCGAACAGGCGCCGCCAGCCATCACAGAGTCCCTGGCGCAGTTCGGCGGCGGGCAGGCGGTGGCCGTAGGCGAGGTTCTGCCAGTGGCCGGTGAGGGTGCGGCTGAATGATTCCAGTTCGCTGTTTTCCAGGTGCAGCACCAGTTGCAGCACTTCGCCTTCGGTGTGGGATTGCCTGAGGGGCAGGCGGTAGTCGTGCAGCAGGCGGCTGAGCAGGGCGCGATAGAGCAGGCCGAGGGCCTCGCGGGGTTGGCTGGCCCAGAGACGTTCGGCTTCCCCGGCGACGTCGTCGGGCAGGCTTTCCGGTGCGAGTTCGAGGCCGAACAGCACCGCTGGGGCTTCGCGCGAGCGGCGTTGGGGCAGGCCCAGGCGTCCGACGAAGGCGCCCAGCCAATCGCGATAGCGCCAGAGCAGCAGGGCGATCAGGCTGATCAGCACGCCCCAGAGCAGCACCTTGATCACCAGCGCGACGCTGTCCAGGCTCCTGGCGTACTCAGCCAGCCTGAACAGGTTGCGGATGAATTCGGCCCAGCCTTCGACGTCTTCGGGGTTCACTTCCTTGTCGGCACTTTCATCACCCAGGCGCCAGCGGGTGACGCTTTCGCGGTTCTGGAAGGGCGCGGCGTCGAGCAGCGCGGTGATGCTGTCCTTCGCGGCCCGGCTGGTGAGCGGCTGGTGGGTGAGGCGCTCGGCGTCCGGACCGTCCAGGAAGGACTGGGGTGCCGGGCAGAGGGCGGGTGCATCCACGGCCATGGCCGGCTGCGGCCATTGGCTGAAGAGTAGGCCGAGGCCCAGTAGCAGGGCGTAGGCGGCGCCGGTCAGGCGTTGGCGCAGGCGGCGGAACTGCAGCTCGATGTCCCAGCCTTCCAGGGAGGTGCGGCGGTTCAGGTAAAGGGTGAAGCCGCAGGAGACGTAGACCGGTCCCCAGATCGTCAGCACCAGGACGTAGAGGCTGTTGGACAGGTGTTCCAGCCAGAGCCATTCGCCCGAGGTCATTTCCAGAAGCTTCTGCCAGTCCCAGTCGATCGCCACCTGCTGGGGCAGCATCAGGTAGAGCAGGGTGAGCAGGCCGAACCAGAGGGCCGATTCCAGGTGCACGCCGATGACCGTCAGCCAGGTGGCGCCGCCCGCGTCGCGCTGGCCCAGCACCACCAGGCGCTGGCTGCGGGCTTGTCCGGAGAGCCCCTCGAGTTGCAGCACCGGCAGGTCGAAGCTGCGGGTGGTGCTCAGGCGACGCCAGGTGAGGCTGGCGAGCAGTTGCGGCTTGAGCAGACGCGGGTAGGCGCGCAGGGCTTCCTTGAGGGTCGGCGTGTCACCGAACAGGGCACGGGAAAGGATGTATAGCGGCAGCCGTTCGTAGGCGGGCTTGAGCAGCCAGAAAAGGAACACCGAAAGTCCCGGGGAGTTCCAGCAGAGCAGGGTGAGCAGGGCGAATACCGGGACGGTGACCATGGCCCAGCTGGCCATCAGCAGACCGGCGTGACGGCGCGCCAGCAGCACGCCGAGGTCCATGGCTTCCCAGGCGCTGCGCGGGCGGATGGCGACGCTGGCGTCAGTCAGGCGCATGCGTCCTCCTGCCCACCAGGCCGAAGTAGAGCGCCACCAGCAGCCACAGGCCTGCGCCCACCAGGTACTTCACCTGTGGCGTCACCAGCGTCATGGACGACCAGTAGGCCTCGACGAAGGCGGCGATCACCAACAGCAGGATCACCCCGGCCACCAGCTGCACGCTGCGCCCGGCGGCCAGGCGCAGGGCCTCGCCTCGGGGCAGGCGGCCGGGAGCGAGCAGCGCCCAGCCCAGTTGCAGGCCGGCGGCGCCGGCGAAGGCGATGGCGGTGAGTTCGAAGGCGCCATGACCGATGACGAAGGACCAGAAGGTTTCGCCGAAGCCGACCTGGGTCAGATGGCCGGCAACAGCGCCGATATGCAGGCCGTTGAACAGCAGGAAGAACAGGCTGCCGACCCCGAACAGCAGGCCGCCGGCGTAGGTCTGAAAGGCGATGCCGATGTTGTTCATGATGTAGTGGCCGAACATCATCCAGTCGTCCCCCGCGTCACGCTCGCTCATGGGGCCGATGCGCCGGGCATCCGGGTCGTACATGGATTCCATCGACGACACCTGTTCCGGGTCCAGCACGCTGTAGACCAGGTCCGGCCAGTTGTGCACCAGCAGGCCCATCAGCAGCAGGCTGCCGTAGAACAGCAGGCTGGCAGCGGCGATGCTGCGCCACTGGCTGCGCACCAGGCGCGGGAAACCGCCGAGCAGGAAGCCCAGCAGGCGCGCACCGAGGTGGCTGCGGTGGCGATAGAACTGCTGGTGGCCGCGCATGGCCAGTTGCTGCAGGTGTTCCACCAGATGGCTGCTGTAGCCGCGCTCCTGGGCCAGGGCCAGTTGCTGGCAGATCTGCCGGTAGTCGGCGGAGAAGGATTCACAGGCACGGGCGTCGGCCTTGCCGCGTTCGAGACGTTCGAGTTGCTCGACGAAGGCTTTCCAGGCGGCCCGGTGCTGGCGTTCGAAGAGATTCTGTTTCATGGCGAATCCGAACCCAGCAGGCCGCGGGCGATGCCGTTGATGCGCGCCTGCGCCTGTTCCTCCGGCACCGACAGCGGCTCGGCAAGGATGCCGGCGAGCTCGGCGCGGCGGGCCGGGGAAAGGCTGGCCTGGCGCTCGGCGAAGCCGAGCAGGGCGCGCTGGTCGGCAAGGGTCAGGGAGAAGGGCGCGCGTTCCGGCTCGGCGTTGGGCAAGGTCGGGCGCTGGGTCTTCTCGTCGCGGTAGACCACCAGGCTGCCGGCGGCGATGTCCCCCAGGCGCTTGAAAGTGGGGTGCAGCAGGCAACTGAGGGCGCCCAGGGTGTAGGCGAAGGGCAGCAGGTCGACGAAGCGCAGCAGGTTGCGCACCAGGGACGAGGACCAGCCGACGGGCGTGCCATCGTCATGCACCACGCGCAGGCCCATCATCTGCTTGCCCGGCGAGCGGCCCTGGTTGAGCACTTCGAACAGCACCATGTACCACCAGTTGAGCAGGAACATGAGGATCAGCCCCAGGCCCATGCCGAGCTGCCCGAGCAGGGCCAGGGCGATGAACAGCACCAGCATGATCGCACCACGGATCGCCAGGTCGATGGCATAGGCCCGGGCGCGTGGCAGCAGGCCGGCCGGACGCAGGACCAGGTCGATGCCTTCCGGTGTTTCGACCTGATAGCGGGTGTCCAGCGGCCGGGCCTGAGAATCGGCGGGATGGGAACCGGATCGAGGTGCGGGCATCGGCTGGGCGCCAAGGGGAAAACCCGATGCTAGCGAGCGGCTGGTATCCAGGCAACCGGGCAGGGAGGACTCAGCTGGCATGCTGTGAAGGGCGCGGGGCATTCGACAAGGCGAATGGCGCGCAGGTATCGGCGCGGGGTGCGGTGGGCGCGGGCATGGGCCAGTCCTTGTCGGGTCGATCATCCAGTGGCGGCGATTCTAGGCGCGCGGCAAAGCGGCCAGCAAGACGACCGATGGCGAAGTTTCCTGCTTCGTTCGGCGACGTTGCCGCGTTCGGCACGGTGATAGACTGGCCCGCTCACGAATCAGGGGGACGCCGTGACTTCCAGCATCTTCTGGCACGACTACGAAACCACCGGCATCAATCCGCGCTGCGATCGGCCGTTGCAGGTGGCCGGCATTCGCACCGACGAAGCGCTCAACGAGATCGGCGAGCCGATCAACCTCTACTGCAAGCCCAGCGACGACATCCTGCCCCATCCGGCGGCCTGCCTGGTTACCGGCATCCTGCCCGGCACCCTGGCGGAGAAGGGGCTGGGCGAGGCCGAGTTCATGCAGCGGGTGCATGCCGAGCTGTCGCTGCCGGGCACCTGCGGCGCCGGTTACAACACCCTGCGCTTCGATGACGAGGTCACCCGTTACAGCTTCTACCGCAACTTCTACGATCCCTACGCCCGCGAGTGGCAAGGCGGCAATAGCCGCTGGGACCTGATCGACCTGGTGCGCACCGCCTATGCCCTGCGCCCGGAAGGCATCGAATGGCCGCAGCAGGACGGGCGCGTCAGCCTGCGCCTGGAGCTGCTCACGGCGGCCAATGGCATCGATCATGGCCAGGCTCACGACGCACTCTCCGACGTTCGCGCGACCATCGCCCTGGCGCGTCTGCTGCGGGAGCGCCAGCCGAAGCTCTTCGATTACCTCTATCAGTTGCGCAGCAAGCACAAGGTGCAGGAACAGGTTCGCCTGCTGCAGCCGCTGGTGCACATTTCCGGACGCTACTCCGGCGAGCGTCATTACCTGGCGGTGGTGCTGCCGCTGGCCTGGCATCCGCGCAACCGCAATGCGCTGATCGTGCTCGACCTGCAGTCGGACCCTGCCCCCCTGCTGGAGCTGGACGGGGAAACCCTGCGCCGGCGGCTCTACACCCGCAGCGACGAACTGGCCGAAGGCGAGCTGCCGGTGCCGCTGAAGCTGCTGCACATCAACCGCTGCCCGGTGGTAGCGCCCCTCGGCGTGCTGCGTGAAACCGATCGCCAGCGTCTGGGCGTCGACCTGGAGCTCTGCCAGCGCCGCGCCACGCTGCTCACTGCGCAAACCGCCGTGTGGCAAGAGAAGTTGCCGGTCATTTATGCCGAAGAAGAGTTCGTTTCGTCGGATGATCCGGAGCAGCAGTTGTATGACGGATTTCTCGGTGATCGCGATCGTCGGCTCTGCGAACAAGTGCGCCGCGCCGATCCGCAACGGCTGTCCCGGGAGAGCTGGCCGTTCGACGACCCGCGTCTACCGGAGTTGCTGTTCCGTTACCGTGCCAGAAACTTTCCTGAAACTTTGTCGGAGACTGACCGGTCGCGCTGGAAGGAGTTTTGTAAAAATCGGCTGAGAAGCCCGGAATTCGGGGCGCCTAATACCCTGGAGAGTTTTTTTCGCGCGCTGGATGAATTCCAGACCAAGGCAGATCCGGCACAACAGGCGATCTTGCTGGAGTGGCGCCGATATGCCACGGAACTGGGGCAGCGCTATCAGTTGCGATAAAGACACCGGAAACTTTGCGGTTTTTCCCCCGGCAATAAAAAACGCCAGCAGATGCTGGCGTTCTTTATTGCCGAAGGCTTAGCCCAGGATGGTGGCCCAGCCTTCAACGACCTCGGCGCCCCACTTGGCTTTCCACTCTTTCAGAGTCTTGTGGTTGCCGCCCTTGGTTTCGATGACTTCACCCGTCTCCGGGTTCTTGTACTGCTTGACCTTGCGAGCGCGCTTGCTGCCGGCGGCAGCGGCCTTGGCGGCGCGCGGAGCCTTGACGGAGCGGGCTTCCGGATCGAGCAGGGCAATGATGTCGCGCAGGGACTTCTGATATTCACCCATCAGAGTGCGCAGTTTGCCCTCAAACTCCAGTTCTTTCTTCAGTTTGTCGTCCTGGGACAGGTTCTTCAGGCGCTCTTGGAGCTCCTTGATGGCTTCTTCCGTAGCCCGGTATTCGTTGATCAGCGACATGTCGGCGTCCCTTGTTGGAATCTTGCGTTGACTTGCGATTGCGAAGTGTCAGCAATAATAGACAGCGATTATCTGCAAGTAAATAAGCAGGAAAAGTTTTGTACGCATTGTTGGCGACTTCTTCTTTCATACTAGTCCCACGGGCCGTCTAATGCGTAATTGCGCGCGGGATACTCGCTATATCAGCCTTCGCTTTCGGCCCTTAGTTTGCCTGTCTGGTGTTGTTCCGCGATCAGCGGCAATCCCCTGGAGGCCACGAGGTTACTGAAGTTTTTGCGCATACTGGCTAGAATGGCCGCCTTTGCGAAGTCTCTGGAGTGTTCCCCAATGCGCACATTTCGTCTGGTGATTGCCTGTCCGGACGGCGTCGGCATCGTAGCCAAGGTCAGTAACTTCCTGGCTACCTACAACGGCTGGATTACCGAAGCCAGCCATCATTCGGATAATCAGAGCGGCTGGTTCTTCATGCGCCATGAAATCCGTGCCGACTCCCTGCCCTTCGATCTGGACGGTTTCCGCCAGGCCTTTGCGCCTATCGCCCGCGAGTTCTCGATGGAATGGCGCATCACCGACTCCGCGGTGAAGAAGCGCGTGGTGCTGATGGCCAGCCGCGAGTCCCACTGCCTGGCCGACCTGCTGCACCGCTGGCACAGCGGCGAGCTGGATTGCGAGATTCCCTGCGTGATCGCCAACCACGACGACCTGCGCAGCATGGTGGAGTGGCACGGTATTTCGTACTTCCATGTGCCGGTGGACCCGAAGAACAAGCAGCCGGCCTTCGACGAGGTTTCGCGCCTGGTGGAAGAGCACAACGCCGATACCGTGGTGCTCGCCCGCTACATGCAGATCCTCCCGCCTGCGCTGTGCCAGCGTTACGCCCACCAGGTGATCAACATCCACCACAGCTTTCTGCCGTCCTTCGTCGGTGCCAAGCCGTACCATCAGGCCTCGCTACGTGGCGTGAAGCTGATCGGCGCTACCTGCCACTACGTCACCGAGGAGCTGGATGCCGGTCCGATCATCGAGCAGGACGTGGTGCGCGTGACTCACCGCGACAGCGTCGAGGACATGGTTCGACTCGGCAAGGACGTGGAAAAGATGGTTCTGTCCCGTGGACTACGCTATCACCTGGAAGACCGGGTGCTGGTACACGACAACAAGACCGTCGTGTTCGACTGATGCCTCAGGCGGGCGCCCGCGTCGGTCCACCGACAGAGGAGTCCGCCCCATGCTCAAGTCCGTCAAGGTGCGTGACTACATGACGCACCACCTGGTGACCTTCAGGTCCGACACCGACCTTTTCCTCGCCATCGACCGCCTGCTGGAGCACCGCATATCCGGTGCTCCGGTGGTGGATTCCCAAGGCCACCTGATCGGCATGATCTCCGACAGCGACTGCCTGCGTGGCATTCTCTCCGGCGCGTATTTCGATGCCGTCGGCGGTAGCGTCAGCAGCTACATGTCCACCGGGGTCGAGAGTGTCTCCCCCGAAACCGACATCATCGAAGTCTGTCAGCGCTTCCTGCGCGACAATCGCCGGCGTTTCCCGGTGGTGGAGGAGGGGGTGCTGGTCGGCCAGATCAGCCGCCGCGATGTCTTGCGTGCAGTGAAGGCTTTTGCTCAGCATGACCGCGAACAACCTCCGGAAGTCTGAGGACTCTGCCATGGCCGACCCGTGTGACCGCGCCACCTCCACCCCGCCGCCCACCCTTGGCGAAGGCTGTGTCCGGCGCTATGACCCGGAGGAGCTGAGCGAGGAGAACGGCACCGAGTTTCCCGGGGCCGCCGAGCTGTGGCGCAAGGTGCAGGAAGAGGAGGAAAAGAAGAAGGCGCCCTAGGGCGCCTTTCTTGTTTTTGGTTCTAGTGCTGCTTGGTTTCCCCCTCCCTGAAGGGAGGGGGAGTGGGGCCGGCGTCAGATGCGGAAACTACCCACCAGTTGCTGCAGCCGTGCGGCCTGCTGGTCCAGGTCGGCGCAGGCGCGCAGGGTGGCCTGGAGGTTTTCCACGCCTTCCTGGTTGAGGGTGTTGATCTCGGTGATGTCCATGTTCAGCGAGTCGACCACGGCGGTCTGTTCCTCGGTGGCGGTGGCCACCGACTGGTTCATGCCGTCGATCTCGCCGATGCGCTGGGTCACGCTGCCCAGGCGTTGGCCGGCCTGGTTGGCGATTTCCACGCTCTGCTCGCTGTAGCGCTGGCTCTCGGTCATGGTGGTGACCGCTTCGCGGGCGCCGACCTGCAGTTCCTCGATCATCTGCTGGATTTCCTGCGCCGATTCCTGGGTACGGTGAGCCAGGTTGCGCACCTCGTCGGCCACCACGGCGAAGCCACGGCCGGCTTCCCCGGCGCGGGCGGCCTCGATGGCGGCGTTGAGCGCCAGCAGGTTGGTCTGTTCGGAGATGCCTTTGATGACTTCGAGGATCTGCCCGATGTTCACCGTCTTGCTGTTCAGTGTCTCGATGTTGCCGCAGGAGGCGCGGATCTTTCCGGACAGTTCGTTCATCGCGGCGATGGTGCGTTCCACCACCTGGCGACCGTCTTCGGCCAGGGTGCGCGCGGAGGAGGCCTGCTGCGAGGCGTCGGCGGCGTTGCGGGCGATTTCCTGGGCGGCAGCGCCCAGTTCGTTGATCGCGGCGGCGACGCTGTTGGTGCGGTTGGCCTGCTCGTCGGAGTTGCTCATGGACGAGTTGGAGGCGTTCAGCACCAGCCTGGCCACCTGGTTCACCTGATGGGTGGCCGAGGACACTTCGCGGATGGAGCCGTGGATACGCTCGACGAAACGGTTGAAGGCGCTGGCCAGCTCGCCGAATTCATCCTGGGTATGGATCGCCAGGCGGCGGGTCAGGTCGCCTTCGCCCTGGGCGATGTCCTGCATGGCGCGGCCCATGGTGTGCAGCGGCTGCATCAGCACGCGGATCAGCATGCCCAGCAGGATCATGATGATCACCACGGCGATCACGGTGGCGACGATAGCCGAGGCGCGGAACTCGTTGAGCATGCTGTAGGCCTTGCCCTTGTCCACCGATACGCCGATGTACCAGTTCACAGACGGCAGGCCCTTCACCGGGGAGAAGGTGAGGATGCGGGGGGTGCCGTTCAGCTCGACTTCACTGAAGCCGGTGCTGATGGCCGGGGTGTTCTGCGGGTAGATGTCCCGCAGGCTCTTCATCACCATGTCCTTGTTCGGGTGCACCAGGACCTTGCCGTCGGCGCTGACCAGGAAGGCATAGCCCATGCCGTCGAAGTCCAGGGCGTTGATGATCTGTGCCAGGGTCTGCAGGCTCAGGTCACCGCCGGCGACGCCGAGGGACTGCACCGGCGTGGCGATGGTCATGGTCAGCTGGCCTGTCGCAGCGTCCACATAAGGCTCGGTGAGGATGGTGCCGCCGGCGCTCTTGGCGCCCTGGTACCAGGGGCGGGTACGCGGGTCGTAGCCCTCGGGCATGGCGCTGTCCGGGCGCATGGTGAACTGCCCGTCCTGGGTGCCGAAGTAGGTGAAGGCGAAGGTGGAGCTCAGGGCCCGCTGTTGCAGCAGGGTGGGTACGGCATCGGCGGCTGGATTGGCCGCAAGGGATTCGGCGACGCTTTCCACCAGCAGAATCCGGCCCGAAAGCCAGTTCTGGATATTGCTGGCGGTTACATCGCCCATCTCCTGCAGATAGTTTTCCAGGTCGTCACGGAGCGCATTCCTTTGCAAGTAATCGTTGTACAGAGTGAACAGCGAGAAGGCTGCAATTACCACCAGGGAGGCGGCGAGCAGAATCTTGTGGCTGAACCGCAGGTTTTTAATCATGTCTGCTTGCGTCCGATTGGGTCAGGCACCAGTCTTTACCGCACGTGAGTGCTGGAAAAACTGATTAGAAACGTCGGTTTATATATCGGCGGGATTTGATGAAAGCTTTAATTCGAGGAGTACAAAATGCCCGAACCCCGGTCCTTGACGCTTGGTGCCGATCCACAGGGCAACCCCGTCGCCCAGGCCATGAAACTGGCCAACCGCCACGGCCTGATCGCCGGCGCTACCGGTACCGGCAAGACGGTGACCCTGCAGCGCCTGGCGGAAGTCTTCAGCGATGCCGGCGTGGCGGTGTTCGCGGCGGACATCAAGGGTGACCTTTGCGGCCTTGGCGCGGCGGGAAATCCCCAGGGCAAGGTGGCCGAGCGCATCGCTTCCATGTCCTGGCTGGGTCACCGGCCCCAGGCCTACCCGGTCACCCTCTGGGATGTTGCCGGACAGACCGGTCATCCGCTGCGCACCACCCTCAGTGAAATGGGGCCGCTGCTGCTGGGCAACCTGCTGGAGCTGACCGACAGCCAGCAGGCCGCGCTCTATGCCGCCTTCCAGGTGGCCGATCGCGAAGGTCTGCTGCTGCTTGACCTGAAGGACCTCAAGGCGCTGCTCAACCACCTCAAGGATCATCCGGAACTGCTTGGAGAAGACCGCGCCCTGTTCGCCGGTGCCTCCGCGCAGGCCTTGCTGCGGCGCCTGGCCACCCTGGAGCAGCAGGGGGCCGAGTCGCTGTTCGGTGAGCCGGCCCTGCAACTGGAGGACATCCTCCAGCCCGATCGCGACGGCCGTGGCCGCATCCACCTGCTGGATGCCAGCCGCCTGGTCCATGAAGCGCCCAAGGTCTATGCCACTTTCCTGCTCTGGCTGCTGGCGGAACTCTTCGAACAACTGCCCGAACGCGGCGATGCCGACAAACCGGTGCTGGCACTGTTCTTCGACGAGGCGCACCTGCTCTTCAGCGATACGCCGAAGGCATTGCAGGAACGCCTGGAGCAGGTGGTGCGGTTGATCCGCTCCAAAGGGGTGGGTGTCTATTTCGTCACCCAGTCTCCCAGTGACCTGCCCGATGACGTGCTGGCCCAGCTTGGCTTGCGTATCCAGCACGGCCTGCGCGCGTTCACCGCCAAGGAGCAGAAGGCCCTGCGCGCGGTGGCCGACGGCTTCCGTCCCAATCCGGCATTCGACACCCTCACCGTGCTCACCGAATTGGGGATTGGCGAAGCCCTGGTGGGCACCCTGGAGGAAAAGGGCACACCGGCCATGGTCCAGCGCGTGGCCATCGCTCCGCCGCAATCGCGTATCGGCCCGCTGAACGACAGCGAACGCGCCGCGCTGGTGCGCAGCTCGCCCCAGGCCGGGCGTTACGACAAACCCATCGACCGTGAATCCGCCTATGAAATGCTCACGGCCCGAGCGGCCCAGGCACCGGTCGAAGAACCCGAGCCGAAGGGCGGCAAGGTCAAGACCAATCAGTCCGGTGTGGGCGACCTGGCCGGCGAACTGCTGGGCACCTTTGCCAGCCAGGCAGTGAAGACGGCGGTACGCCAGGCCGCCAACCAGCTTGGCCGGCAACTTGTGCGTGGATTGATGGGATCATTGCTGGGAGGCAGCAAACGCCGTTGAGGCGAGAGGTCGTTTCAATCGACGTGCAGGCCGAAGGTCAGCAACGAGAAAGGGCGCTTTGGGGCGCCCTTTTACTGTGCGGGTAGAACCTGTCTTGCGCAGGAGCGAACTCTGCTCGCGAATCGGGCAGGCACAATGTTTCGCAAGCAGTTCCGTAGCCCTGATGAAATCCGGGGAACGTCCCACCGCCGCTCCCGGATTTCATCCAGGCTACGATTTGCCTGTGCGATTCCAATCGCGAATGAATTCGCTCCCGCAGGAAACGAAAAAGGGCGCCCGAGAGCGCCCTTTTTCTTCCTCGTCCGAATCAGACGATGACGGTGATGGCCAGCCAGAAGAGGGCAGCGGACAGCACGATGGTGATGGGCAGGGTAAGTACCCAGGCCATCACGATGTTGCGCACGGTACCGCTCTGCAGGCCGCTCTTGTTGGCGACCATGGTGCCGGCGACGCCGGAGGACAGTACGTGGGTGGTGGACACCGGCAGGCTGTAGATGTTGGCCATGCCAATGGCGCAGGCGGCGGTGATCTGCGCGCTCATGCCCTGTGCGTAGGTCATGCCGTGCTTGCCGATTTTCTCGCCGACGGTGCGTACCACACGCTTCCAGCCGACCATGGTGCCGATGCCAAGCGCCAGGGCTACGGCCAGGATCACCCAGAACGGGGCGTATTCGGTGGTGGCGGTCAGGTCCTTGCGCAGCTTGTCGAGGTCGGCCTTCTCGCGGGCCGGCAGTCCGGCGAGCTTGCCTACCTTCTTCGCGGTGTCGTCCAGGCAGAGCAGGTAGCGGCGGGATTCGATGCGGCGCTCTTCGCTCAGGTCGTTGTAGTTGGAGACGCCGTCGAGGGTCTTCAGCAGGGCGGCGATGGTCGGCTCGGTCTGCTTCGGATCGCAGCGATAGAGTTCCGGCATGTCGCTGCCATTGCTCTTGCCCAGGGCCAGCATCTCGCCAAGGGTGTCGGTGTGGCGCTGGTAGAACTGGCTCAGGTGGATCGCGGCATCACGGGTACGCTCGATCTGGTAGGTGGTGCTGTTGAGGTCCAGTACGAACTTGGCCGGAACGATACCGATCAGCACCAGCATGATCAGGCCGATGCCTTTCTGACCGTCGTTGGAGCCGTGCACGAAGCTCACGGCCATGGCGGAAAGCACCAGCACGAGGCGGTTCCAGAAGGGCGGATGTTTCTTCTCGTCCAGCTCCTTGCGGGTTTCCGGGGTCTTGTGCATCTTCGACAGCGGATACATCCACTTCAGGCCGAGCAGCACCAGGGCCGCGACCAGGAAGCCGGCGGCCGGCGAGAAGATCAGCGACAGGCCGATGTCGATGGCCTTGCCCCAGTTCACACCTTCGGCCAGCGGCACGTTGGTGATCAGGGCGTTGGCCAGGCCGACGCCGAGGATGGAGCCGATCAGGGTGTGGGAGCTGGAGGCCGGAATGCCGAAATACCAGGTACCCAGGTTCCAGGCGATGGCCGCAGTCAGCAGGCTGAACACCATGGCCAGGCCATGGCCGGTATTGACATTGATCAGCAGCTCCACCGGCAACAGGTGGACGATGGCGTACGCCACGCCGACGCCGCCCAGCAGCACGCCAAGGAAGTTGAAGATCCCCGAGAGGATCACTGCCCGGTAGGGCGACATGGCCTTGGTGTAGATGACGGTGGCCACCGCGTTGGCGGTGTCATGGAAGCCGTTGATGAACTCGAAGGTCAGGACGAATGCCAGGGCGAGACAGAGGCTCAGCACCAGCCAGGCATCTAGCCCGCTGAAGAGATCGAACATGAATGTTTTGTGACTGAGGTCATGAAGGGGCCGCGATTATGCCAGAAAACCGGTCGTCGCTCACTCCTCGACGCCGAGCGGTTTCCGACGTTCCCTACAGAAGTTGTCGCAGAACACTACGAGAGAATCTCCCCGCGGGCTGGACGACGATTTCTCAGGGTTCCTCTCGCAGCTCTTTCTCGATCTTTTCCAGCTCTCTTTCAAAGCTCTTGTCGAGCAGGCTGGGTTTTTTGCGCCAGGGCTTGCGTTCGGGGTCCCTTTGCGCGGCATAGGTAGTGATTTCGCCGCCGTATACGTCCTTGTAACGTTGCGCCTGGCGCTCGAGTTCGGCGCGCAGTTCGTCTTTCGTCACGTGCTTAATTCCGTCTTCTTGATCAATGGTCGTCAGCTGGATCGGGCGATCTAGAGGCCTTGGCCCCCTTGGCGTCGGTCGCCCGGTCGAGGCCGTCGCTGCGGCCTTCTTGTAGGACAAAGTTCAGTAATCGCAACAAAGTGGGACTTTCCTACGCACATCAGAAAGTCCCTGCGAAAATTCCGGGATAGGAAGTCGATTTCCCTGAAAACCCCGAGAGAACATCGCGAAGTATAACAAGGAATCGAGAAAGCTCCATTACGGAGAGTTCCCAAGGGTGCGAGCGATATCTACTTTTCGAATGTCAGGAGTTATCCAGAAGAGACCGGATAATTCTGCCAAGAGTTTCCATCGCCTGTTCGCTGGAGTTGCTCCAGGGATGACCGAAGTTGAGACGGGCACAATGGCCGAAACGCCGTGTCGCGGAAAAAATCGGCCCCGGAGCGATGCTGATGCCCTGCGCCAGGGCCAGTTGGAACAGGCGTAGCGAATCCACCTGCTCGGGAAATTCCAGCCAGAGGAAGTAGCCCCCTTCCGGGCGGCTGACGCGGGTCTCTTCGGGGAAGTGGCGCGCCACGGCGGCGAGCATGGCGTTGCGCTGACTCTCCAGGGCGTAGCGCAATTTACGCAGGTGACGATCGTAGCCGCCGTGTTGCAGGTAATCGGCAATCGCGGCCTGGGCCGGCACCGAGGCCGAGATGCTGGTCATCAGCTTCAGCCGCTCGATCTGCCCGGCGAAGCGCCCGCCGGCGACCCAGCCCACCCGGTAGCCAGGTGCCAGGCTCTTGGAGAAGGAGCTGCAGTGCATCACCAGGCCTTCGTTGTCGTAGGCCTTCACCGGTTTGGGAGCGTGCTGGCCGAAGTACAGCTCGGCGTAGACGTCGTCCTCGATCATCGGCACCTGGTGTCTGGCCAGCAGCGTGGCCAGTTGGCGCTTCTTGTCCTCCGAGAGACTCGCTCCCAGCGGATTCTGGAAGTTGCTCATGAACCAGCAGGCCTTGATCGGCAGGCGCTCCAGGCTGTCTTCCAGCACCTGCAGGTCGATGCCGTCGCGCGGGTGCAGCGGAATCTCCACCGCTTTGAGCTTCAGGCGTTCGAGTACCTGCAGGCTGGCATAGAAGGCCGGCGCTTCGATGGCCACCAGGTCGCCGGGGCGGGTAACCACCTGCAGGCAGAGGTTGAGGGCTTCCAGGGCGCCGTTGCAGATCACCAGCTCCTCGATGGGCAGAGGCAGGCCGCCGACCATGTAGCGCAAGGCGATCTGCCGGCGCAGGGCATGGTTGCCCGGTGTCATGTCGGCCACAGTGGAGCGCGGGTCCATCTCCCGGACCGCATGGGCCATGGAGCGCGCCAGGCGCTGCAGGGGAAAGAGTTCCGGGCTGGGAAAGGCCGAGCCGAAGGGCACTGTGTCCGGGTCCTTGATGGAGCTCAGCACCGAGAACACCAGTTCGCTGACATCCACCTCGGTGGTGGCCGCTTCCCGTGGCCCCGGCCGGGGTTCGGGCAGGGGGCGGCGCACGTGTTCGCAGACGAAGTAGCCGGAGCGCGCGCGGGCGATGATCAGTCCGCGGCTTTCCAGCAGGTAATAAGCCTGGAACACGGTGGAAGCGCTGACGCCGTAGGTGCGGCTGGCGTGCCGCACCGAGGGCACCTTCTGCCCCGGGGCCAGCACCCCGGTGCGGATCAGTTCGGCGATCTCGTCGGCGAATTTCTCGTAGCGCTTCATCTTTTCCTGGCTGGGCAGCGGCAAGGCAGTGCCCAACTCTAAGCGCTCGGCGCGAACGCCGCCATGGTTCCGGCCCATGCTTCAGCGCCTCGGGCTGACGAAGGTGCTGCCGGCGCTGACCGCGGTTTCCGGCTCATTCAGGCTGCGCACCACGAAGCGCAGTGGGCGGGAGCTGGCGGGGCCTTCGTCGTCGATGAGTGCCACCGAGACCGGCAGCGAGAGGATCTCGCCAGCGCCGATGCTGACCTCGTGCTCGCCCTGCAAGCGGAAGCCGGGGGCTTCCTCCAACTCCACCACGTAACGCTGGTCGCGCTGGGTCTTGTTGATCAGCTTGAGGTTGTAGATGTTCTCGATCTCGCCGGCGGCGTTCTCGCGGAACATGCCACGGTCCTTGATCACGTCCACCGACAGCTGCGGACGGGTGGCGCCCAGCCAGGCCAGGGCGACGATCATCAGCACCAGGGCGATGGCGTAGCCGATCAGTCGCGGGCGCAGCAGATGGGTCTTGCCGCCTTCCAGTGCGCGCTCCGAGCTGTAGCCCACCAGGCCACGGGCGTAGCCCATGCGGTCCATGATCGAGTCACAGGCGTCGATGCAGGCGGCGCAGCCGATGCAGGCGATCTGCAGGCCATCGCGGATGTCGATGCCGGTGGGGCAGACCTGCACGCACATCTGGCAGTCGATGCAGTCGCCCAGGCCCTGGGCCTTCGGGTCACTGCCCTTCTTGCGCGGGCCGCGGGACTCGCCGCGGCGCGGGTCGTAGGAGACGATCAGGGTGTCCTTGTCGAACATCACGCTCTGGAAGCGGGCATAGGGGCACATGTGGATGCACACCTGCTCGCGCATCCAGCCTGCATTTATATAGGTGGCCGCGGCGAAGAAGATCACCCAGAACAATGCAGTGCCGCCGATTTCCCAGGTGACCAGGTTCGCCACCAGGTCACGCACCGGGGTGAAGTAGCCGACGAAGGTGATCGCCGTGGCCAGGCTGATGGTCAGCCAGAGGGCATGCTTGGCGGAACGGCGCAGCAGCTTGTTGGCGCTCCAGGGCGCGGCCGCCAGCTTGATGCGCTGGTTGCGGTCGCCTTCGGTGAGCTGCTCGCACCACATGAACATCCAGGTCCAGACGCTCTGCGGGCAGGTGTAGCCGCACCAGACGCGGCCAGCGAACACCGTGATGAAGAATAGGCCGAAGGCGCAGATGATCAGCAGCCCCGAGAGCAGGATGAAGTCCTGGGGCCAGAAGGTGGCGCCGAAGATGTAGAACTTGCTCTCTTCCAGGCTCCAGAGCACCGCCTGGCGACCGTCCCAGTCGAGCCAGAGGGTGCCGAAGAAGAGCAGACAGAGAAGGCCCGCACCGAAGCGGCGCAGGTCGCGGAAGAGGCCGGTGAAGCGGCGGGTGTGGATGGGGCCGCTGGAGGCGGAAAGGGGTTTGCTGGCAATGGGGGGCAGGGCGGGGGTGACCTCGATGACCTGCGCCGGAATTCTCTCGCTCATGATCAGTGCCCATCAGGCTGTTACGGCGAGGCGGACTATAGGAAGGCACTGATGGGCAAAACAGATTCAGATCAGACGGCAAAAACCATATCAGATGAGCCTGGGCCAGGCGCCAGGCCGCAACGCGCGTGGCATGGGCACCGTGTGCGGGGGCCATGACAGCTGTGCGGCATCCGGTCGCGGGCCGTCGGGCGAGACAAGCGGCGCTGATCCGCCCAGACGCGCGGCAGAACGGTCATCAGCGCAACATCGATCCTATGCTGGCAACCGGGATGACGCAGGTGGGGTACGCGGATGGGCAGTACTGGGTTGCAGCCAGGGGCTGCGGCAGCGGGCGCATCAGCACTGCGGTGTAGGCAGCGCCAAAGGCGCAGATGGCGATGGAGAGACAGAGCTTTTTTCTTATTGTCATGGTCATTCCTCTACAAGGGAGGGACATCTTCTTGTGAGGCAAGACTAGGAAGGGCTGCGACAAGCTGCCTCGTCCAAATGGACTAGATCCGGGACGATCTGCTGAGCGCCATGAACAGCGCGGCAATGGCACGCGCTTCCTGCAGCTCTCCCGACGCCACCAGGGCCGGCAGCTGTGACAGGGCTACCTGCAAGACCTCCAGGGGTTCCGGCTCATCGCCCGTGGCGGTGCAGGGTTGCAGGTCTTCGGCCAGAACCACGCGGCAGCTGTGGCACAGGTGGCCGGGCGCCAGGGTCAGCACGCCCAGTTCACGAAGGCGTCCGGCGCGCAGGCCGACTTCCTCCATCAGTTCGCGATTGGCCGCCTGCAGCGTGGTCTCCCCGGGTTCTACCCCGCCCTTGGGCAGGCCCAGCACCCGCTGCTCCACGCCGACGGCATACTCGCGCACCAGCAGGACCTGCTGTGGATCGACCAGGGCCACCACCAGCACCGACTCATAGCCGGAGCCGCGCAGTCGCTCGTAAACCCGCTGCTGGCCGTTGGCGAACTCCAGGTGCAGGGCTTCGATCTGGAACCAGTCGCTCCTGGCGCGCAGTTCGGTCTTGAGGATGGTGGGCAGGCTGCGCATGGCGGGCTCCCGTGGCGGTTGGGCAAGAGGGTCGCGCGCAACGGGACCTGGGGCATCGTCTGGATGGACTACGTCAAGCGACTGCGGGAGACATTGTAGGAGCCAGCTTGCTGGCGAAAGGTGCGGGCGCGATTCGCGAGCAAGCTCGCTCCTACAGGATGGTGGCGGAGAGTAGCCCGTATACAATCCGGGGAGATCCAGCAACCGCTGGTGCGGCTGTAGGAGTCAGCTTGCTGACGAAAGGTGCGGGCGCGGTTCGTGAGCAGACCGCTCAACCCAACGTCGCCACGCTGCGCAGGATCAGCCGCACCAGCATGGTCTGCCGCGTCACACCGGTCTTGGAGAAGGTCGAACGCAGGTGGGCCCGTGCGGTGTTGCGGCTGATGCCCAGGGCGTCGGAGGCTTCGTCCAGGGTCAGGCCGTTGGCCAGCAGCATCGCCAGCTGGGCCTCGGCCGGGGTCAGGTCGAACAGCGCCTTGACGATTTCCTGGGGCGCGCTGGATTCCTGCTCCGGGTCGCTGATGAAAATCACCACCGATGGGCATTGCTTGCCCTCGTTCCAGGCCGACAAGGGCACCGATCGCACGATGATGCCCAGGTCCGCCTTGCCGGACGGGCGCTGCACCCGCAGGGCTTCCACCACCGAAGGCTGGTTGTTCTTCTGGGATTGCAGGGCCTGCTTGACCAGTCGGCGGAACTCCTGGGTATCCCGTGGGTTACCCACTTGCAGGCCATCGTTGACCAGCTTCAGCCCGTCCTTGTCCTGCAGCAGGCGCTCGGCCACGCGGTTGGTCTGTAGCACCTTGCCATCCTCGTCGAGGATGATGGTGCCCACAGCCAACTGGTCCACCGCACCGGCGTAGAGGTTACGCTCGGTCTCGATGCGGTTCAGCTGCATGTGGATCTTGATGGAGCGTTCCAGGTGCGGGATGAACTGCGCCACCAGCGCCTTGTCGTCCTCGGTGAACTCCGGGTCCTCGCGGCCACGGCTGACGCGGATGCGGCACTGGGCGCCGTCGTTGGTGCGGATGTCCGCGCCGAGGATGTGGAACACCCCCACTGGCTCCAGGAAGCTCTTGAAGAAGTCCGACTCTTCCCACTCCGTACGCGAGAGGAACTCGCTATTGGTGACCACTTGCCGGTTGGGCAGGTCGACGAAGGGGTCGAGGGCGAAGAAGTGCCTGTTGTAGGACGCTGTGACCTCGGAGGAGCTGCCTGTGGTGTTGACCATCAGGCCTTCGGATTGCTCGCTCGGTGGCCGCAGGATGAAGGTGACGTATTTGCTTTGCAGGTACTGCTTCAACTGGTTGAGAAAGCTAGCCCAGGGGGTGTCTTCCAGTGGCCCCTGATAGAGGTTGCCGAGCATCCCGCTGAACTCTTCGTGCGTGAGTTTATGTGCCATGTCTGAACCGCTTTTTATTTTTTTAGAATGCTACTTACAGACTTACGGGACGTTTCATCAAGTCCGGTCGTCTTCCGCTGATCGGCAGACGACCGGACCTGTAGGCGGCGTTCAGGCCGTTTCGGTGACGTCCAGTACTACGAAGGTGCGGGGTTCGGCGATGCCGGAGGGCAGGTCGGCGATGTCGGTGTAGAACTGCTCGTACCACTTGCGCAGCTGGTAGACCGGACCGTCGCCGTCGCACAGCAACGGGTTGTCGACACGGGTCTTGCTGTGCCAGATGGCCACGTCCTCGTAGAAGGCGTCCTGGGCCTGCTTCACGTAGACCCGGGCCATCTCGCGGTTCTGCTCGTCGGTCAGGCCCGGCACCTTCTTCACCAGTACGCCGTAGCGCAGGGTGAAGCTGTTGAGGTCGATGGGCACGTGGCAGTTGAGCAGGATCGAGTGGATCGGCACGCCGCCCATGGCACCGGTCATTTCGGTGATCTGGTAGGCCGGGCCGTAGTAGGTGGCCACTGTGGTCAGCTCGTCATCGCCGGACAGCCGCGCGCTCTTGCCACGCATCACCTGCACGGCCTTGTGGCCCTCGAAGGTATTGCTGAAGTGGTTGAGGCCGGTGCCGTGTACCGAATCGAAATGCGCCATGTCCGAGACGTTGTCGATCAGCTCGCGGCAGTTTGTGTCGATCTTCAGTTCGGCCACTTCCCATTCCGCCCACTCGTCGCTGAAACAGGCATCGATACGCGGAATGGCCTGCTCCTCGATCGGCGGGTTGCCTTCCGGGTCGTTCCAGACGAACAGCAGCTTGTTCTGCTCGGAAACCGGCCAGGACTTGATCTTCGCCCGCGGCGGAATGCGCTTGGCGTAGGGAATGTCGTCGCAGATGCCGTCGGCGCGCCAGCGCCATTCGTGGAAGGGGCAGCGGATCGCGTCGCCCTCGACGCAACCCTGGCTCAGGTCGGCCCCCATGTGCGGGCAGTAGCCATCGAGGATGCGGATCTGCCCGTCCTCTCCGGCGAAGGCCACCAGGCGGGTGCCGAATACATCCAGTCGGTGGGCCTTGCCGTCACGGTACTGGCTGGCCAGGCCCAGGCAGTGCCAGCCACGCGCGTAACGGGGCTCCAGCTGCTTGGCTTCGATGCGGTGCAGGGTACTCATCTTGTTCTTCTCCCATCGGGGTTCTGGAGGGCTGCATCCGATTCAGGCAGACCGTTGCAGCGCGTGCACCGACCGGATTCTGCGGTGCCAGCATTTCCCGGCATCGTCTGATCGGACGATGGCCCCGGCTGGCGCCACGGTTCTACTGCGCGGAAGAACAACAAAAGGGAGCGCCCAAGGGTGATCCACATACTCGATGAGATTCCGCTCGCCCCCGCGCGCCTTGCGCCGGTGCTGGAGGCCCTGGACCAGCTTTACCTGCCGGCTTGCGCCGCCCGTGGCCTGACCCTGGAGCGGCGCTGGGTGTCGCCACCCGTGGAGATTCCCGGACAGGTGAACACCCTCTGGCTGCTCTGGCAGGTGGCCGACGTCTGGGCCTACTACGCCATGCGCAGTGGTGCGGGCGAGGAAGTCCGCGCCTTCTGGGACCAGGTGGAATCGCACGGCGAAGGCCGTCGCCGTCACGTGCTCGGCCCGGCAGGGCTGCCACTGGAGGCGCCCCATGTGGAGTGAAACCCTGCAACTGACGCTGTCCGCCGATAGCGATCCTTCCGTCCTGGACTCTCTGCTGCGTGAGCGCCTGCAGGCACTGCCCGACCTGCTGTACCTGGGGTTCGGCCAGAACCTGCCGGGCAGTTGGGGCGCCGCCGATTGCACCCTCGACCTGCTGTTTGCGGAGTCGCCCCCTGTCGCCCTGGACGACATCCTCAGCCACCTGCCGGGCATCGCCGGATTCCAGCGCATCCCGTACCAGCGCATCGGTGGCGGGCTCAGAGAACCGGCCCTGACCGGCGGTGCCTGGCGCACGCTGCTGCTGCGGGTACGCCCGCAGGCAATGGAGCAGCGCGCAGCACTGGAGCAGGACCTTCTGCGGATGCCCGGCTACATGCCGGGCATCCGCAACTGGCAATTGTCGCGGGTGACGTCCCCGTCGCCCTGGACTCACGTCTGGCAGCAGGAGTTCGCCCGGGTCGAGGACCTGCTGGGCGAATACCTCAGCCATCCCTATCACTGGGCCTGGGTGGACCGCTGGTTCGACCCCGATTGCCCGGACTGGGCGGTGGACGCCATCGCCCATGCCTTCTGTCCCTTCCAGCAGAGCCTGCTGGCTCGGGCCGCCGAATTCTCAGAAAGCTGACCTGGAGACACGCATGCGTGCAGTGGTGATCGAACGCCTCGGCGGAGCCGAAGTCCTGCAACTCAAGGAACTGGAACGTCCACAACCCGGCCCCGGCGAAGTGCTGGTGCAAGTGGTGTGTGCCGGGGTGAACCCGGCGGACTGGAAATGCCGCGAGGGCTACCTGGGTGCCTTCCTCGACTATCGCTTTCCCTTCGTCCTCGGCTTCGACCTGGCTGGAACCGTAGTCGCGTTGGGCGAGGGCGTGGACGACCTGCCGCTGGGCAGCCGGGTGTTCGCCCAGAGCGATGTCGGCGCCGGCAAGTGGGGCTCCTACGCCGAGTACGCCTGCGTCTCCCGTGCCTCCCTGGTGGCGATGCCGGAGAACCTCGACTTCGCCGCTGCCGCCGCTGTGCCGACGCCAGCACTGGCGGCCTGGACCGGCCTGCTCGAAGAGGGCGCCCTGCGTCCCGGCCAGACCGTGCTGGTGCATGGCGGCGGCAGTGCGGTGGGTGGATTCGCCATTCAGTTCGCCCGCTGTGCCGGTGCGCGCATCGCCACCACCTGTAGCGCCGATAACGCCGGCCAGGCCAAGGCCTCGGGCGCCGAACTCGCCATCGATTACCGTGCCGGCGATATCCACGGGGCCCTGCGCCGCTGGGCTCCGGAGGGCGTAGACCTGGTGCTCGACTGCATCGGTGGGGGCAGCCTGCCGAACGGGCTCGACCTGTTGCGGCCGGGCGGCGCCCTGGTCGCCATCCTCACCCTGGCCCCGGGCGATGCCGGTCCCGATCACGCCGAGGCGGCCCGACGCGGCCTGCGCACGGCGGTGGCCTACAGCCGCATGCCCAGCGGTGAATTGCTCGGCCGCATCGCCAGCCTGCTGGCCGCCGGCCGGGTACGGCCACCCGCGCTGGACCTGCTGCCCCTGAGCGACGTGGCCAGCGCCCACGATCGGCTCCAGCACGGGCACGCGCGACGTAAACAGGTGCTGCAAGTCGCTGGCTGACCTGCAGCCTCGTCCGCTCGGACGATGGAGTGGCGAGCCGGAGCCGCTCTACTGGCGGCCACTACAACAAGAGGCAGGAGCGTCAGCCATGCGAATCGAACAGGGCCAGGTGGCGGTGATCACCGGTGCGGCAGGCGGCATAGGCAGCGGCCTGGCGGAAGAAGCGGGCGCGAGGGGATTGCGCCTGGTACTGAGCGACGTCGACGGGCAGCGCCTGGCGGCCCTCACCGAGCATCTGCAGGGGCAGGGCGTGGAGGTAGTAAGCCGGGTGGCCGACGTGGGCGATGCGGCCCAGGTGGATCAGCTGCGTGATCTGGCGGTGGAACGCTTTGGCGGCGTCGACCTGCTGTTCAACAACGCCGGAGTCATGCAGACCGGCTTCAGCTGGGAAATCGGCGCAGACCGCTGGCAGCGTCTGCTGGACATCAACCTCGGCGGCGTGATCAACGGCATCCGCAGCTTCGTTCCGCTGCTGCTCGGCCAGCAGCGCCCGGCCCAGGTGGTCAACACGGCATCGCTCGCCGGCCTGGTGTGCAGCCCGATGCTCGGCCCTTACACCGTCAGCAAGCAGGCGGTGGTGGCCCTGTCGGAAACCCTCCACTACGAACTGGCCATGCTCCAGGCCCAGGTGAGCGTGTCCGTGCTCTGCCCGGGCCCGGTGGCCAGCGACATCATGACTTCCAACCAGGCCGCCAGCGCCGCTGCCGGCCAGCTCGACGCACTGCTCGACAGCAGCATCCGCCAGGGCATGGCCCCGCGCGAACTGGCCCGCGAAGTCGTCGCCGGTATCGAGGCCGGGCGCTTCTGGCTGCTGCCCCACAAGAACTTCAAGCCGGCGCTGGAACGGCGCCTGGCCAGCATCCTCGACGAGACCAATCCGGTCTTCCAGATGGCCGACGCATAAGGAGCACCAGCATGTCCCTCGATCCACAGATCGCAGCTGTCCTCCAGCAGTTCAGCGGCATGCCGCAACCGGACTACAGCCAGCTCGACCCGCTGCAATACCGGCAGTTCTGCGACAACCTGATGCCGCCAGTGCCTGGCGAGCGCCTGTTCGAGGTGCGCAACCTCAAGCTGGCCGGCGCCGAAGGCGAGCTGGATGCGCGACTGTACCGACCGGAGGAGCGTGACGACCTGCCGCTGCTGGTGTACTTCCATGGCGGCGGTTTCGTCATGGGTAATCTCGACACCCACGACAACCTCTGCCGCAGCCTCGCGTGCCTGTGCAATGCCGTGGTGGTTTCGGTGGCCTATCGCCTGGCGCCGGAGAGCCGCTTTCCGGCGGCGCCCCACGACTGCTACCGCGCCATCTGCGACCTGGCCGAGCGCGCCCGTGAACTGGGCTTCGATGCCTGTCGCCTGGCCGTGGCCGGAGACAGCGCCGGCGGCAACCTGGCCATCGCTGTGAGCCGCCTGGCGCAAATCCGCAAGGCCCCGCGCATCGCTTACCAGTGCCTGTTCTATCCGGTCACCGATGCCCGCTGCGACAGCGCCTCCTACGAAGCCTTTGCCGACGGCTACTTCCTGACGTACGAGCAGATGCGCTGGTTCTGGAACCAATACCTGCCCCGCGCCGAGCTGGTCGACGATGCCCTGGCTTCGCCCCTGCGTGCCGAAGACCTCGCCGGCCTGCCGGCCACCACCCTGATCACTGCCGAATACGACCCCCTGCGCGACGAAGGCGAAGACTTCGCCAGGCGTCTGCAGCAGGCCGGGGTCAAGGTTCGCCTGGAGCGTTGCGATGGCATGATCCACGGCTTCATCAGCATGGCCGCGTTCGTCGAAAAGGCGCAGTCAGCACTGGAAGCGGCGGCTGCCGACCTGCGCCAGGCATTGAACTGAGGAAACGAAAATGAACAGCCCGCAGCGACTGATCGAAGCCATGGCCAGCGGCGCCATGCTGGTGGTGACCGACGATGAGGGGGAGGGCGAAGGTTCGCTGGTGATTGCCGCTGGCCATGCCGATGCCGCCGCCATCAACTTCATGGCGCGCGAGGCGCGCGGGCTGATCTGCCTTGCCCTGACCGAGGAGCGCTGCAAGGCCCTCGGCCTGGAACTCATGGTGCCCAACTCGCGGGCCCGCCACGGCATGGGCTTCACCCTGTCCATCGAGGCGCGCAGCGGCGTGTCCACCGGCATTTCCGCTGCCGACCGCGCCCGCACCGTCGCAGTCGCCGTGGACCCGGCCAGCAGCGCCGCCGACCTGGTGCAGCCCGGTCACATTTTCCCCTTGCGTGCCCAGCCCGGTGGCGTGATGCAGCGGGCCGGCCATGTGGAAGCGGCCTGCGACCTGGCGCGGCTCGCCGGCCTGATGCCGGCCGCCGTGCTGGTCAGCATTCTTGACGAACAGGGCGAACCGGCCCGTGGCCAGGCGCTGCGCGATTTCGCCCAGCGCCACGGCTTGCCCCTGGGCAGCGTGGCCGACCTGATCCACTACCGCATCCTCCACGAGGGCACTATTCGCCGCTCGGGCGAGTACCCCATCCGCACCCGCCACGGCGAGTTCCGCACCATCACCTACCTAGACGACTACCAGGGGCAGTTGCACCTGGCCCTGGTTCGTGGTGAAGTCCGCCGCGACCGGCCCACGCTGGTGCGGGTGCAGTCGGTGGAGACCCTGCGCGATCTGCTCGACACCCACCCGAACCACTGGAACCTCGAGCGCTCCCTGGCGAAGGTGGCGGAGGAGGGCGCAGGCGTGGTGGTGCTGCTGGCGCACCAGGAAACCCCGACGGCGGTGATCGAGCAGCTCCAGCATGGCTCGCAGAAGCCACGTCCGCCCAGCTTCCCGCAGCGCACATTGGGCGTTGGTGCGCAGATCCTGCGCGACGTGGGTGTGCGCAAGATGCGTCTGTTGAGTTTTCCGGTGAGCTACAAGGCGGTGTCCGGCTTCGAGTTGGAAGTCGCCGAATTCGTCCCCTTCGACGCACGGGAGCCGGCATGAGCCCGCAACTGGATACCCTGCGGCAGCCGGCTCGCCTGGCCGGCCTTCAACTGCGCAACCGCCTGATCAAGACCGCCACCTTCGAAGGCATGTGCCCGGGCGGGATTCCGGGCGACGACCTGATCCGCCATCACGCCGCCATGGCGCGGGGCGGTGTCGGTCTGACCACGGTGGCCTATTGCGGTGTCTCCCCGGATGGCCTGACCTTCCCCGACCAGATGTGGATGCACGCCGGCATCTTCCCGCAGTTGCAGCGCCTGACTGCAGCGGTGCATGCCGAAGGGGGCGCCATCTCTGCCCAGCTTGCCCACTGCGGCTATTTCAGCCGCAATCGCCCGCGCACCATCCCACGTCCGCGCGGCCCCAGCGCCTGCATCAACCAGTACGGGCTGTTCTCCGGAATTCCCTTCGGCGGCGCCATGGACAGCGCCGATATCGGCCGCACCGTCGCCGAGTACGCGGCGGCAGCCAGCCTGGTACGTGACGCGGGATTCGATGCCGTCGAAATCCACATGGGGCATGGCTACCTGCTCAGCCAGTTCATCTCCCCGGCGCTGAACAAGCGTCGCGACACTTACGGTGGCTGTCTGGAAAACCGCATGCGCTTGCCGCTGCAGGTGCTGGCGGCGGTCCGCAGCGCCGTGGGACGGGATTTCCCGATCCTTGCCAAGCTCAACCTGAGCGACGGTTTCAAGGGCGGCCTGGACATAGGGGAAGCCTGTCAGGCCGCGCTATTGCTGGAGCAGGCGGGGCTGGACGCGATCGTCATGAGCGGCGGGCTGGTCAGTCGCACGCCGATGTTCCTCTTCCGTGGCGACAGCCCGCTGCAACAGATGGTGCCGCTGGAGAAGAACCCGTTGCAGCGCACGGCGATGAAATGGTTCGGCGGCGCGAGCTTCCCGGACCTGCCGTTCGAGGAACTCTACTTCCTCGAACTGGCCCGTCAGATGCGCCGGGCGGTATCCATGCCCCTGGTGTACCTGGGCGGCGTGACCAGCGCCGACGGCATGGCGCGTGCGGTGGAGGAAGGCTTCGACTTCCTCGCCCTGGGACGCGCTCTGCTCAATGACCCGCACCTGCCGCAACGCCTGCAGGACGAAGGCGCAACCTGGCGCAGCGGCTGCACCCACTGCAACCAGTGCGTGGCCAGCATGGGGCTGCCGGGCGGGATTCGCTGCGTGCTGAACCAACCGACGGTGTTTGCCTGACTCGATACTCGACATTCCTGTAGGGGCGAATGAATTCGCCCCTTCTATGAAGATCTTGGTGGCAAGGCCTGCCCCTCCGATTGATCTTTGAACCAGTTCCGTAGTCGGATGAAATCCGGGGAAAGTCCCTCCGCTACTCCCGGATTTCAACCGGGCTACGCTTTGCTGCGAATCACCAGGCCTTTCGCACACGCAAAAAAGCCCCGCATGCTCGCGGGGCTGTTTTTTCAATCAGCGAATGCTCAGGGTTTCACCCCTTCCAGCATCAGCTTCGTTTGAGCCTGCATGATGGCCGAGGCGGTGAGGTTGCCGTCGATCACAGTGATCACTGCCTTGCCGAGGCCGAGCTGGTAAGCGTCGGCCTGTTTCTGTTCGGCGGTCGGGGCGGGCGGCGGGACCAGGTTGACCCGCACCACGCCATCGGCACCCTGTTGCGGGGCGAATGCCACATTGCCCCAGTCGCCGATGGGGGCGAAGGCGACGCCCGTCACCTGACCGGCTTCCAGTGCCGGGTAGTTGATGTTCAGCCCGGTGGTGCCCGGCAGGCCGATCACGTTGGTCTCGCAGTGAGGCTTGGCCTTGCCGTGGCTCTTGTCGCAGATGCGCCGGGCCTCGGCGCCGACGCCGGCCGCACGGTCGATCACGCGGACGGCAAAGCGCGCGGTGTCGTCCATGGCGTCGAGGGTTTTCTGGTAGCCGGCCTGCGGGTCCTGGGCGAACAGTTGCAGGTCGATGGCGGTGGACACGGCCACCGCCGGTATGCCCTTGAACATGGCGCGCACGGCGGCGTTGACGGTGCCGGACATCTGCGTCAGCGGGCCGACGTTGTCGCCGAAGTTGGTGCCGGAGACCACCAGGTCCGGGCGGTTGTCTTTCAGCAACAGGTCGAGGCCGACGTTCACCGCGTCCACCGGGGTGCCAATGGCTGAGGTCTTGCCGGCCGGTGGGGTGTAGTCGGCGGGGGCGCCTACGCAGTACTTGCCCGGGGCCAGCTGGGTGACGGCTACGGCCTGGCCTGGCACCACCACGCTGGCGGCGCCGATGCCGCTGCTGTCGTTCTGCGGACCCACCAGGGTCACCTGGTGGCCGGCGGCGACCAGCTCCTGGTACACGGCATCGATGCCGGGAGCGCGGCAGCCGTCGTCGTTGGTCAGGAGAATGTTCAAGGCACTGGCCTGCAGGGAGAGACCAAGGGCGGCCGCGCCAATACCGGCGCTCAACAGCGTTTTCATTATTGTTTCCTCGTGAGGTGGGGCTGCTTGGAAAAGCTGACCTAACGGACGGTTTGTTTCAGGTCTAACAAGGTGCTGTTGCAACTACTGCCGGGCAGCGGCGCCATTGTGGCGTTCGCCTCCCGGCATGCCCGGGATCAGCGAGCCGGTATTGCCGGCTCGCCAGGGTCAGTCCAGCCGGTGCACCGGTGGCATCTTGAAGCTGCCCGCCAGTACCTCGGACGTGGGGATGTAGGCGCGAACGAACAGTTCGAATTCCTGGCCATCGGCCGGAGTTGGCAGCCAGTTGCTGTGAAGCTCGGCAGGCGGCTGCGGCTGCAGGATGATGTCGACGCTGCCGTCCGGATTGGCGGTGAGGCCGGTGCGATCACCCAGGTGGTGGCGCTTCAATGGGTTGGCGTAGAGGAACTGTCCATCCTTGCCGGCGGTGTACAGGCTGATCGACCAGAATGCTTGTGCGGGCAGGCCGCCGGGTGGCAGGCGCAAGCGGTAGCGGGCATCACCTTTCAGGGCCTGGCCCTGTTCGTCACGCAGGGTGATCCAGTAGTTGGCCTCTTCCCGGCGCAGGCCCAGCATGCCCATGCCCAGGGCAAGCGCGTAGGCCCGCTGCTGGAAGTCCCGTTGCTTGTCGGTACCCAGCAGCGAGCCGGGCGGGCTGTAGTCGATCCAGCTGTTGGCCGCACTGATTTGGAGGTAGGTCTGCATGAAGGCAGCCTGCAGTTTCGGCAGCGCTATGCGCCAGGCCTGCTGCTGCGAGGTGGGCAGCTTGTCCCAGCTACAGGCTTTGCCGCAGACGCCAACCTTGGCGAACGCCTGCAGTTTCTGACGCTGCTCCGGCGGCGGTGGGTCCAGCTCGAGCATCTGGTTGACCACCTGCAGATAGCGTTCGGCATCGTCGCGCAGGGGCTGGGGGCGAGCCGGCGCGTTGGCCCTGGCCGTGCTGACGGGCTCGATCCGGAAGCCATCCTGCACGGCGTGCGCCGCCGGGAGGTCGGCTTTGCCATCCACCAGCACCCGCAGGTTCACGTAGACATCGTTGGTTGGCGCCCGCACCAGGCGCACGTCCGCCGGCACCTCGCCCTTCCAGTCAGGCCCGACCAGCCACAGGCGCTGAGCAGCATTGCCGGTCGCGCGCGTACCGGTATAGGAGAAGGTGTTGCTGTAGAAATCGATCAGGGTGAGCACGTAGTAGCGCTTGCCCGTATCGGGTACGTGCAAGGTGACCGGGCCGCTGGCGAGGTCCATCCAGGCGGTCGAGTAAAGCGCATCGACGATGGGGGCATTGGCCCAGCGATCTTCCGGCGTCGTGATCTCGCGCGAGTGGGCGAACTTGTTGAGCTGGGTATGGGTACGGGCTGTCGCGTCGTTGAGGGCGATCCAGCGGTAGTCGGACAGCTTGTACAGCGGATAGGTGTAGTAGAACGCCTCACCGATGAGCTTCTGCTCAGCGTCGAGAACGTTCGCCTGGGGCGTTCCACCCAGCAGGCCGAATGACAGGCAGAAGGTGAGTCCAAGTTGAGTGAGACGGGGCATGCAAGGCTCCTGCTCGGGTTGGTGAAGTCGATCCGGAGGATCGACTATCGGGTGCGTGTGTCAGTCGGGCACGCGGACGATCTTCGGCATGGGATATGAGCCGTCGATCAGGGCCGACGTCGGCCCGTAGAAGCGCGGCGCCAGACGGAACTGGCCGCTGCTCGGGGTTGGCAACCAGTTGCGCGCCTGCTCCGGGATGTCTGGCCGGGTGCTTTGCAGGTAGAAGGTGAGCTTGCCGTCGTGGACGGCGAAATCGCCGTTGCGCTGCATGTAGCTGGTGGCGCTGTAGCGGTCGATGGGGTTGTCGACGAAATAGCCGTAGTCGTCATAGATCGGCAGCTCCCAGAATTCGGTCACGGGCGGCAACTGATCGAGGTCGAAGGTCAGGGTGTAGCGGTGCCGGCCATCGAGAGGCTGGCCGTCGGCATCCTGCAGGCCGTAGGCGATGGTGTGCGACTGGTAGGGAACGGGGCTGCCCCAGGCGATCTCGGCGGCGCCAGCGCGCAGCACGTAATCGTTGTCGTCGTAGCCGAGGCTGGTTTGCAGCTTCCAGCCGTTCATGTCGCGCAAGGCGTGCTGGAAGGCTTGGCGCGCCTGCTGGCGCGCTTCGAGGAAACCTGCTTCAAGGGCGCTGCGTTGGCTGTCGCTGAGACGTGCGGGGTCGAATATCACGCCCGGGCGCAGGCCGATGCGCGCCAGGTCGCGCAGGGTTTCCAGTTCCTTCTGAGAGTCGCGGCGCGGGGTCATCGAGGCATCGTTGAGCACCAGGCTGACCAGTTGCAGGTAATCCATCGGCGTCATGCCTCGGGTCAGGTCGCCGATCTGCGCCATGCGCGGGAAGCTGGCGTAGCCAGCCTTGACGATTGGCTGCTTTTCCAGGGCCGGTGCCTGGCGGTCGTGCTGCAGCCAGAGCGTGAGCGGGAGGATGGCCACGCCGTCCATGATCTTGCCGGCGGCGGCCAGGTCCGCCGCAGAGTGTTTGTCTTTCACAGCCAGGCGCAGCGTCATCACGATGGCGTTGGATGGCGCGCGGACGATCTGGGTGGCGCTGAAACCGGCCGGGAAGCTGCCGTTCCAGTCCGGACCGACGATCAGATATTGCTGCGGAGCGTTGCCGCTGAACGGACTGCCGCTCATGAAGAACCAGCGGGCGTACTGGTCCATGCCCTGGATACTCCAGTAGCGGCCGTCCTTCACCTCGGGGGAGAGGACCACCACCGGCCCTTCGCGCAGGTCGAAGAAGCCGCCGGAGTACAGGGTCGAGGCATTCGGCGTGGTGGCGAAGCGTTGCTTGGCGGTGAATAACTGGCGGCCGTGCTGCAGGCGATTGAGCCCGCGGTAGGTCGGCGCCTTGTCTTGCTGGGTGAACAGGTAGCGCAGCTCATAGAAGCCCGCCTGCTGCATGCCCCAGAAGAAGGCCTGCTTGCTCAACTGGCGGATTTCGGTCGGTGTCAGGGTCGGGTCGATCTGCTCCATAGCTGCGTCACCGGCCTGTACCAGCGGAGCCTGGATGAGGCACAACGCGGCGAGCGCGAGAGCCGGGAGCAGGGACGACGTCGAGAGGCTGCGACGAATCGCGGCAAATGCATGGATGGATGTGTGCATGGAGACCTCGCGGGTGCTCGAACTCAATCTTGACTGGAGGCCAGTTCCGACGCGGGAATCGCGCTGGCGTCACCGAGTACCCAGCTGCCGTCATGGAAGGGTTGCGTCGGGCCGAACAGACGCAGCAACAGCAGGAAACCCTTGCCCGGAATGGTCTGGATCCAGTTGCTGTCCTCGCCAGCGGGGGCTTGCGGGCCGAAGTACAGGTCGATCGAGCCGTCGGCGTTACGCGCCAGATCCTGCAGCGAGGAAAGCGAAGGACGCTCTTGCCGGTTGTCGACGAAGTTGAAGCTGTCCGCGTCATAGGCGGTGATCGACCAATAGTCGGCTACCGGCACCGCGGCGGGTACATGCAGGCGGTAGGTCTTGTCGCCCACGAGGTAGCGGTTCTGTCCGTCACGGTAAGCGATGGCGTAGGCCGCGCCTTTGCCAGGAACCGGCTTGAAGCCGGGGGCGAGAAACTTGTGCATGCCGAAGCCGAAGCGAAACAGCGCGGCGCGCTCGTCAAGTTCGGTCACTGAGCCGCGCTCCTGGGTGTAGTGGGTCATGCCGGTGCCGTTTCGCCACTGTGTGCCGGGAAAGATCGCGCGGCGCGGATTGCGTGGGTTGATCTCCAGGTTGGCGACCATGACCCGGCCGGTGCGCTCGGCTTCATCCAGGGTCCGCTGCATGCGGGCATCCGGTGTGAAGGGCCGACCGGACTCGATGCCGAGGCTGGCAAGCATGTCGAGCATGATCCGGTCGCGCTCCTCGCCGACCTCTTCGCGTACGCGGAGGGCGAGCAGTTCGAAGTAGTCCAGGCCCTTCGGAGTCAGGCCGTCATAGTCGTCGAGGCCCATCTTGCGCATGCGCAGAGGCGGCGGCGAAGCATGCTGCGCATAGGGATAGAGATTGCTCTGCGCCAGGCGTTCCACGGCGCTCTCCTGCGTCTGCCGAGGGGTGCGCACTGCACGCAGGAACAGCAGGCCGTTGAAGGTGGCCGCGTTGCGAATGATGTAACCCTCGTCGGGGAGCGCGCCGGTATAGCCGGGCGGAACGATAAGGTACTTGCCCCCCTCGCCGCGATCCGGACCGATCCGGCCGACATCTTCGATCGGTCGTTGCCAGGCATCCAGCAGGACGCCGGACTGGTTTCCCTTCGGAATCTCCACGATCAGGGGACCGCTGTCCTTGAGGTTGAAATAGCTGAACGAGTAGATGACGTCGTCGTTGCCGGTTTGCAGCGCCTGGTTGACCTTCAGACCCTGGTCGAAGACGAACAGCTCGTTCGGCTGGATGCCGATCCGGCGCGCGCCTTCGGCTATGGCGGCGAGGCCGACCAGTGGCTGGCCCCAGATGTAGGCCTGTACCGCCCGCTGATAGTCGAGCTCGTCGTACAGGCGCTGACTGGTGGCTGCTGAAGGAAAGTTGCTGGCTTCGAAAGCGAAGCCGGGGTGGACAGGAGGCGTCGCGGATTCTTCGGCCCGCAATACCGGGGGCAGGGCTGCAATGAGTGCTAGTGCGAAAATCGGCCGGAGAGGGGCACGCATCGTCATGTCTGGCTTTCCTTGTTGTTTTCATGCACGCCAGGTGCAAGGGGGAGGTGGCGTAAGGCTCCTGATGGATGGCATGCAAGCGTCGGGTGGGCAGTCCGGCTGGCGCTATGGCGCCAGCCGGAACCAGGCATCAGCGCGTACCCAGTTTGCGCAGATTGCCGGGGGTGAAGTCACTGGAGCTGAAATTGCTGGCATTGAGCAGCGCGGGTTTCTGTTCGTCGAGCAGGCGGTCGACCATGTACGAGCCGGCGATCAGGTCGTGGTACATGCCCAGGCGGGCGTGGAAGCGCTGCATGTCGTAGGCGTAGATCGACGTCTGCATGTTGGTCCGCCAGAACTGGCCGCGGCTGTCGTAGTTGTCGGCCAGGGCGGCGGCCCAGCTGTCTTCGTCGAGGTAGAGCACGCGTTTGGCGTAGATATGCCGGGCGCTCGGCTTGAGCTTGGCCTCTACCACCCAGACGCGGTGTTTCTCGTAGCGCATGTATTCGGGGTTGATGTGCCCAGCGCTGGAGAGCAGCTCTTTGTGGCTTACGCTGGGGTCGTCGATCTTGTAGTTGTGGTACGGGATGTACACCTCTTTCTTGCCGACGATTGTCCAGTCGTAGCGGTCAGTCGCGCCGTTGAACAGGCGGTCCTCGTCGTACACGCGGAAGCCGCCGGCGCCGGTGGGCGAGTCGTAGCCAACGGTGGGGGCGCGGCGCACGCGGCGCTGTCCGGGCGCGTATTGCCAGGCCTGGCGGGGTTGGGTGACGGCGTTGATGTACTCGTGGCCGACGACGATCTCGCCTTTCTTGCGGACCGGTTCGAGGCTGGTCAGCAGGAAGTGCGAGAGGATCCCTTCGGAGTTGCTGAGGTCATGGTCGGACGACGACCAGATCGAATAGATCTTGTAGTTGACCTTCTCGAACACCTTGTTGCCGTCGGCGTAGTTGACCGCCTGCACGTAGGTGGCTTCCTCGGTGGCGGCGCGGCCTTGCATGGTGTGGTTGAAGATCAGCTCGGTGCCGTTCTTCGGAATCGGGAACGGTGATGCGCCCCAGGCATTGTTGGTGCCGTAGCCATCCGCAGACAGTTCGGCCTGCAGCGCGTTCTTCTTGATGAACTCCTCCATCTTCGCGTCCAGGCGGAAGTCGCGGTGGCTCGGATAGACCGGCATCTTGAAGGTGTCGGGGTAGCGTTTGAGCAGGGCTTTTTCGCCGTCAGACAGGTTGTCGGCGTATTGGTCCATGTTCTGCGCGGTAATAACGAACAGCGGCTTCTCGTCGGCGTAAGGGTCCGGATAGGGGCTGCCGGGACCGCCGAACTTCACGTGGGGCGGGGTACCGCGCCATTTGCCGCTCCAGGCCGGAATGCTGCCGTCGGCATTGCCGGCTTTCTCGGCGCCCATCGGCGTGAGGTCCTGGCCGAGGCGTGCGGCCTCCGATTCGCTGACCCTGGCATGGCTGGCCAGGCTGCAGCCGAACAGGGCGAGGGCAAGGGCCGTGCGAAACAGGGTGGGAGTGATCATGGACATGCTGCGCTCCTCCGTGGGGGCTTCAGAAGCGGTACTTGAAGGTGAGGGCGATGTTGTCGCGGTCCGCGAGTGACGCGTTGTTGGCATTGCCGAGGTAGGCGCTGTAGAGCGCCTCGACCGAGAAGTTGCCGAGATAGCGCCAGTTGGTGCCGACGCTCATGCGGTCGTCACCCTGTCCGTCGTTGATCGAACCGAGCAGGGCGCTGTCGTGCTGTGCCGCCGTGCTGTAGGTGATAGGTACCGTCAGGTCCCAGCCGCTGAACACGTTGTTGTAGTCGAACGAGGCCTGCACGGTGTAACCCCAGGCGTCGCGGTCGCCGACCAGGGTGTCGGTGCCCGGAATGCTGAAACCGGGGAAGGGGCTGAAGGGCGCCGACTCGTCGTTGTCGAGCACGGTGTTGTAGACCAGCTCACCGACCAGGGTGGTGTTGTCGGCGAATGAGGTGGGGCCGACCACATGGATCAGCGAAGTCTGTGCTTGCAGCGTCTGGGCGCGCACGGCACTGCTGAAGGCGTTGTTCACCAGCACCGGCTGGCCATCGCGGTAGCTCACTTCACCGGCGAAGCTGGTGTCGCCGAGTACCGTGGCGAAGCTGAAGCCGTACTGGTCGATATTGTCGAAGTAGCGCGCGCGGTAACTGCCCAGGTCGGTCTGGAAGTCGAGCATCGGCGTCTTGGCGTGGAAGCGCGAGTAGTAGAGGCCGAACTCGGTGTTGTTCAGCGACTCGGCGGTGTAGGTCATGGCCACACCGTATTGGCCGCTTTCGGACGGTTTATCGTCGTGCAACCGGCGCACGAAACCGGTGGCATCGTTGAAGCCGCCTTCGTCGATGAAGTCGGTGGTGGACAGGTAGCTGCCAACACCGAAGAGTTGCGTCTCCTCCCACTCGTACTGGTAGTAGGCCTGCAGGTTGAGGTCGTCGGTCAGGCTGAACTGGGCGAATACCTGGCCGACGGGCAGGAGGATTTCCTTGACCTCTACGCCGGGGCTGGTGGCCTTGGTCGCGTCCACCGGGCTCTGTGCGGAGGAGATGCCCTGGTAGAACAGGCTCTCGCCCCAGCTCACCACCTGGTCGCCAACCCGCAGGTTGAAGGCGTGGCCGCCCAGATCCCAGGTGCCGTAGGCGTAGTAGTCGAGGAAGCGCAGGTCGTCGCGGTGCTGGTCGATGGTCTCATCGGAGAAGCGGTCGGGGCGTGAGCACTTGCCGCCGGCGAAGCAGTTGGAGGTGCCGGTGCCGTTGTCGTTGCCCTGGTCATAGACCGCGTCGTAGAAGCCGGTGGCGCGCACGAAAATGCCGAAATCCTCGCGCCAGCTGAGGTTGGCTTCGCTGAGGAAACTGATCCGGTTGTTGATCAGGCTGCCCTTGTCGAAGGCGTTATCGCCGTCATTGCCGTCGGGGTTGCGTGCCTCGTCGCTCAACTGATGATCGCGGTCCTCCAGGCGCCAGGCCATGCCATAGCTCAGGGTGGTATCCCAGTCGACCTTGATATCGGGATTGGGGTTGAAGCTCATTGCCTGGCTCTGTGTGGCCAGCCCGCCGAGCAGGCCCACCAAGGCGATTTGGATTGCCCTGCCGAGCGGAGTTCCAGTGTTGTCGATTGTTGTTCTTATCATCGGGTCCCTCTCCGGGGAGTCGTGGCGCAGCCGCACGCGGACCACACCTAAGGGTTGGTGAATGAGGCGGCCTGAATATGTGGTCAGCGAGGGGGCGCAACATCGTCCAAAAAGACTACGCGGATCGGTTCGGGCGACTTGGCTGGCCGTTAGTCCCAACGGACGATGTTGCGGCGAGAAGGGCTGTCGAGAATCCGGCTGGAATGCGCATACAGAACAACAAGGGAGCGACCCGATGAGCGCGAACAGCCTGCAGTGGGACCACAGTTGCGACGTGCTGGTGGTGGGATCGGGAGCCGGCGCGATGACCGCCGCCCTGCGTGCCCATGACCTGGGGTCGAAGGTGCTGGTGGTGGAGAAGAGCGACCGCTACGGCGGGACCTCGGCGGTATCCGGTGGCGGTATCTGGATACCCTGCAACCACCGCATGGAGGCTCTCGGCGGGCGGGATTCGGCGGAAGAAGCCATTGCCTACATCCGCGCCGTGACCCACGGCGAGATCGACGACGGCCGCATCGAGGCCTACGTCGAGCACGGTCACAAGGTGGTGCGCTACCTCGAAGAGCATTCGCGGCTGCGTTTCGAGTCGCAGCCGGCCTATGCCGACTACTACCCGGAGGTTCCGGGCGGCAAGCCCGGCTTCCGCTCCATGGACCCGATGCCCTTCGATGCGCGTCTGCTCGGCGATGCGTTCGCCCAGATGCGCGAGCCTTCTCCCGGCACCCTGATGATGGGCCGCGTGGCGATGACCATGAAGGAAGCCCAGGTGTTGCTCTGCCGTGGCCCCGGCTGGTTCGGCCTGACCCTGAAGATTCTCTGGCGTTACTGGCGCGATCTGCCGGGGCGCCTGCGCTCGAAGCGCGACCGCTTCCTCACCCTGGGCAATGCGTTGATCGGCGCGTTGCGCTGTTCGCTGCTGGATCGCGACGTGCCGCTCTGGCTCGGCTGCCGCCTGGAACGGCTGATCGAGGCAAACGGCCGGGTGGTGGGGGCCGAAGTCATGCGCGCTGGCCGCCGCCTGCTGATCCGCGCCCGTCGTGGCGTGGTGCTCGGCGCCGGTGGTTTCGAGCGCAACCAGGAGATGCGTAGCCAGCATCATCCGCAGCCGTCCCGTAGCAGCTGGAGCGCCACGCCGCCCTGCAACACCGGTGATGCCATCCGCGCCGGCCAGGCCCTGGGCGCGGCCACTGCGTTGATGGACCACAGCTGGTGGGCACCGACCACTTTCGTTGAGGGCGAAGAAAAGCAGCGCGCGCTGTTCGTCGAACGTACCCTGCCCGGCTGCATCATGGTGGACTCGGCCGGCCAGCGCTTCGTCAACGAGGCAGCCCCCTACACCGATATCGTCTATGCGATGTACCAGCACGACAGCGAAGGCGCCCGCAGCGTGCCCTGCTGGCTGGTGTTCGATGCCGAGTTCCGCCGCAAGTACCCCTGCGGCGCGTTGCTGCCGGGCTACGCCATGCCCGACGGCCGGCTGCCGAAGAACCTGCGCAACTACTACCAGAAGGCCGACAGCCTGGCGGAACTGGCCGCGAAGATCGGCGTCGATCCCGCCGGCCTGCTGCGTACCGTCGAGCGCTTCAACCCCATGGCCCAGGCGGGCCGGGATGAAGATTTCCACAAGGGCGATTCGCTCTTCGACCGCTACTACGGCGACCCCAGCGTGCAGCCCAACCCCTGCCTCGCCCCGTTGGTGAAAGCGCCGTACTACGCCGTGAAGGTGGATGCCGGAGACATCGGCACCAAGGGCGGCCTGCTCACCGACGTGCATGCTCGCGTGCTGCGCGAAGACCGCAGCCCCATCGAGGGCCTCTATGCCATCGGCAACACCGCCGCCTCGATGATGGGCCGCACCTATCCGGGTGCCGGCGCCACCCTCGGCCCGGCCATGGTGTTCGGCTTCCTGGCGGCCAGCCATATGCATGGCGCCGCCACTGAACCTGCAGACGCAAATTCATTCGCGAAACAGGCCGAAGGCCTGCCCTCCTGAGTCCGGGAAGAGCGAAGCCAACTACGCCCCGCAGGGTGCGCCAAGCGCACCGAAGCATTCGTGCGGGCTTTTGGTGCGCTTGGCGCACCCATACGGGAGAAACCCATGACTGCAAACAAACCCCGCATCGCCCTGGTCACCGGTGCCAGCCGTGGCGTCGGCAAGGGCATCGCCATTGCCCTGGGGGCCGCCGGTATGACCGTTTACCTCAGCGGCCGCTCCGCGACCGAGAGCACCAGCCACCTGCGTGGCCAGTTGTTGCCTGGCAGCCTCGCCGAAACCGCCGAGGCAGTGACCCACGCCGGTGGCCTGGGTATCGCCGTGCCCTGCGACCATCGTGATGACGAGCAGGTGCGCGCGCTGTTCGCCCGTATCGAAGAGGAGCAGGGCTGCCTCGACCTGCTGGTGAACAACGTGGCCTTCTTGCACGAGAATCTGATCGACCCCGGTCCCTTCTGGGAGAAACCCCTGGAACTGGTGGACATCCTCGACGTGGGACTGCGCTCGGCCTACGTGGTCAGCTACTACGCGGCGCCGCTGCTGGTGAAGAACGGCCACGGGCTCATCGCCTTCGTTTCGTCCTACGGCGCTGGCTGCTACATGCACGGCCCGGCCTACGGCGCGCAGAAGGCCGGCGTGGACAAGTTCGCCGCGGACATGGCGGTGGACCTCGAAGGTACCGGCGTCAGCGCTGTGTCCCTGTGGCTGGGGCCGCAGCGTACCGAACGCACCGCCATTGCCGGTGCCGAGCGGGCCGACCAGTACGAGGCCTTCCTCGCCATGGCGGAAACGCCGGAGTTCAACGGCCGGGTGATCCATGCGTTGCTGAACGACCCGAAGCTCAAGGCGCTGAGCGGGCAGACCCTGATCACCGCCGAATTGGCCGAGGGCTATGGCATCGGCGAAGCAGAGGGCCGCCAGCCGCCGTCCTACCGCGAAATGCTCGGCAGCCCGCGCCAGCAGCATCCGGCACGGGTGATCTGAATCAGGAAAAAAGGGGCGCCGCGCAGCGCCCCTTCTTCGTTCCAGCCATCCGCTCCGGTTTGCCTGACCACCGTCCAGTCAGCCCTCGGAACCTGGTAGAAACCGTCTTGGCGAGACGTCCCGACACTTAACGCAGATATAGCGGAAACACCTGGTACTTCCTCTGGCAGTCCTACGGCCAAAGGCGCAGAATCGGGCCTCATTGACGGAAGGTGCTGAGTATCAGCGCGTCTTCCTTCCTATACTCCTGAGGTATGGGTCCTACTCTTCTTTTCCTTCCTTTTTTCTTTCTTTACTGGACGCATCGTGAAAATTTGCAGTTCGATCGCCAAGCTGTTCGTTCTCGGTACCTGCCTGTTCGTCTTCGCAGGCTCCCCGGCCCAAGCCCAGGAAGCGCCGCCGCCGGTTCGCGACCCGGCGCAACTGCACCTGGCTTCCGGCAGCGTGATGCTGCTGGACCTCAAGACCGACAAGGTCCTGTATTCCCGCAATCCCGACCTGGTCGCCCCGATCGCCTCGGTGACCAAGCTGATGACCGCCATGGTGGTGCTGGACGCCAAACAGTCCATGGACGAGATCATCACCGTGACCATCCGTGACAACCCGGACATGAAAGGCGTGTACTCGCGGGTGCGCGTGGGCAGCCAGGTCAGCCGCCACGACATGATGCTGATGACCCTGATGTCGTCGGAGAACCGCGCCGCCACCGCCCTGGCCGAGGCCTATCCGGGCGGCTATTCGGCCTTCATCAAGGCGATGAACGCCAAGGCACGCGCGCTGGGCATGACCAGCACCCGCTATGTCGAACCCACCGGCCTGTCGCTGCACAACGTCTCCAGCGCCCACGACCTGGTGCTGCTGCTCAAGGAAGCGCGCAAGTACCCGATGCTGAGCCAGCTCAGCACCACTCCGGAAAAGACCATCACTTTCGTCAAGCCGCGCTACAGCCTGGGCTTCCGCAATACCAACAATCTGGTGCGCAAGGCCGGCTGGAGCATTCAGGTCACCAAGACCGGCTTCACCGATGAGGCGGGTCACTGCCTGGTGATGCTGACTCACATGAACGGTCGCCCGGTGGCCATGGTGCTGCTGGATGCCTTCGGCAAATACACCCACGTGGCGGACGCCACGCGCATGCGCCGCTGGCTGGAAACCGGCAAGAGCGGCCCGGTGCCGGCGGCCGCGAAGAATTACCGCCAGTACAAGGACAACCAGCTGCGCCAGGCGACGGTGCAGGCGGGTTCGCAGTAATGAGCGAAGGGCAGGTTTTCACCTGCCCAGCGATTGAAATCGCCCCCACAGGTCGTAGGGTGCGCCATGCGCACCGAGGCAATGCCCAGGACAGGTGCCGGCTTCCCGGTGCGCGCGGCGCCCCTATGCAATGACTCCGCGCAGCCGGGACTCCAGCCGTCCCAGGAATCCCTCCGCCACGTCCTTCAACACGTCCTCCGCTTCGTCCACCAGCGCCGACGAGGGCCGGTACTCCGGGCGGATCAGCTGCACGCGGAAGGGCACGGAGGTCTGTAGCCGGCGTATCTGCACCCCGCGCCCGGCCTCGTCCAGCGCACTCAGCGGGTTGACGATGGCCAGGCCCAGCCCCCGGCGGACCATGGCGCAGACCGAGGCGGCGGTGCTGGTTTCCACCACCATCCGGCGTTCCACCCCGGCGGCCTGGAAGTGGGCATCCAGGCTTTGTCGGTAGATGTCCAGCCCGGCCAGGCTGATGAACGGTCGGCCGTGGAAGTCCGCCAGGGTGAGTTCTGACCTGGCCAGCAACTCGTGGCCATCCGGCAGCACGCAGACCATATCGGCGGCGAACAGCGTCGAACCCCGGGTACCTCGGGGCAGCAGGTCGGTTTCCGACAGGCCCAGGTCATGCCGCTGGCCGCTCAGTGATTCCTCCAGCAGGGGCGACTCTTGGGCGCTGATGGACAGGCGCACACCCGGGTGGCGTTCGAGGAAGGCCTGGCAGAACCCCGGCAGCAGGGTCTGGGCAAAGACCGGAAGGGCGGTGATGGCCAACTGGCCCTGGTCGAAGCGGCGGATGGCCTGGGCCGCGCCGACGATGCGTTCCAGGCCGGCGTAGGAACGCTGCACTTCGTCGTACAGCGCCAGCCCCTGGGCGGTGGGCGTCAGACGGCCGCCCTGGCGATCGAACAGCTGGAATCCAAGCAAATGCTCGAAGCGCGCCAGCTCGCGGCTCACGGTGGGCTGCGAGGTGAACAGCAGGCGCGCGGCGCCGGTGACGCTGCCGGCGGTCATCACGGCGCGGAAGATTTCGATATGGCGAATGGAAAGGTCCATGGGGCGCTCGGAAACGGGTGTCGGTACATATCAATAATGAATGGTGTGTTCATGAATTGGTATTTTATTGAATCGTCCCGCCTCGCCATGATGACGCCATCCTGAATCCGGAGGCTGCCATGCGCCCGAACATTCCCGCCGCTACCCTCGCCACTCTCGCCCGTGAACACGGCACCCCGCTGTGGTGCTACGACGCCGCGGTGATCCGCGAGCGCATCGCCCAGCTCAAGGGCTTCGACGTGATCCGCTTCGCCCAGAAGGCCTGCTCCAACCTGAGCATTCTGCGGCTGATGCGCGAGGAGGGCGTGCAGGTGGACGCGGTGTCCCTCGGCGAGATCGAACGCGCGCTGCTGGCCGGCTACTCGCCCAAGGGTGAACCGGCCGGCGTGGTGCTGACCTGCGACCTGCTCGACCGCGCCACGCTGGCGCGCGCCGTGGAACTGGGCATCGAGGTGAACGTCGGCTCCATCGACATGCTCACCCAGCTTGGCCAGGCGAGCCCCGGCCACCGCGTCTGGCTGCGCATCAACCCCGGCTTCGGCCATGGCCACAGCCAGAAGACCAACACCGGCGGTGAGAACAGCAAGCACGGCATTTGGCACAGCCAGCTGCACGACGCGGTGGCGGTGATCCGCGAATACGGCCTGGTGCTGGTGGGGTTGCACATGCACATCGGTTCGGGCGTCGACTACCGCCACCTGGAAGAAGTCTGCGGCGCCATGGTCGGCGCGGTGCGCGACCTGGGCTGCGACCTGGAAGCGATTTCCGCCGGCGGCGGCCTGTCGATTCCCTATCGCGAGAACGACCCGGCGGTGGACATTCCGCGCTATGCCGAGCTGTGGAACCTGGCCCGCCGCGAAATCGAGGGCATCGTGCAGCATCCGGTGCGCCTGGAGCTGGAACCGGGGCGTTTCCTGGTGGCTGAATCCGGCTGCCTGCTCAGCGAAGTGCGTGCGGTGAAGGATGTGGGTAACAACCACTTCATCCTGGTGGATGCCGGCTTCAACGACCTGATGCGTCCATCCATGTACGGCAGCTTCCACGGCATGAGCCTGCTGGACGCCGACGGCAACCCGTCCACCGCTGCGCAGCGTGAGACGGTGGTGGCCGGCCCGCTGTGCGAGTCCGGTGACGTCTTCACCCAGCACGACGGCGGCCTGGTGGCACCGCGTGTCCTGCCGGCGGCGCAGGTCGGCGACCTGCTGCTGATCCACGATACCGGTGCCTATGGCGCGTCCATGTCCTCCAACTACAACAGCCGTCCGCTGCTGCCGGAAGTGCTGGTGGACGGTGATGAGCTGCGCCTGATCCGCCGTCGCCAGCCCCTGGCCGACCTGCTGGCGCTGGAGCAGTTCTAAGGATCAATCCTGCTGCAAATCTGTGGGGGCGAATTCATTCGCCAAGGGCCACACCGTGGCCCCAGGAAGTTGGCAAGGCAGGCCTGCGGTCTGCTTAGCGATTGAAATCGCCCCCACAATCAGAGCAGTCGATAGGCCGGTACCCTTGCTTCCCATGACCCAACCCGCACAATGCGGCGCCATGACTTTCGAATCCCCTCTTGCCGCCTACCGCCATGCCCTGGAGCAGGGCGGGTTCCAGCCGGAGCCGGCCCAGCGCCATGCCGTGGATTGCCTGCAGGCCTGTCATGAGGCGCTGCACCGTGCTGGCGAGGCGACCGGCGTTTACCTCTGGGGCCCGGTGGGGCGCGGCAAGACCTGGCTGATGGATCGCTTCCACCAGAGCCTCAAGGTCCCGGCCCGGCGTCAGCACTTCCATCACTTCATGCGCTGGGTGCACCAGCGGCTGTTCCAGCTCACCGGCACGCCGGACCCGCTGCGGGCGCTGGCCCGTGAACTGGCGGAAGAGGTCCGGGTGCTCTGCTTCGACGAGCTGTTCGTCAACGACATCGGTGACGCCATGCTGCTCGGACGCCTGCTGCGGGCGATGTTCGAGGAGGGCGTTGCCATGGTCGCCACCTCCAACCAGCCGCCCCGGCAGCTCTATGCCGATGGCTTCAATCGCGAGCGCTTCCTGCCTGCCATCGAGGCCATCGAACAGCACATGCAGGTGGTGGCGGTGGACGGTGGACAGGACCATCGCCTGCATCCCGGCGCGGCCCACCAGCGTTACTGGGTGGCCGAACCCGGACGGCCGAGTGCCCTGGCCGGGGTATTCGAGGCCTTGGCGGCGGGGCAGGGCGTATCGGACGAACCGGTGGAACTGGGACATCGCCCGGTGCCGGTGGTGCGGCAATGCGCGGCAGCCGCCTGGTTCCGCTATGCCGACCTGTGCGAGCAGCCGTTGGCGGCGCTGGATTTCATCGCCCTGTGTGACCGTTTCCCGGCGATCCTGCTGGGAGATGTACCCAACCTCAGCGCTGCCCGCCGCGAAGGGCGCATCGCCCGTGGTACCGAGGATGGCGTCGAGCGCGTGGCCGCCGGTGACCGCGAGCTGCCGCAGCTGTCAGTGCATGACGATGGCGTGCGCCGCTTCATCGCCCTGGTGGACGAGTGCTACGACCGCCGGGTGCCGCTCTTCGTGGAAGCGGCCGTAGCCCTGGAGCGCCTCTACACCGAGGGTTATCTGGAGTTTCCTTTCCGACGTACCCTGAGCCGCCTGCGCGAGATGCAGCTCGAACGCTTCTGACGCCGCGCTGTCTGAGCCGGACGGGGTCGCGGCGGGGATGATGAAGCCCATCCCGGGGCACAGGAGAATTGCCCGCCGCTTCGGCGTGCCTGACACTAGACTCCTTTACCACTCCCCATCCTAGAAGGAATCCATCCGTGTCCCCACGCCCGCAAGACAGCTGGGAGCAGATTTGCCTGGCTGCCGGCCTCGATCCGCAGAAGCGCCTGGCCGCCCGCCAGGCCGTACTCGGCCACGCCGATGCCCTGGACTGCAGCCTCTATCGCCCCGACGAGAACGACCTGGACGCCGAAGAGGAAGACCTGGGCGATGCGCGCATCCTCTTCACCGGCCACTTCGAGGCACCAGCCGAGTGGAGCGCACAGGAACGCGACGACTACTTCGGCGACATCGAGCCTTCTGCCTTCGTCACCGCGCTGATCGAATGCCAGGCCGACCCGGAAACCCGCGAATTCTTCCTCGCCGATGCCGGCGATTTCGTTGCAGTGGTCACCGCCTCCAGCGAAGTGCAGATGTTCTATCTCTACGACTGCATCGAAGACGACGACGGCCTGCATTGCGTGCTGGTGCGCGAAGACGAGGAGCTCTGAGTTCCGCTGCGGGGCTGATGCCGTTTGCAGGGTGGACACGCTTTATCGATCCCGCATAGGGGGCCTGGAATAGCGTCTGGAAACCTGTGTGGTGGGGTAGGCCGGGATACTCCTGAAGGGGCGAATTCATTCGCCAGACAGGCCAAGGGCCTGCTCTCTGGTGTCAGGGGCAGGTGCGTTGCCCTTGACGAATGAATTCGCCCCCACAAGGATGCAGTCCGAGCCCGCGATTGTGTTTCCGTGCGAGCTTCAGCCAGCCGGTGGATGACGCTCTTTCATCCACCGTTTTTCAGCGCAGGCTCACATGCCGGCTGATCAGTGCCCGCAGCGCAGCCGGCTTCACCGGTTTGGCCAGGTAGTCCAGGCCGGCGGCGTGGACTTCGGCCACCAGTTCGGCGCGGCCGTCGGCGCTGATCACCACGCCGGGCAGCGGTTCGCCCAGGCGGGTGCGTAGCCAGGCCATGAGTTCGGTGCCGGTTTCCCCTTCATCCAGGTGGTAGTCCACCAGCGCCAGTTGCGGCCGCACTTCTTCGGCCAGCAGGTGCTCGCATTCCAGGCGGTTGCGCGCGGTCCAGACCTGGCAGCCCCAGCGCGATAGCAGGCTGTGCATGCCGGTGAGGATGCTGTCCTCGTTGTCGATGCACAGCACCTGGGTACCGGCGAGGGCCTGACCATTGGCTTCGGCCTGCTTCTGCACGATGGGGGAGGGCTGCTGCGCGCGGGCCATGGGCACGGTGACGCTGAACACGCTGCCCTTGCCCGGCCAGGAGCGCACTTCCAGCTTGTGGCCGAGCACACGGCAGAGACCGTCGGCAATCGCCAGGCCAAGGCCAAGGCCTTTTTCGGCGCGGGTCTGGTGGCTGTCCAGGCGCTTGAACTCCTCGAATATCACCTTGCGCTTGTCTTCCGGGATGCCCGGGCCACGGTCCCAGACTTCCAGGCGCAGGTTGTTGCCGTCGCGCCGCACGCCCAGCAGCACCCGTCCCCTGGCATAGCGGAAGGCGTTGGTGAGGAAGTTCTGCAGCACCCGGCGCAGCAGTTTCATGTCGCTTTCTACCCGCAGCTTGCTGCCACGCAGGCGGAAGTCCATGCCCTGCTCCTGGGCCAGCACCTTGAACTCGGCGCCGAGGGTGTCGAACAGCGAGGCCAGGGGGAAGGCGTTGCGGTCGGGGGTCACACGGCCGCTTTCCAGGCGCGAGATGTCCAGCAGGTCGGTGATCAGGTCCTCGGCCGAACGTAGCGAGCTGTCCAGGTGGTTCACCAGTTCGCGGGCCTCAGGGGGCAGCGCGTCCTGCTGGTGGCTGAGGGCGGCGGAGAACAGTCGCGCAGCGTTCAAGGGCTGCATCAGGTCGTGGCTGACGGCGGCGAGGAAGCGGGTCTTGGACTGGTTGGCCGCTTCCGCGGTGCCCTTGGCCTCGGTAAGCGCCTGGTTGAGCTTGGACAGCTCGCGGGTACGTTCGGCGACCCGCTGTTCCAGCCCTTCGTTGGCGTCCTTGAGCCCCCGCTCGGCCTGGCGGAAGGCGGTAATGTCGGTGAAGCTCATGACGAAGCCGCCGCCGGGCATGGGGTTGCCGATCAATTCGATCACCCGGCCATTGGGGAACAGGCGCTCGGAGGTGTGCGGCGTGCCCTGGCGCATCCAGAACAGGCGACGGGCTACATGGGACTCCACCTCGCCCGGGCCGCACAGACCGCGTTCGGCGTTGTAGCGAATGATGTCGGCGATGGGGCGGCCGACGCTGATCAGCCCGTCGGGGTAGTCGAACAGTTCCAGGTAGCGGCGGTTCCAGGCCACCAGGCGCAGCGACTGGTCCACCACGCTGATGCCCTGGGTGATGTTCTCGATGGCGCCCTGCAGCAGGGCGCGGTTGAACTCCAGCACCTCCGAGGCTTCGTCGGCGATGCGCACCACGTCTTCCACCTGCATCTCGCGGCCTTCGATGGCCGCCTTCACCACGGCCCGCGCCGAGGAGGCGCCGAGTACGCCGGCGAGCAGGCGTTCGGTGTGGGTGATCCAGTCCTGGTTGGCGTTCTGCGCCGGGTTGAAGCTGATGCCCAGGCGATAGGCGAAGCGGACGAAGCTCTGCTGTGCGCGTTCTTCGCCGACAAAGCGCGAAGCCAGCATCAGCAGGTCGTCCACCTGCACCGCCAGCAGGGTGCGGGAACTGGAACGCGCGGACACTTGCTGGCCGATGAAGCGGCTGGCCTGCCAGTGTTCGGACACGCGGGTGCGGGAGAACACCGATACCCAGGCGAAGAGGATCCAGTTGCCGGCCAGGGACAGCACTACGCCCTGGGTCAGTGGATCGATGGGCAGGTTCAGGGGGTTGTTCATCATCCAGGTCAGGCCCGGGAAGTTCTCCAGCGGCCAGCCCAGGCCACGCGCCATCACCGGCAGCACCAGGGTGTAGGCCCAGAGCGCGGCGCCGGCGGCGAGGCCGGCGAACACGCCGCGACGGTTGGCCTGTTTCCAGAACAGCGCGCCGATCATCGCCGGGCCGAGCTGGGCGATGGAGGCGAAGGCGATCTGGCCGATGGTCGCCAGGCTCGCGGTGGAACCCAGCAGGCGGTAGCTGACGTAACCCAGCAGGATGATCACCACGATGCTCACCCGGCGTACCGAGAGCATCCAGTGGCGGAATGCCTCGAACGGCCGTTCGGCGTTCTGCCGGCGCAGCAGCCAGGGCAGCAGCATGTCGTTGGAGACCATGGTCGACAGCGCCACGGCTTCGACGATCACCATGCCGGTGGCCGCCGAGGCGCCGCCGATGAAGGCCAGCAGCGCCAGGGTCGGATGGGCCTCGGCCAGCGGTAGGCTGATGACGAAGGAGTCCGGCATCACGCCGCCGGGCAGCAGCATCTGTCCGGCCAGGGCGATGGGCACGACGAACAGGGCGGCCAGGGCGAGGTAGATCGGGAACACCCAGCGCGCCTGGCGCAGGTCGCGGGGTTCGATGTTCTCCACCACGGTGACGTGGAACTGCCGGGGCAGGCAGATGATGGCGAGCATGGCGACGCCGGTCTGCACCAGCAGCGAGGACCAGTCCATGGACTGCGACCAGTAGTGCTCCAGCTGCGGGGCATTGCGGGCGCGCTCGAACAGGTCGTCGAAGCCGTCGAACAGGCCGAAGGTGACGTAGGCGCCCACCGCGAGGAAAGCCAGAAGCTTGACCAGGGATTCGAAGGCGATCGCCAGCACCATGCCGCGGTGGTGCTCGGTGGCGTCGAGGTTGCGGGTGCCGAAGAGGATGGTGAACAGGGCCAGCACCAGGGACACGATCAGCGCCGTGTCCTGGGCGCGGGTGCCGGAGGAGTCGGCGCCGGAGCCGATCAGCAGGTTCACCCCGAGGACGATGCCCTTGAGCTGCAGGGCGATGTAGGGCAGCACGCTGACCAGGCAGATCAGCGCCACCACCACCGCCAGGGTCTGGGACTTGCCATAGCGCGCGGCGATGAAGTCGGCGATGGAGGTGATGTTCTCCTGCTTGCTGATGAGCACCATCTTCTGCACCACCCAGGGTGCCAGCAGCAGCAGGAGTATCGGGCCGAGGTAGATGGGCAGGAAGTTCCAGACCTGTCCGGCGGCCTGGCCAACGGCGCCGAAGAAGGTCCAGCTGGTGCAGTAGACCGCCAGCGACAGGCTGTAGACCCAGGCGCGCAGGCGCGGGGACAGCGGCGCACTGCGGCGGTCGCCGTAGAAGGCTATGGCGAAGAGGATGGCCATATAGAGGAAGGCGACCGTGGCGATCAGCCCGCTGGACAGCGACATTGCGACTCCGGTTGGTACGGTGGCGGGGGAGGCCCGCGAAAATTCGGCTTCCCGCAGTTTCGCATCAAAGTCGGCAATTCGTCAGGCGGCTGCGACCAAGGTCGCAGGCGCTCTTGAGCGCCCGCACCGGGGCTGTTAGCGTGCTCGTTCACCCGCGCCGTCCGGTTTTTTGCGCGGGCACCTGCACGGCAATTCGCTTGGCGCGACGTACTCATCCGGCAGGGTTCTTTCGCCTGAGGAGGGCGCAGATGTTCAATCCACAACCGGTCACCCTGCAGCGCGGCGCCTTGCGCCTCGAACCGCTGGCGGAGGCCGATATCCCGGTGCTGGTGACCCTGGCCGAAGCCAATCGCGAAGCCCTGGTGTACATGAACGGTCCGCTGCGGCCCGACTGGTATCGCCAGGCTGTGGCTGCCCAGCGGGAAGGGCAGGCGGTAGTCTTCGCCATCCGTCTGGGCGACAACCTGGTGGGCACCACGCGCTTTTCCGATTTCATGCCCAGCCTGCCGGCCGCCGAGATCGGCTGGACCTGGCTGGCCGCCGGCGAGCATGGCAGTGGCCTGAACGCCTCGATCAAGTACCTGATGCTGCGCCACGCCTTCGAGGAATGGCAGCTGGTGCGGGTGCAACTGAAGACCGCCGCCAGCAACCTGCGCTCCCAGCGCGCCATCGAGAAACTCGGCGCCCAGCGTGAGGGTGTGCTGCGCAACCATCGCCGTCTGGCGGACGGCCGGCTCGACGACAGCGTGCTCTACAGCATCACCGACCGCGACTGGCCGGACGTGAAGCAACGCCTGGAGGCGCTGTTCAGCGCATAGCCATGGGCGGGCAGAGGGAAGACGCGCATTTCTGGCAGGCGGGCCATCTGGATGGCCTGGAGCTGCTGTCTGCGCGCTATATCGAACATCGCTTCGCGCCCCATGTGCACGACGGCTATGTGATCGCCGTGGTGGAGGCGGGCGCTGAGCGCTACCGCTATCGTGGCGTCGATCACCTGGCCGGTGCCGGCAGCCTGGCGCTGATCAACCCGGATGAGGTGCACACCGGCTCCAAGGGGCACGACGACGGCTGGCGCTACCGGGTGTTCTATCCTGATATCGCCCAGGTGCGCAGCGCCCTGGAAGAACTCGAACTGCCGCTGGCGGGAATGCCGGCCTTCATCGGTAGCGTTCACCACGATGCCGATCTGGTGCGGATGTTCACCTATCTCCATCGGTTGCTGGAGGCCAATGCCTGTGCCCTGGAGCAACAGACCGCCTGGCGCGAGGCCCTGCTGGCGCTGTTCCGTCGCCATGCCCGGCTGCCGGAGCCCGGCGCCCCGGGTCGCGAGCCCCTGGCCGTGCTGCGTGCCAAGGAGTTGCTGCGCGAACGCCTGGCCGAGCCGCCGTCCCTGGAGGAACTGGCCGCCGCGGTAAGGCTTTCGCCATTCCATTTCGCCCGCACCTTCCGTCGCGCCACTGGCATGCCGCCGCATGCCTGGCTCAAACAGCAGCGTCTGGACCAGGCCCGTGCCCTGCTCAAGGCCGGTTGCGAGCCCGCCGGCGTGGCGGCCCAGCTGGGCTTTGCCGACCAGAGCCACCTGACCCGCCAGTTCAAGCAGGCCTATGGCGTGGGACCGGGCGAATACCGCAACGCCTGCGCAAGATCGTTCAAGACCCATTGACGGCCGTCCGCTAGCCTTCCGGGACAAGGAGGCCGCATGTCCCGTATCACTGAGTTCATCCACGGCGCCCGCGACATCGTCCCGATGATCGTCGGCGCCATCCCGTTCGGCATCATCTTCGGCACGCTCGCGGGCGGTGCCGGGCTGTCCGCCTGGCAGGCCATCGGCATGTCGATGCTGGTGTTCGCCGGTTCGTCCCAGTTCATCGCGATCACCCTGCTCAGCGGCGGCGCCGGGGCCGCGGTGGTCCTGCTGACCACCTTCGTGGTCAATCTGCGCCATGCCCTCTACAGCGCCACCCTGCAGCCCTTCGTGCGCCACCTGCCTGCCCGCTGGCGGATGCCGCTGGCCTTCTGGCTGACCGACGAAGCCTTCGCCGTGGTGCAGCACCGCTACGCCGAGAAGGACGATTCGCCGCACAAGCACTGGTACTTCCTCGGCGCCGCCCTGGCCATGTACCTGAACTGGCAGTTGTGCACCCTGGTGGGCGTGCTCTTCGGCCAGGCGGTGCCCAACCTGGCGGCATGGGGCCTGGACTTCGCCATGCTCGCCACCTTCATCGGCATTGTCGTGCCCATGTTGCGCAACAAGCCGCAGGTGGCCGCCGCACTGGTGGCTGGCGCGGTGGCGCTGGCCTGCCAGGGCCTGCCGTACAAGCTGGGCCTGATGGCCGCGGCCCTCTGCGGCATCGCCGTGGGCGTGGTGCTGGAACATCGTTATCGCCTCGATCTGATCCGGGAGGACATCTCGTGCAAGCCTGGAGCCTGATTCTCGGCATGGCGGCCATTACCTTCGCCATCCGCTACAGCCTGTTCGCCTGGCCGAACCTGAGCTTTCCCCCGGTGGTGCGCCAGGGTCTGCACTACGTGCCAACCGCCGTGCTCACCGCCATCGTGGTGCCGGGAATGCTGATGCCCGATGGCCAGAACCTGCATCTGGCGCTGGATAACGCCTACCTGCTGGCGGGCCTCGGCGCCATCCTGATCGCCTCCCTGAGCCGTCACCTGCTGGCGACCATCCTCGGTGGCCTGGTGCTGTTCTTCCTGCTGCGCTGGGCGCTGGGGCAGTTGCCGATCTGAATCGGGAAACGGGTTTGTAGAAGGGGCGATTTCAATCGCCACGCGGACCGCAGGTGCGCCCTTCGATTCTGCAGGGGGGGAGCTTCGCTGCCCTTGGCGAATGAATTCTCCTACACGGAGACACCTGCGAATTCGCGCAAACATCTTCCTGGTAGATGTGGCTTTCGGCCATGGTCCTGCTGTCCAATCAGCGACGTGCGGTTTCCAGCCAATCACCAGGTACCAAGGAAGATGAGCCAACACTCGCAATTCGCCCTGCTGGGCACGCGGCGGTTCCTGCCGTTCTTCGTGACCCAATTGCTCGGCGCCTTCAACGACAACATCTTCAAGCAGTCGCTGATCCTCGCCATCCTCTACAAGCTCGCCATCTCTGGCGACAAGAGCATCTTCACCAACCTCTGCGCGCTGCTGTTCATCCTGCCGTTCTTCCTGTTCTCGGCCCTGGGTGGACAGTTCGGCGAGAAGTTCGCCAAGGACGCGCTGATCCGCGCGATCAAGCTGGCCGAAGTGGCGATCATGGCGGTGGGGGCGCTGGGTTTCTTCTTCGACAGCCTGCCGCTGCTGTTCCTGGCACTGTTCGCCATGGGCACCCACTCGGCGCTGTTCGGCCCGGTGAAGTATTCGATCCTGCCGCAGGTGCTGCGGGAGGATGAGCTGGTGGGGGGCAACGCCCTGGTGGAAATGGGCACCTTCCTGGCCATCCTCGCCGGCACCATCAGCGCCGGCGTCATGATGTCCGTCGAACGCTACGAGCCGGTGGTGGCTTGCGCCATCGTCTTCACCGCGAGCCTGGGCTATCTCGCCAGCCGGGGCATTCCCCGGGCGGCGGCGGCGCTGCCGGCACTGAAACTGGACTGGAACATCTTCCGCCAGTCCTGGCAGATCATGCGCCTGGGGCTGGGCCAGCGGCCGTCGGTGTCGCGCTCGCTGGTGGGTAACTCCTGGTTCTGGTTCCTCGGCGCGGTGTATCTGACGCAGATCCCGGCCTATGCCAAGGAACTGCTACATGGCGACGAGAGCGTGGTGACGCTGATCCTCACCGTGTTCTCGGTGGGGATCGCCATGGGCTCGATGCTCTGCGAGCGCCTTTCGGGCGGCAAAGTGGAGATCGGCCTGGTGCCGTTCGGCTCCATCGGCCTGACCCTGTTCGGCCTGCTGCTCTGGTGGCATTCCGGCGAATTCCCGCAGGGCGCGGCGCCGCACGACTGGCTGGCGCTGCTGGGCCACGGCCAGGCCTGGCTGATCCTCGGCGACATCCTCGGCATCGGCCTGTTCGGCGGCTTCTACATCGTGCCGCTCTACGCGCTGATCCAGGCGCGCACGGCGGAGAACGAGCGGGCCCGGGTGATCGCCGCGAACAACATCCTCAATGCCTTGTTCATGGTGGTGTCGGCCGTCGTCTCGATCCTTTTCCTCAGCGTCGCCGGGCTGTCGATTCCCGAGTTGTTCCTGGTGGTGTCGCTGATGAACATCGCGGTGAACAGCTACATCTTCAAGATCGTTCCCGAGTTCACCATGCGCTTCCTGGTCTGGCTGTTGGGCCATTCCATGTACCGCGTGGAGCACAAGGGCCTGGAAGCGATTCCCGAAGAAGGCCCGGCGGTGCTGGTGTGCAACCACGTGTCCTTCGTCGATGCGCTGCTGATCGGCGGCGCGGTGCGGCGGCCGGTGCGCTTCGTCATGTACTACAAGATCTACCAGCTGCCGGTGCTGAACTTCATCTTCCGCACCGCCGGGACGGTGCCCATCGCCGCGCGCCACGAGGACCTGCTGGTGTACGACGCGGCCTTCAAGAAGATCGCCGAGTACCTGCGCAACGGCGAAGTGGTGTGCATCTTCCCCGAGGGCAAGCTGACTGGCGATGGCGAGCTGAACGAGTTCAAGAGCGGCATCGAACGCATCCTCGAGGAAAACCCGGTGCCGGTGATTCCCATGGCGTTGCAGGGGCTCTGGGGCAGCTTCTTCAGCCGCGACCCGGCCAAGGGGCTCTTCAAGCGATTCTGGTCGCGCATCCGTCTGGTGGCCGGTGCGCCCCTGTCGCCGGAACTGGCCGATCGGCAGACCTTGCAGTTGCAGGTGGCCGAATTGCGGGGGGATGCCCGCTGAATGAAACAGCCCGCCAATTGGCGGGCTGTTCGTTTCAGGGTGGCCGGTCAGTGGCTGAGCTTGAGGCCGATCAGGCCGCCGACGATCAGCGCGACGCTGAGCAGGCGCACCAGCGCCATCGACTCGCCGAACAGGATGACCCCGGCGATCACCGTGCCGACCGCGCCGACGCCGGTCCAGATGGCATAGGCGGTGCCGAGCGGCAGCTCCTTCATGGCCAGGCCCAGCAGACCAAGGCTGATAATCATGGCGAGGGCGGTGAGGGCGGTGGGCAGCGGTTTGCTGAAACCGTCGGTGTACTTCAGGCCTACGGCCCAACCCACTTCGAACAGGCCGGCGAAGAAGAGAATGATCCAGGACATGGTGAACTCCAGATGGACGACAGGTTGAGGCGGGGCCGTCCCCGGTGATCACTCGCAGAGTGGTAAGGTCGTCCTTACGCTGTGCAGTATTTTGCACATCTTGACTGGCTGGGCAAGTCCGCCGGGATCGACGGACCTGCCCAGGCAGGAGTGCGCCGGTCGGGGCCGGCGCGGCAGGGTCAGATGCCCTGGGGAATCTCTTCGCCGCCGAGGGCTTCGAAGAGCTGGGGGATGAACTCCACCAGGGTCAGCATCATCAGGGTGAAGCTGGCGTCGAGCTGGCTCAGGGCATCTTCGCCACCGTCCTGCTCGGCCTTCTCCTGCAGCAGGTCCTCGAAGCGCAGGCGCTTGATTACCAGCTTGTCGTCGAGGATGAAGGACAGCTTGTCCTGCCAGGCCAGGGACAGCTGGGTGACCAGCTTGCCGGAGGTCAGGTGCAGCTGGATTTCGTCGCTGGTCAGGTCCTGGCGCTTGCAGCGCACCACGCCGCCGTCTTCGTCGGTATCGCGCAGTTCGCACTCGTCCAGCACGTAGAAGTCGCTGGCGGCTTCCTGGGTCTGGACCCACTGGGTGAGGGTGGCGGTGGGGGCGATCTTCACCGAGGCCGGGCGCACCGGCAGCGAGCCGATGGCCTCACGCAGGGTGGAAAGCAGGTCCTCGGCGCGCTTCGGGCTGGAAGCGTCCACCAGGATCAGTCCCTGGGCCGGGGCGATGGCGGCGAAGGTGGTGGACTTGCGGATGAAGGCGCGGGGCAGGAAGGTCTGGACAATCTCGTCCTTCAACTGGTCGCGTTCCTTCTTGTAGACCTTGCGCATCTGCTCGGTTTCGATCTGGTCGACCTTCTCCTTGAGGGCATCGCGCACCACGCTGCCCGGCAGAATGCGCTCTTCCTTGCGCGCGGCGATCAGGAAGAAGCCCTCGCTCACGTGCACCAGCGGCGCATCCGCGCCCTTGCCGAAGGGCGCCACGAAACCGTAGGTGGTCAGCTCCTGGCTGGCACAGGGCCGGGCCGGCTTGGTTGCCAGCGCGGCTTCCAGCGCCTCGGCATCGATATTCAGATCCTGGGTGAGGCGATAGACAAGCAGGTTGCGAAACCACATAGGGGGAAAACCTCCGGACACAAAGCGCGCATTATTCTCACCGGGAGGCGTCGGGCTCAACCCTGAGCTAAGCCTTTGGAAGGCCTGAGAATTTTTTTTCAAAAGGGGCTTGCCAGGGTTCGGATACCTCTCTAGAATGCGCCCCACTTCGAGAGTGAAGGGTGATTAGCTCAGCCGGGAGAGCATCTGCCTTACAAGCAGAGGGTCGGCGGTTCGATCCCGTCATCACCCACCAATCTCGCAGTTACGCGCAGCGGTAGTTCAGTCGGTTAGAATACCGGCCTGTCACGCCGGGGGTCGCGGGTTCGAGTCCCGTCCGCTGCGCCATATTCAGAGCCCTCAGGTAGTAATGCCTGAGGGCTTTTAATTTGAATGCGGTCCTGTTTGGATCGTATTTGGGTGATTAGCTCAGCCGGGAGAGCATCTGCCTTACAAGCAGAGGGTCGGCGGTTCGATCCCGTCATCACCCACCAATCTCGCAGTTACGCGCAGCGGTAGTTCAGTCGGTTAGAATACCGGCCTGTCACGCCGGGGGTCGCGGGTTCGAGTCCCGTCCGCTGCGCCACTACAAAGCCCTCAGGTAGCGATACCTGAGGGCTTTTACTTTGCCTTGCGGAAAGTGTCCGCAAGTCCGACATCATTGCTTACGTGATGCCGGGCAAGTCGCTGAACTAATTGCCGGAACTCCGTTCTTATTGCCCATAGCCACTCTGCGCGGCGGCCTGTTAAGCTCGCCGCTCCATCGTATTGCCAGCATGGCGACAGACAAGGATTCAGCATGAAACAACATCGGTTGGCCGCCGCCGTGGCCCTCGTGGGCCTGGTTCTCGCGGGCTGCGATTCGCAGACCAGCGTTGAACTCAAGACTCCGGCCCAGAAGGCCTCCTACGGTATTGGCCTGAACATGGGCAAGAGCCTCGCCCAGGAAGGCATGGATGACCTCGATCCCAAGGCTGTCGCCCAAGGCATCGAAGACGCCATCGGCAAGAAGGAGCAGCGCCTGAAGGATGAAGAGCTGGTGGAAGCCTTCGCCTTCTTGCAGAAGCGTGCCGAAGAGCGCATGACCGCACTGAACGCCGAGAACGCCAAGGCCGGCAAGAAGTTCCTCGAAGACAACGGCAAGCGCGAAGGCGTGGTGACCACCGCCTCCGGCCTGCAGTACGAAATCGTGAAGAAGGCCGAAGGCGCCCAGCCCAAGCCCAACGACGTGGTGACCGTTCACTACGAAGGCAAGTTGACCGATGGCACCGTGTTCGACAGCTCCATCCAGCGTGGCAGCCCCATCGACCTGCCGGTCAATGGCGTGATTCCCGGCTGGGTCGAAGGTCTGCAGCTGATGCATGTGGGCGAGAAGGTCAAGCTCTACATTCCCAGCGAGCTGGCCTATGGCGAGCAGAGCCCGAGCCCGGCCATTCCGGCCAACTCGGTGCTGGTGTTCGACCTGGAACTGCTCGGCATCAAGGACCCGAACGCTGCCGACAAAGAGTAAGCGACAGCCGGCCCCCGCAACGCCCCGTCTCGACGGGGCGTTTTCGTTTCCGCGGCGGTCCCGCTTGAACCACGAACCGACCTTTTGGTCACATCGGGAGTGGAGCGTCGGTTGAGTGTTACGGTTATGCACATGACCGGGCAGCCGCGGACGCGATGGCTGCGACCTGGAGTCGCATTGCCGACCGTCCGGTCAAATGCTTGATTTTGCTGGTCTTTTGGCGCTGGGCAAATTTTGCCCGATCTGTCGCGGAGCCCCATGACATGGGCTTCTTCCCGGTTTCGTGGAAAACTGCTAACAAGGTTATCCACAGATTTCGTGGATAACCGCGCCGCCCTCTCTAGACCAGGCTTCTGCCGAGGATCACCCCATGAAAGCACCCTGGAACTTCGAGCGTTACCTGACTCTGGCACAGCGTTTCCTCGCCGGAGGGCGCTTGCCTTCGCTGCTGCTGGCGGTATCGCGCAAGAGTTCGAGCCAGAGCGGCCGGCTCGGTTCGGTGAAGGACGACCTGCGACTGTTACTGTCCCTCGCCAACGCCTGGCTGAAGGGCGAGTACCGGCAGATCAATCCCAAGGCGTTTCTCGCCGTGGTGGGTGCCTTGCTCTATTTCGTCACGCCGCTCGATGCGCTACCGGATTGGCTGGTGGGGATGGGCTTCGTCGACGACCTGGCGGTGCTGGCCTGGGTCCTGAAGACCTGGAGCGGTGAGCTGGATGCCTTTCGTGCCTGGCGCGCGGGGCAGGCCCCGGAGGTTCAGGCGGCGCTGGAGCGTTTGCCGGCGCCGGACTCTCAGCGATCCTGACGCCCGGCGCGCCGCTGCTCGCCCTGTAGCAGCGCTTCCAGTTCGCCGCTGTCGTGCAGCTTCTGCAGCGCGGTATCCAGTCGATCCGCCGCTATTGGCAACTGGCTGCCATAGGCGCAATGGATGCGGTAACGCTCCACCACCCAGGGGCTGAAGACCAGTGGAGCTTCGGGGCGCGTCGCCAGTTCGTAGGCCAGGCTGCGGCGCATGTCGATGATGGCGTCGAGCCGCTTATGGCTGAGCAGGTTCAGGCGGGTATCCAGGTCGCGTACGTCCTTGCGTTCCACAGCGTGACTGGCGAAGGCTTCCATCAGCGGCAGGCTGTAGGCGAAGCCAAGGCTCGTACCCAGCACCTTGCCCTTGAGGTTGGCCAGACCCTGGATGCTCGGGGTGTCGCGGTGCTGGAGGAGGGCGTATTCCTCCTCGAACAGGGGCGGTGACCAGTGATAGGCCGAGGCGTCCATCATCCATTCCGGATTGGAATTGCAGATCAGGTGGATGCGGCCGCTCTTCAGGGAGGCCTCGATGCGCTTGTTCGGGGTTTCGATGAAGCTCACCGAGACGGACAGATCCCTGGCGATTCGCTCGCCCAGGCGGAGGACGAAGCCGCCGAGCAGGGCATGGTCACTGATCTGTGCGTAAGGCATGCCGTCGGCAGGGTCGAAGCCCCAGCGCAGCTCTTGGGCCAGCAGCAGGCCGGGCCAGAGACTGGCAAGTATCCACAACACTGCACGAAATTGCCGCGTCACGAGCCTTCCCCTGCCTGGTGGACGCAGTATAGTTCACCCTCTGCAGGCCCTTGGCCTGATAAGATGGCGGCCTGCATGGAGGTGCTGAAGCCGTCGGCACTGCGTTCCACGGGGAGCTTCAATGAGTGTGCAAGTGATCATGCGTGACGGCCAGGCGGAATATGCGGTTCTGCCCTGGGCCGAGTACCAGGCGCTGTTGCGCGCCGCCGGCCAGGCCACGACAGAAACGGCCGCCGAACCAGCCAGGAAAGCGCTCGGACAACTGAAGTCGCTGCGCGAGGCCCAGGGCCAGAGCCTGGAGCAACTGGCCCGCGCCGTGGGCATCAGCCCCCACTACCTCGGGCTGATCGAAAGCGGCGAGCGCGAACCTGATGAAGCCATCAAGCGCGGCTTGGCGCGTGTCCTCGGGGTCTCCGGCTGGGAGTCCGGATCTTGAGCCTGCGAATCAGCCGCCAGCACTGGCAAGCCCTGTTGACCGAACTGGAAGATGCCCGCCGTCAGCGCCATCTGCTGACCTATCGTGCATTGATCGAGCGCCTGCAACTGCCGTCCCCGGCCATGCAGACCCTCACCGCGGCGCTTGAGCACCTGGCCGCCCTCGACGCCCGTGCCGAGCGTCCACTGCGCAGTTCCCTGGTGATCAGTCAGGGCGCCAGTCGCCTGCCGCGCACCGGCTTCTTCGAGTGCGTCGAACGCCTGGGCCGCTTCTCCGGTCCGCCGGATGGCACTGCCGCGGCGTCCTGGCATGCCGCCGAAGTGGTACGCGTGTTCGAATTCAATTACCCCACGGAGCAATGATGCTCTGGAAACTGCGGGCCCGGATCGGCTACCAGGTAGCGCGTTGGCTGATGCGCTTCCCCAAACTGGTGGCCCAGCCCCGTGCCTGGCAGTGGATGCAGGGCCAGTATTCGCGCATGGCAGCCCTGGGGGACGTGCCTGCGCAGAGCTTCTACGGCCACCTGTTGCTGCATCGTGGTCACGGATTTGGGGCGCGGGAGGAGGGCATTCGCCTGTTGCGCCTGGCCGCGCAGGGCGGTGATGGAAAATCCGCCTACCAGCTGGGCGTACTGAGCCTAGCGGGTGATGCCCGGCAGGCGCCGGATGCCGCCGAGGCTGCGCGATGGTGGAGCCTGGCGGCCGATGCCGGTCATCCGCTGGCCGCGCGTAAACTGGCCGATCTCTATCGCGACGGCGGGCCGGGTCTGGAGGCCGATGCCGAGGCCGCCGAGCAAATGGCGCGGCGGGCCGACAGCCTGGGACTCTGACTGGCTGAGTCGCGACGCCATGCAGTACCTGCCCGCAGGCGCAAGCATGCTCGCGAAAGCGCTGTCCGCGCCTGCAGGTCCTCGTCCCGTTTCTATGATGTGCAGGCTGTAGCCGGGCACGGCCCCGGCGTGGCGGGCCTGCTGAACCTTCAGTTCGGCAATCGGCTTTAGCACGTCCTTGTGACAGTCATGCTGTTTCTCGTGAAAAACAAAGGGGCCGCATTTGCGGCCCCGGATTTCACGTCAGTAACCTGATGACATCATTTCAGTGTTTGGCCACCGCGGCATTCAGGCCCAGGTAATCCAGCAGGATCTGCCCGGTCTCGGCCAGGTAGGCGTCGTCTTCCGGCTTGGTCTTTTCCTCTTCCACCGGCACGGCGTCCTCGTCTTCCGGCTTGAGTTCCTTCAGCAGCTCTTCGCCCTTGGCCTTGCGGCGGGTGTTCTCCATCGCCAGTTGCTTGGACTCGATGTCGGCCTGCTGGGCGCGGCGCTTGGTCTCGTTGAGGCTGACCACGGTGTCTTTCATCAGCTTCTGCGACAGCGCCAGGCGCTCGCGGCTGTAGACGAAGTCCGGGTTCTGCGCGGTACGTGCGTCGTGGCGGGCTTTCAGCTCGGCGAGGAACGGCTTGAACGGGTCCAGCTCAGGCTTGACCGCCGGGCGAATGCTGTCCCAGGGCATGGCCTCGGGCAGGGCGCTTTCGCCGATCTGCTTGGTATCCACCACCGAGGGGTACTCAATGTCCGGCAGTACGCCCTGATGCTGGGTGCTCTGGCCGGAGACGCGGTAGAACTTGGCCAGGGTCAGCTTCAGTTCGCCGTGGTTCAGCGGCTGGATGGTCTGCACGGTGCCCTTGCCGAAGGTCTGGCCGCCGATGATCAGCGCTCGGTGGTAGTCCTGCATGGCGCCGGCGAAGATTTCCGAAGCCGAGGCGGACAGGCGGTTGACCAGCACGGCCATCGGGCCGGTGTAGAAGGCGCCGGTGTTCTCGTCGGCCAGCACGTCGACGCGGCCGTCGCTGTTGCGTACCAGCACGGTCGGCCCCTGGTCGATGAACAGGCCGGTCAGCTCGGTGGCTTCCTGCAGGGAGCCGCCGCCGTTGTTGCGCAGGTCGATGACCACGCCGTCGACCTTCTCCTTCTGCAGTTCGCCGAGGAGTTTCTTCACGTCGCGGGTGGTGCTCTTGTACTCGGGGTCGCCGGCGCGGAACGCCTTGAAGTCCAGGTAGAAGGCCGGCACCTCGATCACGCCGAGCTTGAATTTGGTGCCTTCATGCTCGAGGTTGAGGACGGATTTCTTCGCCGCCTGTTCTTCCAGCTTCACCGCTTCACGGGTGATGGCGACCACCTTGCTGGTCTGGTCGTTCGGCGCGTTGCTTGCCGGAATCAATTCCAGGCGCACCACCGAACCCTTCGGTCCGCGGATCAGCTTGACCACTTCATCCAGGCGCCAGCCGATCACGTCGACCATCTCGCCGTTGCCTTGGGCGACACCGACGATCTTGTCGGCCGGGGCCACCTGCTTGCTCTTCTCGGCCGGGCCGGCTGGTACCAGGCGCACCACCTTCACGTACTCGTTGTCGCTCTGCAGCACGGCGCCGATGCCCTCGAGGGACAGGCTCATGTTGATGTCGAAGTTCTCCGCGTTGTCCGGGGAGAGGTACTGGGTGTGCGGGTCGTAGGTCTGGGCGAAGGCGTTGATATAGGACTGGAACACGTCTTCGCCACGGGTCTGGTCGAGGCGCGCAAGCTGGTTCTTGTAGCGCTTGACCAGCAGTTCCTGGATGGCCTTGGGTTCCTTCTTGGCCAGCTTCAGGCGCAGGACTTCGTCCTTCACGCGCTTGCGCCAGAGGTCGTCGAGGGCGGCGCGGTCCTTGGCCCAGGGCGCTTTCTCGCGATCGGTATCCAGGTCTTCGTCGACGGTGAAGTCGATCTTGTCGACGCCCTGGCTGAGCATCGCCAGGGCGAAGTCCAGGCGCTCCTTGAGGCGGTCCAGGTGGCGCTTGTAGATGATGAATCCGGGCTCCAGGTCGCCGCTTTTCAGCAGGTCGTCGAACCGCGTGCGCCACTTGTTGAATTCAGCAATATCGCCGGCAGTGAAGTACATCCGCGCCGGGTCGAGAATCTTCAGGTAGCCCTCGTAGATCTTCACCGAGCGCTCGTCGTTGAGCGGCGGCTTGTTGTAGTGATGGCGCTTGAGCAGCTCCACCACATTGAGGCTGGCAATGACCTGTTCACGGTCGGGCTGAAGGGCGTCCCAGCTGTTCGGGGCGGTTTGGGCGGCATGCAGCGGCAGCGCGCTGATGCTGAGGGCCAGGGCAAGTGCGGAACTGATCAGGGAGCGCTTCATGCTGATTCGACGTCGGGACAGGTGATAACGCATATTAGGCCGTATTTGAGGGCGCCGGGTTCCATTGGCGCAACGCGAAGGCCCGGCAGGTCGCCGGGCCGGATCCAACTTCACTATGGAGGCACCGTGAAGGCATTGCAAGGCGTCGACGGACGCGTGGAGTGGGGGGAGCGGGCCAGCCCGGCCTGTGACGTGGGGCAGGTGCGGATCCGTGTGGCCGCCGCCGGCCTGAACCGTGCCGATCTGCTGCAGCGTGCGGGGCTCTATCCGCCACCGCCGGGGGCCAGTGACATCCTCGGCCTGGAAGCCTCCGGGGTGATCAGCGAAGTCGGCGCCGGCAGCGGTGCCTGGCAGGTGGGCGATCGCGTCTGCTGCCTGCTGGCCGGCGGCGGCATGGCCGAGGAGGTGGTCGTGGATGCGCGCCATGTGCTGCCCGTGCCCGAGGGGCTGTCCCTGGCCGAAGCCGCGGCGCTGCCGGAAGTCTATGCCACCGCCTGGCTCAACCTGTTCCAGCTGGCGGCCCTGAAACCCGGCGAGAAGGTGCTGTTGCACGCCGGGGCCAGTGGCGTGGGTTCCGCGGCCATCCAGCTGTGCAAGGCCTTCGGCAGCCCCTGCTGGGTCAGCGTGGGTTCTGCCGAGCGCCTGGCCTATTGCAAGTCCCTTGGTGCCCAGGGGGGTGTGTTGCGGGGGGAGGGCCTGGAAAGCCTGCGCGACTTCGGTCCCTTCGATGTGATCCTCGACCCCGTCGGCGGCAACTACGCCAGTCTCAACCTGGCACTGGCCGCGGTCGACGGCCGCTGGGTGAACATCGGCCTGATGGGCGGCCGCAAGGCGGAACTCGATATGGCCCTGCTGCTGGGCAAGCGGGTGCAACTGATCGGCTCGATCCTGCGCAGCCGTGACGATCAGTTCAAGGCCGACCTCATCAGTGAGTTGCGCCAGCATGTCTGGCCGCTGTTCGAGGAGCGTCGTCTGCAGCCGCGCCTGGAACGTGCCTTCCCTGCGCGGGACGCCGAGGCCGCTTTCGAGACCCTGGCCAGCAACCAGGTGGAAGGAAAACTGGTACTGGTGCTGGACGAAAGCCTGGCCTGAGGCTCGCTGCTCCGATGCTCCAGCCCACGTGGCACGGGGCGTCGGGGCAACATTGAGGTAATCAATCGTTCTGATGGGGTCAATCAATATGATCTTTTTGGAATAACCCAATAGTCTTTGTCGGGTAAATTTCCAACCCAACGAGGACGTTGCGATGTCTCTGATCAACACCGAAGTCAAACCGTTCAAAGCCACCGCCTACCACCAGGGCAAGTTCGTCGAGCTGACCGAAGCCGACCTGAAAGGCAAGTGGTCCGTGTTCTTCTTCTACCCGGCTGACTTCACTTTCGTTTGCCCGACCGAACTGGGCGACCTGGCTGACAACTACGCCGAATTCCAGAAGCTGGGCGTGGAAATCTATGGCGTGTCCACCGACACCCACTTCACCCACAAGGCCTGGCACGATACTTCCGACACCATCGGCAAGATCCAGTACCCGCTGGTTGGCGACCCGACCTGGGTTCTGTCCAAGAACTTCGAAGTGCTGATCGAAGAAGCTGGCCTGGCTGACCGTGGCACCTTCGTGATCGACCCGGAAGGCAAGATCCAGATCGTTGAAGTCAACGCCGGCGGTATCGGCCGTGACGCCCAGGAGCTGCTGCGCAAGGTCAAGGCTGCCCAGTACGTTGCCGCTCACCCGGGCGAAGTCTGCCCGGCCAAGTGGAAAGAAGGCGAAGCCACTCTGGCTCCGTCCCTCGACCTGGTAGGCAAGATCTAAAAATGGGCGGAACGCTGCTGCGCTAGGCATTGCTGCGTTGAAGTCAGGCTCGGGCTGCTCATTTACAGCTCGTAAACTCCGCGCCCTGACTGCGCGCCCCGGCCTGATTTCACCTTGCACTGCCGTCGCTCGCGACGTGTTCCATCCCATTTTCGCTCCATGCTCCGGCGGATGGCCTGGCCATCCGCCTGCTTCACACCCCTCATCCCGCTTCGGGCGGCCGGCGACGACCGTCGAGGGGTGACTCATGCCCGCAATAAAGGAGTTCGCACATGTTGGACGCCAATCTTAAAACCCAGTTGAAGGCCTACCTCGAGAAGGTCACCCAGCCGTTCGAGATCGTCGCGTCCCTCGATGACAGCGACAAATCCAGTGAGCTGCTCGGGCTGTTGCAAGACATCGTCGGCCTGACCGACAAGATCACCCTGAAGACCGATGGCAGCGACGCCCGTCGTCCGTCGTTCTCCCTGAACCGCCCCGGTGCGGACATTTCCCTGCGCTTTGCCGGCATCCCCATGGGTCACGAGTTCACCTCGCTGGTGCTGGCCCTGCTGCAAGTGGGCGGCCACCCGTCCAAGCTCGCCAGTGATGTGATCGAGCAGGTCAAGTCCATCGAGGGCGAGTTCAATTTCGAAACCTATTTCTCGCTGTCCTGCCAGAATTGCCCCGACGTGGTGCAGGCGCTGAACCTGATGGCTGTGCTCAACTCGAACATCCGCCACGTCGCCATCGACGGCGCGCTGTTCCAGGATGAGGTCAACGAGCGCCAAATCATGTCGGTGCCGAGCATCTACCTGAATGGCGAAGTGTTCGGCCAGGGCCGCATGGGCGTGGAGGAAATCCTCGCCAAAATCGACACCGGCGCCGCCACTCGCGATGCCGAAAAACTCAACGCCAAGGAAGCCTTTGACGTGCTGGTGATCGGCGGTGGTCCCGCTGGCGCCTCCGCGGCCATCTACGCTGCGCGTAAAGGCATCCGCACCGGCGTTGCTGCCGAGCGTTTCGGCGGCCAGGTGCTGGACACCATGGCCATCGAGAACTTCATCTCCGTGAAGGAGACCGAAGGTCCGAAACTGGCCCGTGCCCTGGAAGAGCACGTCAAGCAGTACGAGGTAGACATCATGAACCTGCAGCGCGCCAGCGCACTGGTTCCGGCCAAGGCTGAAGGCGAGTTGCATGAAGTGAAATTCGAGAGCGGTGCCAGCCTCAAGGCCAAGACCGTGATCCTGTCCACCGGTGCCCGCTGGCGCGAAATGAACGTGCCGGGCGAGCGGGAATACAAGGCCAAGGGCGTGTGCTTCTGCCCGCACTGCGATGGCCCGCTGTTCAAGGGCAAGCGCGTGGCGGTGATCGGTGGCGGCAACTCCGGCGTGGAAGCGGCCATCGACCTGGCCGGCATCGTCGGCCACGTCACCCTGATCGAGTTCGACGACAAGCTGCGTGCCGACGCCGTGCTGCAGAACAAGCTGGCCAGTCTGCCCAACGTCAAGGTCATCAAGAGCGCGCTGACCACCGAGGTGAAAGGCGATGGCCAGAAAGTCACCGGCCTGGTCTACAAGGACCGCACCACCGACGAGCTGCATACCGTCGAGCTGGAAGGCATCTTCGTGCAGATCGGCCTGCTGCCCAACAGCGAATGGCTCAAGGGCGTGGTGGAGCTGTCGCCGCGTGGCGAGATCATCATCGACGCCAAGGGCCAGACCAATATCCCCGGTGTGTTCGCCGCCGGTGACGTGACTACGGTTCCGTACAAGCAGATCGTGATCGCCGTGGGCGAGGGCGCCAAGGCGTCGCTCAGCGCCTTCGATCACCTGATCCGTACGACCTGATTTTACTCAGCGTGGTGTGCTGAAGTGGCGGAGGCTCGCAAGAGTCCTCCGCTTTTTTTATGTCCGCGCGGCTTCCCTGTATCCTTCGCGCTTTGGATCCTAAAGCGGCAGGGCTCATCGCGTGAAACAGCAACTTATCGAATTGATTACGGCAATCAGCTCCGGCTGCATGGCCGAGGATGAGATCGACGGTATCGCCACTGAGGCGGCCCAGGCCTACGCCGATGCGGACGCCTTCCTCGCCGCGAACCCCGATATCAACTACGACGACAGCTTCCCCATCCCCCTCGGCGAGTGGGTGGTGGTGGGCAGCCTGCCCGATACCGTGCTGTTCCAGGCCGACAGCTACGACCAGTTGTTCCAGCAGGTGGTGGACTCCTTCGGCCCGAGCGTGAACTTCGTGCTCAAACCCAAGCAGTTGGTGAAGGTCGAGCCGCTCAAGGCCCTGAACCGCATCCAGGTGCAGATGGCCAGTCTCTACCCGGAGAAGGGCGGCTACGTGCTGGTGGACTTCAGCGAACCGCTGGATGACGAACTGCAGTGCGTGCTGGTCTACAAATGCGACCTGGAAAGGGTCATGCAGCTGGCGGTGGAAGTCGGCATCTACGCCGCGCCGGCCTACGAGGCCCTCAAGGCCGCGATGGAAGAGGGCGACGACGACTGAGTCGTGTCGCCGTATCCGCTTTTGTAGGTTGGCGCTGAGCGAAGCGAAGCCCAACGATTGCCTGGCTCATGCCTTGCACGTTGGGCTTCGCGGAGCTCAGCCCAACCTACGGTGACCCTCTCGATCCTTACAGCTGATAGCCGTAGGACTTGATCACTTCCGCGGCTTTCGGGCCCTTCAGGTAGTCCACCAGCGCCTTGGCGGCCGGGTTGGTTTCACCTTTCTTCAGAATCAGCGCGTCCTGCCTGATCGGCTCATGCAGCTCGGCCGGCACGATCCAGGCGGAACCGCTGGTGATCTTGCCGTCCTTGTACACCTGGGACAGGGCAACGAAGCCCAGCTCGGCATTGCCGCTGGAGACGAACTGCAGCGCCTGGGTGATGTTCTGTCCTTCAACCAGCCTGGGCTTCACGGTTGCGGTCAGGCCCAGTTTGTCCAGTACCTGGGTGGCTGCCAGGCCATAGGGCGCGGTTTTCGGGTTGGCGATGGACAGGTGCTTGTACTGGCCGGTCTTCAGTACGTCGCCCCTGGCATCCACGTAGCCGTCCTGCGGCGACCAGAGCACCAAGGTGCCAATGGCGTAGGTGAAGCGCGAACCGGGTACGGCATCGCCTTCCTTCTCCAGTCTGGCCGGGGTGGTGTCGTCAGCCGCGAGGAAGACCTCGAAGGGCGCGCCGTTCTTGATCTGGGTGTAGAACTGGCCGGTGGCGCCGTAGGCGACAATCAGCTTGTGGCCGGTGTCCTTCTCGAAAACCTTGGCGATGGCCTGAATCGGCGCGGTGAAGTTGGCGGCGGCGGCCACCTGGACTTCCGCAGCCGCAGCGCTGCCCAGGGCGAACAGGGCGATAAGCGCGGCGGTGGCGCGGGTGAGGCGATGACTCATGGGGGCTCCCGGCAGGGCTTATTCTTGTCTGGTTTTCGCTATGTATAAAACTATACAGCGATAAGGTTGGCATTCTTGTCGGATTTTGATTTTGTGGTCAAGTTTTGCGGTGGTGCACGGCGCTTCTCTTCTCGTCGGTTGGGCCTCGCTGCGCTCTGACGGTACGCCGCCCGCACCAACCTACGGGGCCGCTGCGCGGCCCTTCGCGAATGAATTCGCCCCCACAGGAAAAGACGGCATTTGTAGGTTGGGTCGGGCGGCGTTCCGCGAGGAACGAAACCCAACATTTCGTGGTTGATGCCGCGCCCGTTGCGTCAGCGCCAGTCAAGGATCGGCCAGCCGGCCTGTACGGCGTGGGCGCGTAGGGTCGGGTCGGGGTTGACCGTGTGCGGGTTGGCCACCCGCGAGAGCAGCGGCAGGTCGTTGCGCGAGTCGGAATAGAAGTAGGCGCCTTCCAGGGTTTCGCCCTGTTCTTCCAGCCAGGCGTTGAGGCGCGTCACCTTGCCTTCGCGGTAGGTGAGTACGCCGCGGGTACGGCCGCTGTAGCAGCCGTGCTGTTCTTCCAGGTCGATGGCCAGCACTTCTGCCACGCCCAGGCGTTCGGCGATGGCGCTGACCAGGAAGTGCGCCGAGGCGGAGATGATCAGGATGCGGTCGCCGGCGGCGCGGTGCCGGGCCAGGCAGCGCATGGCGTCGGAGTGGATCAGCGGTTCGATCACGTCCTCGACGAAAGGCCCGGCCACGAAGTCCACTTCCTCAGCGGTGCGCCCCACCAGCGGCGACAGGCTGAAGGCCATGTAGTCCTCCATCGCCAGCTGGCCTTCGGCGTAGAGGGTCATGAGTTCACGGTCCTTGCGGATGAAGGATTCTCCGTCGACCCACCCCAGTTCGGCCATGTGGGCGCTCCACAGGCTGGCGCAGTCGCCGTCTATCAGGGTGTCGTCGAGGTCGAAGATTGCCAGGGTCATCAGGCCACCTCCCGGATCGCCAGATCGTCTATGCACAGGCCGATGCGTTGTCCCTTGCAGTGCAGGTCTTCGACGGAGCGGTTGAGCACGTCCACCACCAGTTCCACGCCGCGAGCTTCGACGCGGTAGCGCACCACGTTGCCCAGCAGGCTGTGGCCGCGCACTTCGGCCTCGATGCCGCCTTCGTGGCTGAGAATGATGGCTTCCGGGCGTATGGCGATGCGGCCGCTCACCGGGCGTTGCAGCAGGCGGCTGGCGCTGTCGGCGTCGAGCAGGTTGTAGTTGCCGATGAAGCCGGCAGCGAAGGCGTCCACTGGAGCGGTGTAGAGAGTTTCCGCGTCGCCGCTCTGGACGATGCGGCCGGCGTTCATCAGGAAGATGCGGTCCGACAGGGTCAGGGCTTCCTCCTGGTCGTGGGTGACGAAGATGGTAGTCAGGCCCAGCTCCTGCTGGATGGAGCGGATCTGTTCGCGCAGGTGCTTGCGGATGCGCGCATCCAGTGCCGACAGCGGTTCGTCCAGCAGCAACAGGCGTGGGCGGGTGACCAGCGAACGCGCCAGGGCGACACGCTGGCACTGGCCGCCGGAAAGCTGGTGCGGATAGCGCGCGGCGAAGTCGGCAAGCTCCACCATGGCCAGGGCTTCGTCCACCCGGCGCTGGCTGTCGGCGGCACCGACCTTCTGCATGCGCAGGCCGAAGGCGACGTTCTGCTGCACCGTCATGTTGGGGAACAGCGCATAGCTCTGGAACACCATGCCGATGCCGCGCTTCTGCGGCGACAGCGGCACCAGGTCCTGCCCGTCCAGCAGGATCTGCCCGCCGTTCACTTCGGTCAGGCCGGCGATGCAGCGCAGCAGGGTGGACTTGCCGCAGCCGGAAGGGCCCAGCAGGGTGACGAATTCACCCTTGCCGATTTCGCAGTGAATGTCGCTGAAGATCGCGGTCTGGCCGTAGCTTTTGTGCAGGCCGCGGATGGAAAGAAAGCTCATGCCTTGTCCTTGTTCAGACGGTTGGCTGCCCAGGTGAACAGCAGCACGAAGAAGAAGTAGGAGATCACCAGCGCGCTGTTGAAGTGGCCGCTGCTGTTGCGCATGTTGTTCAGGTACACCTGCAGGGTCTCGTAGCGGGTGCCCACCAGCAGGTTGGCGAAGACGAACTCGCCGAACAGGAACGAGAACGACAGGAACAGCGAGACCATCAGGCCCTTGCGCAGGTTGGGCAGCACCACCAGGAAGGCGGCCTTCCAGGTGCTGGCGCCGAGCAGCTGGGCGGCGTCCATCAGGTCCCGCAGGTTGATCGCTTGCAGGTTGTTGGTGATGGCGCGGTACATGAAGGGCAGAGCGATGGTGAAGAAGCAGCCGATCAGGATCCAGGGCGTTCCCACCATGGCCAGCGGACCCGAACCATAGATCTGCAGCAGGCCCACCGAAGACACCACCGGCGGCACCGCGAAGGGCAGCAGGATGAGGATGTTCATCAGGGCGTCGAGCTTCGGGAAGTGGTAGTGCACCACGAACAGCAGCGGCAGGATCAGCACCACCGACAGCGCCAGGGCAGCGAAGCACACCAGCAGCGACTGGCCGAAGGCGGTGAGGAAGCGGCTGTCGCTCCACAGCGCCAGGTACCACTTGAAGGTCAGGCCGTCCGGAAGGATGGTCGCTGACCAGCTGGTGGAGAGCGAGTAGAGCAGGGTGCCGGCAAGCGGCAGCAGCAGGATCAGGAACAGCAACCAGACCACCGCTCGATGGTAGAGGCTGCCTCTGCAGGATTCAGCGGGAGACATGGTAGCTCCTCCTCAGCAGCCACTGGTGCACCACGGTGATCAGCGCCATCAGCCCCACCAGCACCATCGCCAGGGCGCTGGCCAGATTGGGGTTGAGCGCGATGTCGCCGGCGACCATGGCCGCGATGCGGATGGTCAGGACGTTGAAGTTGCCGGTGGTCAGGGCATAGACGGTGGCGTAGGCGCCCAGGGCGTTGGCCAGGAGGATGACGAAGGTGCCGAGCAGGGCGGGGGTCAGTACCGGCAGGCCGATGTGCCGCCAGAACTGCCAGGTGCTGGCGCCCAGCAGCGCCGCGGATTCGCGCCAGTCTTCGCGCAAGGCGTCGAAGGCCGGATAGAGCAGCAGCACCCCGAGGGGAATCTGGAAGTAGGTGTAGAGCACGATCAGGCCAGTCTTGGAATAGAGGTTGAAGTCCTCGATCACGCCGGACTGCTTGAGCAGGAGGGTCAGCGCGCCATTGAAGCCGAGCAGGATGATGAAGGCGAAGGCCAGCGGCACGCCGGCGAAGTTGCTGGTCATGTTGGAGAAGGCCATGACGAAGTCGCGCAGCTTCGAATCCACCTTGCGCAGCGAGTAGCTGCCGATCACCGCGATGATGATGCCGAACAGGCTCGACCAGAAGGCGATCTGCAGGCTGTGCTTGATGGCCTGCAGGTAGAACTTCGAGCTGAACACCCTGGCGAAGTTGCCCAGGCCCCAGCCATCCGGCGTGTTCAGGCTGTGGAGGGCGACCCAGGCCAGCGGCGCGATCTGGAACAGGATGAAGAACAGGGCGAAGGGCAGCAGGCAGAGCAGCGCCAGCCATTTGCCCCGGATGGAGGTATTCACTTGAGCAGCTCCCGGCAGACGGACTTGTCGTGGGCGGCGCCGAGCAGTTCGCAAACGGTTCCACACAGCTCGGTCTGTTTCGGTTGTGCCGTCGCGTCCAGGCTGAAGGCGTCGCCGATGACGAACAATGGCACCTCGCGCTCCTCGGGGAGCAGGCCGTTGTGGGAGCGGTCGTTGTTCATGCCGTGGTCGGCGGTCACCAGCACCTGGTAGCCGGCGTCCAGCCAGCGTTGCAGGTACTCGGCCAGGAGGATGTCGGCGACCCGCGCGCTGTTGCGGTACTGCGGCGAGTCCAGGCCGTGCTTGTGGCCGGCGTCGTCGACGTTCATCGGGTGCACCAGAAGGAAATCCGGGTTGTGGCGCTGGCGCAGGCTCTCGGCGTCGGCGAACAGGTGCGAGTCCGGGTAGTGGTCGGCGTAGTAGAAGTGGCCGTGCTGGATCGGCAGCTGCGGCGCTTCGGTGTGGCGGTCGCGGGCGGCGTCGAAAGGCGAGTTGTTGTACAGCTCGCTGACCCAGTGATAGGCGGCGGCAGCGGTGGTCAGCCCGGCGGCGCTGGCGTAGTGGAAGATGCTGCGCTCCTTCGACAGGCGCGACACATCGTTGTGGACGATGCCGCTCCGGATCGGCGGAACGCCGGTGAGAATGCATTCGTAGAGCGGGCGGGACAGCGCCGGCAGCTCGCACTGGAGCTTGTACAGCACCGCCTTGCCGGCGCCGCACCAGGCCTGAAGGTGACCCAGCGCATGCCGGGCCACCTCGTAGTTCAGGCCATCCAGCAGGACGAGGATGACTTTGTTCATTTTCCCTGGCCTCAAGATCGGTCAAGCGCAGCCAGCCATTGGGCGATTTTCATTCCATCTCGATGATCACGTGCTCCTGCCACAGCTGCGGCAGCACCTTGGAGGTCTCTTCCCAGGCCTTGGCGTCCTTGATCGGCTGGACCTTGGCGTATTGCTCGTTGGGCAGCAACTTGGCCTGGACATCGGCCGGCAGGGTCAGGTGTTCGGCACGGATCGGGCGGGCGTAGCCCTTGGCCAGGTTGATCTGGCCGGCGTCGCTGAGGATGTACTCGCGGGCCAGTTTCGCCGCGTTCGGATTCTTCGCGTACTTGTTGATGATGGTGGTGTAGCCGGAGATCACCGAGCCGTCGGAGGGGATCAGCACATCGAAGCGGCCGGGGTCGATCTGGTCGCGGTAGGACAGGCCGTTGAAGTCCCAGACGATACCCACTTCCACCTCACCCTTCTCCAGCGTCTGGATGGTCGGGTTGGACAGCGACAGGCGGCCCTGCCTGGCGATCTCGGCGAAGAAGTCCAGGCCCGGCTGGATGTTCTTCTCGTCACCGCCATTGGCGATGGCGGCGGCCAGCACGCCGTTGACCGCCTGGGCGGCGGCGCTGACGTCACCGATGGCGACCTTGTACTTGCCCTGCTTCAGGTCGGCCCAGGACTTGGGCGCTTCCTTGACCAGCTGCTTGTTGACGATGAAGGCGATGGAGCCGGTATAGGCCAGCATCCAGTGGCCGTCGACGTCCTTGGCCCAGTCGGGAATCTGCGCCCAGGTGCTGGGCTTGTAGGGCTGGGTCACGCCCTGCTGGACGGCGATGGGGCCGAAGGCCGCGCCCACGTCGCCGATGTCGGCGGTGGCGTTGTCCTTCTCGGCGGCGAACTTGGCGATTTCCTGGGCCGAGCTCATGTCGGTGTCGACGTGCTTCAGGCCGTACTGCTTGTTCAGGTCGGCCCAGGTGTCCTTCCAGTTGGCCCAGCTGTCGGGCATGCCCACGCTGTTCACCGCGCCTTCCTGGCGGGCGGCTTGTTCGAGACTTTTCAGATCTGCGTCGCTCGCCATGGCCTGGGTCCCCAGGGCAATGGCCGTTCCCATCAGTGAAGCCAGCAACAGGCGTTTCATATGAAGCTCCTTAGCAGGTTTGCAGGTTGGTCTAGATCAGCAAGACCCAGGCCAAATCTAAAAGCCCTGGATGACGGTTTGATTGCAGGGTGCAGCAGCATCCTGCGGCGGAGAGCGCTTGAAAAGCGTAGACCATGGCCAGAGGGCTGAATCCGGGGAGGTCGCGGTTGACGATGGCATGACGCCTGCAGGCGTGCCTTGCTGTCATCCCGCAGTCATCTAGGCTGCCTAGGATGGCGGGCAAGTCCGGCCGTGATGCACCCGAGTGGTGCTGGTCTATTCCAGATCGGAGTTTTCGATGCGCGATGAGGCGCCCCGCACCCTGACCGCCATCTGCAATGCATTGCAGGAGCAGATCGGGCACGGCCTGTTGCCCCAGGGCAGCAAGCTGCCGGCCGAGCGCAAGTTGAGTGAATTGTTCGGTACCACCCGCATCACCCTGCGCGAGGCGCTGGGGCAGCTGGAAGCCCAGGGGCTGATCTACCGCGAGGAGCGCCGCGGCTGGTTCGTTTCGCCGTCGCGACTGCTTTACAACCCACTGGTGCGCAGCCACTTCCACGCCATGGTGGCCGGGCAGGGGCGCGTACCCGCCACCGAAGTGCTGGGGGCGCGGCTGATTCCGGCCAGCGTGGAAATCTGCGAGTTGCTGGAGCTGCCGGCGCTGTCCAGCGTCTACCAGATCCGTCGCGCCCGCCGCATCGACGGGCGTCTGGTGCTCTACGTGGAGCACTACCTGAATCCGGCCTGCTTCCCCGGCATCATCGATTTCGACCTGACCCGCTCGCTGACCGAGCTGTACGACAGCCAGTACGGCATCCGCTACGGCCGCGTACGCTTCGACATGGTGCCCACCGCCCTGCACCCGGAGGCGGCAGCGGCGCTGAAGGTGTCAGCCGGCAGCCCGGCGCTGAAGATCACCCGCATCAACCGCGACCAGCACGGGCGGCTAATTGACTGCGACCTGGAGTTCTGGCGGCACGATGCCATTCAGGTGAGTGTGGAAGTGCCGGAGTGACGTCGCAGGTTGAGCGGAGGAACGAACCCCCTATGACTCGCCACGTTGGGCCCCGCAGGCTCGGACCAACCTATGGGGCAGCTGCGCTGCCCTTGGCGAATGAGTTCGCCCCACAGGAAACGGCGGCACTTGTAGGTTGGGTCGGGCGGCGCTCCGCGAGGAACGAAACCCAACATTTCGTGGCTGATGGTGGACCCGTTGGGCTTTGCTGCGCCCGGGCTAACCTGCGAGGTGGCTAGGCGTAGTTCTCGGGGCTGAGCTTGCGTTCGACCAGTTCGATCAGGATGTGCAGCACCTTGATGTGCAGTTCCTGCACGCGATCGGCGAAGTCGCCACCGGGGGCGCAGATGCAGACGTCGGCCAGGGCTTCCAGGGCGGAGCCGGGCTTGCCGGTCAGGGCCACCACTTTCACGCCCAGGGCACGGGCGGCTTCGGCGGCCTTGATGACGTTGGGGCTCTTGCCGCTGGTGCTGATGGCGATCAGCACGTCGCCGGCGCGGCCGTGGGATTCCACGTAGCGGGAGAAGATGTAGTCGTAGCCGAAGTCGTTGGCGACGCAGCTGATATGGCTGGGATCGCTGATGGACACGGCGGCGATGCCGGGGCGGTTCTTGCGGTAGCGGCCGGTCAGTTCCTCGGCGAAGTGCATGGCATCGCACATGGAACCGCCGTTACCGCAGGAAAACGCCTTGCCCTTGTTCTCGAAGCTCTCGACCAGGAGTTCGGCCGCACGCTCGACGTTCTTCAGCGTCTGCTCGTTGGCAATGAAGTTGTCCAGGGCGCGCCTGGCTTCCTCCAGGCTGTTGCGAATATGGCTGAGCATGCGGGCTTCCTTCCTGATCAGGGCAGGTCGTGGCTGGAGTAGAAGGCGGCCAGCACCTTCACCAGATGGGCCAGGTCATGGCTGCCCGCCAGCTCGCGAATGGAGTGCATGGCGAAGGTGGGCAGGCCGATGTCCACGGTACGCACGCCCAGCTGGCTGGCGGTGATCGGACCGATGGTGGAGCCGCAACCCATGTCGCTGCGGGTCACGAAGCTCTGTACCGGCACTTCGTTCTCCAGGCACAGGTGGCGGAAGAAACCGGCGGTTTCGCTGTTGGTGGCGTAGCGCTGGTTGCTGTTGACCTTGATCACCGGGCCGGCGTTGAGTTTCGGGCCGTGGTTGCCATCGTGCTTGTCGGCGTAGTTCGGGTGCACGCCGTGGGCGTTGTCAGCGGAAACCAGCAGGGAGCGCTGGATCACCCGGGCGAAGGCGTCGCCTTCGGGCAGTACGCGGCGCAGCACCTGTTCCAGCATCGGGCCGTCGGCGCCGCAGGCGGAGCAGGAGCCCACTTCCTCGTGGTCGGTGCAGACCAGCACGCAGCTCTCGTCGGCCTCGGCAGCCAGCAGGGCCAGCAGGCCGGCGTAGCAGGACAGCAGGTTGTCCAGGCGCGCACCGGCGATGAAGTCGCCGTCCAGGCCGATCACCGCTGCACTCTGGGTGTCGTAGAAGGAGAGTTCGTAATCCAGCACCGCATCGGCAACCACGCCGTGTTCCAGGGTCAGCTGTTCGGCCAGCAGATCGCGGAATTCGCGGGCCTCGCCGGCTGCCAGTTGCGCCAGGATTGGCGGCAGCTCGGTCTGGGCGTTGATGGCCCAGCCCTGGTTGGCTTCACGGTTGAGGTGGATGGCCAGGTTGGGGATCACGGCGATGGGCGCCTGGAAGTCCACCAACTGGCTTTCCACCATGCCCGCCGCGCGGTAGGTGACGCGGCCGGCCAGCGACAGGTCGCGGTCGAACCAGGGCGCCAGCAGGGCGCCGCCATAGACTTCGACGCCCAGTTGCCAGAAGCCCTGCTTGTGCAGCTCGGGGTTCGGCTTGACGCGCAGGCAAGGACTGTCGGTGTGGGCACCGACCAGGCGCAGGCCGCCTTCCAGCACCGGGCGCTTGCCCAGCTTGATGGCGATGAGGGAGGAGTCATTGCGGGTGACGTAATAACGGCCACCGCTTTCGATACGCCAGGCCTCACGTTCGTCGAGGCGCACATAACCGGCGGCTTCCAGGCGCTTGGCCAGGCTGCGGGTGGCGTGGAAGGGGGTGGGCGAGGCCTTGAGGAAATCGATCAGGCCCTGGTTCAACTCTTCGCGCATTGGGGGACTCCGGACAGCAGTGGCGGGAGTTTATCCCATAGGCCCCAGGGATTAGGAGGGCGACCGGCGGTGAATTTTCCTAACAGGCCGATAGCGAGGGTGTTGCGTCATGTGTGGAGCGACTTCCACGTCAATCAGTGCGGGTGGGTGTTGCTTTTCACATCCACCACCGCTGCCCGGTTCTGCGCCGATGGTGGGTTGGTGAAGCGTGACCCACCCTACGAAACTGGTGTTAGGGGCAACTGCGTTGCCCTTGGCGAATGAATTGCCCCTACAAGGATGCAGCCCGAACCTGGACCCGGCCCCGATGCCGGATCACAGGCGCCGTGCGACCACCGAGAACAGGTGCCAGTGCTTGTTGCGGCCCTTGGCGGTGATGCCGTCTTCTTCCTTCTCTTCCAGCATCAGCACGTCCCAGCCCGAGAGCAGTTCTTCCAGTTGCCGGCGGCGCAGGATGGTGATGCCGTTGTCTGCCCAGTCGTCCCGTTCGCCGAACAGGTGGCCGGCGAACAGGCCGCCAGCCGGCAGTGCGCCGCAGATGGCCTGCCAGAGGTTGGGAAAGGCCGCGGGCGGGCAGAGGGGCAGGGCGAAGCTGGAGTTGACCAGGTTGGCCGGCGGCAACGGCAGGCTTTCGAAGCGGCAGCAGCGGCTTTGCAGTCTCTGGCGTTTCTCGTCGTCCAACTGGGCATCGAGGCGGGCCAGTGCCTCGGGTTCCGCATCCACCGCCAGCACTTTCCAGCCGCGCCTGAGCAGCTCCAGCGTGTCGCGGCCGGCACCGCAACCCAGGTCGAGGGCGTGGCCGGGCGGCCCGTCCCAGTTTTCCAGAGCGGTGAGCAGGGTGAAGCGGGCGGGCTGACCCTCGGTGGCGTTGTAGAACTCGGTGAGGCTCATCTCTTTCCCGAATCGAGGTCTTTTTCTTGAGCCTAGGTCAGAACGGCGCCGGGCACTCGAATCTCAGGCGTTCACCCGTCTGGGGATGGGTCAGGCAAAGCAGGCTGGCGTGCAGGCAGAGACGCTCATGGGCGGCCAGCGCTTCGGGGTTGGCGTAAAGGCGGTCGCCGAGCAGCGGATGTCCGATGGACAGCATGTGCACGCGCAGCTGGTGCGAGCGGCCGGTGATGGGGGTCAGCTCGACCCGGCTGTAGTGGCCGCAACGCTCGATCACGCGCCAGAAGGTCAGCGCATGGCGGCCGTGCTCGAAGTCCACCACGTGGCGCGGCTTGGTCGGCGGGTCGTAGCGCAGCGGCAGTTCGATGCGGCCGCTGTCCAGCTCCGGCTCGCCCCAGCAGAGCGCGGTGTAGGCCTTCTCGGTCTCGCGGTCGTGGAACTGGCGGGACAGCTCGCGGTGGCTGTCGGCGTCGCGGGCCAGGACGATCAGGCCGGAAGTTTCCCAGTCCAGGCGATGGACGATGCGCGCCTCGGGATAGCCGTTCTCCTGCAGGCGGGTGATCAGGCAATCCTTGTTGTCGTCGGCGCGGCCGGGCACCGAAAGCAGCAGGGTGGGCTTGTTGACCACCAGCAGGGCGTCGTCCCGGTGGATGAATTCGATCTGGGAAAGCGGCATGGCAGTTCCGGAAATGAAGACGGCGGCCGAAGCCGCCGTCGTGGGTCCAACAGGGCCCGGGTCTATTGCTCGATCAACGTTCGGGCAGGGTGATGTTCAGCTCGAGGATCGAGCAGTTGCCCTGATCCTCCAGCAGCACCTGAACCTGCTCCTGGTCGATGTCGACATACTTGCGGATCACGTTCACCAGATCTTTCTGCAGGGCCGGCAGGTAATCCGGCTGGCTGCGCTGGCCGCGTTCATGGGCGACGATGATCTGAAGGCGTTCTTTAGCGATCGAAGCGCTACTCTGCTTCTTCCGCTCGCGAAAGAAGTCGAAAATGTTCATTCACGGCCTCCAAACAGGCGTTGCAAGAGTCCTTTCTTCTGCACATCGAGGAAACGATGGGGCAGTTCCTTGCCAAGCAGGCGGTCGACGGCATCGCTGTACGCCTGGCCGGCGTCGCTCTGGTCGTCGAGGATGACCGGGATACCCTGGTTGGAAGCCTTGAGGACCGCCTGGGACTCCGGAATCACGCCAAGCAGGTTGATGGCGAGGATTTCCTCGACGTCTTCGACGCCGAGCATTTCGCCCTTGGTGACGCGCTCGGGGTTGTAGCGGGTCAGCAGCAGGCGCTCCTTGATCGGGTCTTCACCCTTCTCGGCGCGACGGGACTTGCTGGCCAGCAGGCCGAGCATGCGGTCGGAGTCGCGGACGGAGGAGACTTCCGGGTTGGTCACGACAATCGCCTCATCGGCGTAGTACATGGCCAGGTGGGCGCCCTTTTCGATACCGGCCGGCGAGTCGCAGACCACGTATTCGAAATTCTGCGACAGTTCCTCGATGACCTTGCCCACGCCTTCGAGGGTCAGCGCGTCCTTGTCACGGGTCTGGCTGGCGGCCAGCACGTAGAGGTTCTCAAGGCGCTTGTCCTTGATCAGGGCCTGGGTAAGGGACGCTTCGCCATTGATGACGTTGACGAAGTCGTACACCACGCGACGTTCACAACCCATGATCAGGTCGAGGTTACGCAGGCCGACGTCGAAGTCGACGATGACAGTCTTGTGACCGCGCAGTGCTAGACCGGTACCGATTGCGGCGCTGGTGGTGGTTTTACCCACTCCACCCTTGCCGGACGTGACAACGAGAATCTTGGCCAAGGTGATTCACCCCAAATGAATAAGTAAAACCGGGAAGTTATCGGTTCGCCCGAACCGTCCTTCTTCCCTTTCAGTTCCCTGAAATTTCGCGGCAGTATCCGTTAAAGGCGGGTGATGTTCAACACGTCTCCCGACAGGCTGACCTGCACTTGCTGACCCCATAGCGGATCGCGGCGCAAGTCGTCTGCAACCTTGTACTGGCCGGCTACGGAGACCAGTTCGGCGGCTAATTGGCGACAGAAAATCCGCGCCTTGGTATCGCCCTTGATACCGGCCAGCGCACGGCCGCGCATCGGGCCGTAAACATGGATATTGCCGTCGGCGAGAAGTTCCGCTCCGGGGCTGACCGCGGCGAGGACGACCAGGTCGCCGCCGGGGGCGTAAACCTGCTGGCCACCGCGCACCGGCGTGGTGATGATCCTGGTCGGCTGCACCTCGGGCTTGGGCGGTTCGGCGGGCTTTTCGACCTTCTTTTTCGCTTCGGGCTCTACCGGGTCGATGGGGCGTTCGCGGGCGCCGGACGGCGGCAGGATCGGGATGTCCAGGGCGTCGGCGGCGGCAATGTGCTCTTCGCGTTTCGCGCGGATGGCCAGGGTGCGCAGGCCATGGCGGCGGCAGATTTCCAGCATTGCCGGGAGGTCGAGCAGCGGTTCGCCTTCGGGCAGCTTGTCCAGCGCCAGCACCAGCGGGGTGTTCTGGAAGAAGTTGGGGGCCTGGGCGACTTTCTCGTCCAGTTGCCGGTCAAGGCGTTCGAGGTCGTTGTGGGCCAGTTCCATCACGGTGATGGCGAGCATGCTGCCCTTGAGCTGGAACACGGGTTCTTGGTCGAGAAGGTCGGCTTGGCTCATGGTCTGCCTGCAGTCGTGAATGGCGAGGACTTATAGCGAGATCGCCCGGCGCTAGCAAGCCGGAAGGGGGAGGCGCATTTGGAGTAGAATGCGCGACTTTCTCGCTCAAGCGGATTCAGAGATGGATAGACCTCAATTTCGCCCACAGTTCCTTCACCCGCGCTATTGGGCGCTGTGGCTGGGGCTGGGGCTGCTCTGGCTGATCACCCTGCTGCCGTACCGGGTGCAGCTGGGCCTGGGGCGTGTGCTGGGGGCGCTGATGCTGGGGGTGGCCGGCTCGCGGCGCAAGATCGCCCGGCGCAATCTTGAGCTGTGCTTTCCCGACCTCTCCAAAGGCGAGCGTGAGCGTCTACTGCGGGAAAACTTCGCCTCCACCGGCATTGCTTTCTTCGAGATGGCCATGAGCTGGTGGTGGCCGAAGGCGAGGCTGGCGCGGCTTTCCCATATAGAAGGCCTGGAACACCTGCAGAAGGCCCAGGCCGAAGGCCAGGGGGTGATCCTCATGGCCCTGCATTTCACCACGCTGGAGATCGGCGCCGCGCTGCTCGGCCAAGTGCACACCATCGACGGCATGTACCGCGAGCACAAGAACGCTGTGTTCGACTTCATCCAGCGCCGTGGCCGCGAGCGCCACAACCTGGACGCCACCGCCATCGAACGCGAGGATGTGCGCGCCATGCTCAAGGTGCTGCGCGCCGGCCGCGCCATCTGGTACGCGCCGGACCAGGACTACGGCCGCAAGCAGAGTATCTTCGTGCCGCTGTTCGGCATCGAGGCCGCCACCGTCACCGCCACCACCAAGTTCGCCCGTCTGGGCCGCGCCATTGTCCTGCCCTTTACCCAGCGTCGCCTGGCGGATGGCTCCGGCTACCAGCTGGTGATCCATCCGCCGCTGTCCGACTTCCCCGGTGACACCGAGGAAGCCGATTGCCTGCGCGTCAACCAGTGGGTGGAAGAGGCGGTGCGCGAATGCCCCGAGCAGTACCTCTGGGCTCACCGTCGCTTCAAGACCCGGCCGCAAGGCGCGCCGAAGCTCTACTGAAACCTATAATCGGAAAGTACCGTCCGGAGAGCCGTCCATGGATGCCAGCGCCGCCACCCAGCAGCCCGTTACCGGGCTGATTCTTTCCGGTGGCGGTTCGCGGGCGGCCTATCAGGTCGGGGTGCTGGGCGCCATCGCCGACCTGCTGCCGGATGCTGCCTGCAATCCTTTTCCAGTCATCGTCGGTACCTCCGCCGGCGCGGTGAATGCCGTGGCTCTGGCCTGCGGTGCATTGCACTTTTGCCAGGCCGTCCGCCGTCTCAACAGTGTCTGGCAGGGCTTTCACTGTGGAGCGGTCTACCGCAGCGACTGGCCCGGCGTGCTCCGCCAGAGTTCGCGTTTCTTCGGTCACAGCTTGCTGGGATTGGGGCGCGATATCCCGGTGGCGCTGCTGGATAACGCCCCCCTGCGTGAGCTGCTGACTCGCGAGCTGGATTTCAGCGGCATCTCCGCCGCCGTCCGCACCCGCCAGCTGCGTGCCGTGGCCGTGACCGCCTTCGGCTACGAGAGCGGCCAGGCGGTGACCTTCTACCAGGGCCGCGCCACCATCGATCCCTGGTTCCGTCACCGCCGCGTCGGCGTGCCGACCCGCCTGAGTGTCGAGCACCTGATGGCGAGCGCGGCGATCCCCCTGTTGTTCCCGGCGGTACGCATGGGGCGCGAGTATTTCGGTGACGGCGCGGTACGCCAGACGGCGCCCATCAGCCCGGCCTTGCACCTGGGCGCCAACCGGGTGCTGGTGGTGGGCGTAAGTGGCAACCCGCTGGGGATGAACCCCAGCCAGGAAATGGTGCAGCCCCAGGGCGGCCGTCCGCCGACCCTGGCGCAGATCGGCGGGCATCTGCTGAACAGCACCTTCATCGACAACCTGGAAAGCGACATCGAACTGCTGGAGCGGATCAACCGGATGAGCCGGGCGATCCCGCCGGAGTCGCGGCCACGCCACCTGAGTTCGGAGCAGGTGGAGGTGCTGGTGATTTCGCCGAGCCAGCCTCTGGATGAAATCGCCGCCCGTCACCGCCGCGAGATGCCGCGCGCCATCCGCACCTTCCTGCGCGGACCGGGGGCAACCCGGGCGAGCGGGGCGGGGGTGCTCAGCTACCTGTTGTTCGAGCCTGGCTACTGCAATGAGCTGATCGAACTGGGTTACCAGGACACCATGGCCAAGCGCGCCGAGTTGCAGCGTTTCCTCGGCCTGGAAATGGCGCCGGCCTACCCCCACACCGTTCCTGCCCTTTAGCCGGGTGGACGTCGCGCCAAACGTCCACCAGCGGAGCCAGGGCTGACGCAGAGGGTGGGGCGGTGAAGCGTGACCCACCCTGGGGAACGACCGATGTTCAGCCCGGCCGGGATGTCATGCGCCGAAGCGGCCATCCCGGTAGTCCCGCAGCGCCTGTTCGATCTCTTCGCGGGTATTCATCACGAAGGGGCCGTACTGGACGATGGGCTCACCCAGCGGGCGGCCGGCCAGCAGCAGGACCTTGGCGCCGTCATCGCTGGCCAGCTCCAGGGCACCCTGTTCGGACAGGCGCACCAGCCGTCCCTTGCCGATGGCGTGGCCGTTGAGGTGCGCGCTGCCTTCGTAGACATAGAGCATCACCCGCAGGCCGTCGGCCAGTCGCGGCGATACCCGGCTGCCAGCCGGCAGGTCGAGATCGAAGATGTGCGGCTCGCTGTGCGGACGTTGCACGGCGCCATCACGGGCGACCTGGCCATCGTCGAAGCGGCCGGCGATCACCAGCGCCTCGACGCCTTCGGCAGTGCGGACCCGAGGAATTTCCGCCGGGTCGAAGTCGCGGTAGCCGGGGTCGCCCATCTTGTCCTTGCTCGGCAGGTTCAGCCAGATCTGGAAGCCGCGCATCACGCCTTCTTCCTGTTCCGGCATTTCGCTGTGGATGATCCCGCGCGCTGCAGTCATCCATTGCACGCCGCCGTTCTGCAAGAGGCCGCTGTTGCCCAGGTGATCCTCGTGACGCATGCGCCCTTCGATCATATAGGTGATGGTTTCGAAGCCGCGATGCGGGTGCGGCGGAAAGCCGGCGACGTAGTCGTCCGGGTTGGCCGAGCCGAACTCGTCGAGCATCAGGAAGGGATCGAAGCGCGGCACGCCCTGCTCGGCGAAGATGCGGGTCAGGTTGACGCCGGCACCGTCGGACGCGGGCTGGCCGGGGCGTTGTTCGAGAATCTGGCGGTCGCTCATCTGAACCTCCTCAAGGTTGGAATGAGCGGGATGTTACGCCTATTAATTGAATAGATGGTGCGTGTTTTTTCTTTGTTTCTATCTCATTTATCGATCTATTGGCTTCTCTGTAGGGGCGAACGAATTCGCCCCTACAAATGCCGAGGCTGCTGGCTTTACTCGGCGATCTGCAGCTTGCGCGACTGGGTGTAGACGTAGCGCAACTTCTCGTACTCGAACGGGGAGTTGAGCTGGCCGTAGCGGAAGCTGGTGGTGTAGCGCTTGTCCACCATGCGCAGGGCGGTGATTTCCGGGTGGTTGCTGGAGACTTCCGGCACGTTGAGGAAGTTGATCTGGTAGTCGGCGACGTAATCCACCACCAGCCCGCCGGTATCGCGCAGGTTGGATGGGCCGAGGATCGGCAGCATCAGGAAGGGGCCGTCGGTGACGCCGTAGTAGCCGAGGGTCTGGCCGAAGTCTTCGGTCTGCTTGGGGAGCCCCATGCGCGTGGCCGGGTCCCAGAGGCCGACGACGCCGATGGTGGTGTTGAACAGCAGGCGGCCGGTGATTTCCAGGGAGCGCTTGCCCTTGAGCTGTAGCGCGCTGTTCAGCAGGTTGGGGATGTCGCCCAGGTTGCTGAAGAAGTTGCTCACGCCGGCGCGCACGAAGCCCGGCGTGACATAGCGGTAGCCGTGCACCACGGGCAGGAACACCCATTCGTCGAAGCGGTAGTTGAAGTGGTAGACCCGCCGGTTCCAGGACTCGAAGGGGTCGTAGATGTTCAACGCGTCCAGCGTGGAGCGCTCGAATTCGCGCTGGTCCAGGCCGGGGTTGAACTTCAGGTCCTTCAGCGGTTGGGTGAAGCCGTCCTGGTCGGGCTCCTGGGCCACGGCCAGGCCACTGGCCAGCAGCAGGGCGATGAAGAGTGCTTTCTTAGCCACGGAAGAACTCCAGCATGGCGTCGCCGTTGACGCGGTAGTTGAGGTTGCCGCAATGCCCGCCGTGGGGGTACAGGGTCAGGCGGTCGCCCATGGTGCGGCGCAGGAAGCCAAGGTCGCCGGGGCCGAGGATGAGGTCGTCGGCGTTGTGCATCACCGCAATCTTGCTGCTGCCTTTGAGGTAGTCCTCCAGGGCATAGAGGCTGACCTGGTTGATCAGCTGGGTCAGGCTGCTGCCGTTGTGGCGGGCGCGCCAGAACGGGATCAGCTGCTCGGTGATGTAGCAGTCGAAGTCGCACTGCAGGGCGCGCTTGTAGAAGGGCGTCAGGCTGGTGCCTTCGTTGATGGGGTACTTCACCGGGGTGATCAGGCCGCGACGGTTGATCAGGTCCGAGGTGAAGGCGATGTCCGAGGAGGAGAAGCGGAAGGAGGTGCCGATCAGCATCGCCATCTGTTCGTTGGAGAGCCGTTGCCTGGACTCCTGGAAGTCGAAGAGCAGGGCGTCGTTGAGGTCGATGTAGCCCTTCTTCTGGAAGTAACGGGTGAGCTTGCCGAGCACTACCTGATAGAAGGTGGTGGTGTCGTCGACGCCCTTCACGCGGGTCTGCACCAGGCGGTCGAGATTGGTCACCGAGGTGTAGAGGTTCACCGGCGGATTGAGCAGCAGCACGCGCTTGAAGTTGAAGCTGCGGCGGGTTTCGTCGAGGTGGCTGACGAAGGCGGCTTCCAGGGCGCCCAGGCTGTAGCCGGTGAGGTAGAAACCGGTGACGTCCAGGCCCGGATGCTGGGCGCGCACGGCTTGCATCACGCGATAGAGGTCATCGGCATCCTCGGCGGTGAGCCCAGGGGTGGCATGGCGCGAGGCCGCGGCCATGAAGTCGTAGCTGGTGGGCGAGGACAGCTGCACCACGTGGTAGCCGGCGCCGTAGAACAGCTTCTTGAGATTTTCCGCGTGGGTGCTGGCGTAGTGGCCGCCGGTACCGGCGATGACGAACACCAGCGGTGCCGGGCCTTTCTGTTGCGCGAGGCGGTAGCGCAGCTTCTTCACCGACCAGAAGTTGTCGGGCAGGGCGCTCTCGCGTTCCGGGCGCAGTTTCAGGTCGTAGTCGGCCTGGTCGATGTCGTCGTCCGCCGGCACCGTGCTGCGCAGGTCCGGCGGCGTGGTGGCGATGGTCGCCTCGAAAGGGTTGGTGATCGGAAAGCCGTAGCTGGCGGCATCCAGGTCGGCGGCCAGCACATGGGCGCAGAAGGTCAGGCAGCCCAACAGGGCGGCGAGGCTTGTTCGGAGCATAGGAGAGGTCCCTGTACAGTTTCTGCGGAGGCTCTGGCCCGAAGTCTTGGGCGGGCTGCAGCCACTCCACCGGTCCGGCCCGTCAGGGCCGCCGGGCCGCGTTCCATATGAGAGAACGTCAGGAGTGAATACCGGGGCTATGACAACTGCAAGTCTTGCAAGTGCAGTCCGTACGTCAGGCCAGGTTGTGGCGGAGCGTTGTATGGCCCTTGCTTCGAATGAACGGGGGGGTATCCTTGGCGCCGCTTACCCATTCGGAGAGAACCATGTCCAGCCGTTCGTCCCTCATCCTGCTGCTGATCCTGCTGCCGCTGTGGCTGGCCGCCAGCTACGGGGTCCGCTTCGCCCTGATGGAGGACGGCCAGTGGGTCGGCCTGTGCGTCGACGAAGCGCAACGCTGGGAATGCCAGGTTCGCTCCGGCCTGGGCCTGCTGATTCACTTCAGCGTCATCGGGTGGATCGGCCTGGTGGCCTCCCTGGGCGCTTTTTTCATCCCTGGCCGCGCCGGCTGGGGCCTGGCCCTGCTGGCCCTGTTGTTCGCCCTGCCGGCCCTGGTGCTCTACACCGCCAGCCTCGCAGTGTTCGCCTGCGTCATCGCCGGCCTGCGCCTGGTGCGCCGCCAGCCGGAAGCGGTGCCGGTCAGCGCCTGACATTCCATCGGGCAACAAAAAGGACGCTTCGAGCGTCCTTTTTGTTGTCGGCGAAGGGGGGGAGTGATTTCAATCGCGAATGAATTCATCCCCACAGGGGATCAACCGCGAAGCCGCAGGCTGCGCCACAGGGCGGCCAGGAGCAGGGCGCTCACGGCCGCCCAGCCGATGGCCTGAACGTTGCCGAGGGTTTCCTCGTACAGCTGCGGCACGATGCCGGCGCCGATCAGCACCGCCAACAGGGCGATCTCGCGGCGCGGCGCGGCGACCGGGCGGAACAGGTAGACCAGTGCCGGCAGCAGCAGGGCGGCGCTGGGGAAGCTGCGGTAGCGGGCGTCGAACACCAGGGCCAGCATCAGCACCGCGCCAGCGAAGCCGGAGGCGCACAGCCACCAGCCGCCACGGGTTTCCAGCCAGTCGAACAGGCGGCTACGCACACCGCCGCGGGCGGACAGCGCCAGCGCAGCATGGGCCAGGACCATCAGGTTGAGGCCGACCAGGAAAGCGGCCCAGGCCCACTCGCCGACGAAGCGGCTGGTCACCCGCGCCAGCTCGCCCCAGAGGCCGATGCAACCGGCGCCCACGGCGGCCAGCAACGGCAGCACCAGGGCGGCGCGAGTCGAGGACGGGCGGCCGGCGAGCGCAAGGGTGGCGAGGAAGATCAGGCCGGAAATGCCCAGCCACATGGGCCAGTAGGGCAGGTTGGAGACCGGGCCGGCCAGCACGCCTTTCTCCTGGCGATCGGCGTCGAACAGGCCCCAGTAGCCGCCCACCGCGCCTTCGCTGGCGCGTTTCCAGGGCTGGTCGAAGGCTTCGATCAGGTTGTAGCCCCAGCCGTTCTCCTCGGCCATGGCGACGAAGCCACGGATGAACTTCGCCTCGTTGACCCGGCTCGGCACGGCGGTTTCGCGCTGGCGGCCTTCGCTGGGCCAGCCGGTTTCGCCGATGAAGATCTCCTTGGGTGCGAATCTGTTGCCGAACACCTGGCGGACTTCGGCGACACGGCGCAGGGCCTGGTCGATGCCGGCAGGTTCGTCTTCCCAGTAGGGCAGCAGGTGGATGGTGAGAAAATCCACCGCCGGTGCCACTTCCGGATGGCGCAGCCAGAACTCCCAGACGTCCGCGTAGGTGACCGGCTGCTTCACCTGGGCCTTGACCTGCCCGATCAGCCCGGCCAGCTGCTCGCCGGTGACTTCCTTGCGCAGCAGGGCCTCGTTACCCACGATCACCGACTGCACCACGTCCGGGTTGGCGTTGGCGGCCTTGATCAGGGCGTCGATCTCTTTCTGGGTATCCACCAGATTGCTGTTCACCCAGGCACCCAGCATCAGCTTCAGGCCGTGCTTGCGGGCCAGCTCCGGAATGGCTTCCAGGCCAGTCATGGAGTAGGTGCGCACGCAGTGGAAGCGGGTCGCCAGCAGGGCAAGGTCGGCGTCCATGCGCTCAGGGCGCAGCACGAAAGGCTGGTCGAACGGCGACTGGTCCTTGTCGAAGGGGCTGTAGGACGCGCACTGCAGCTTGTGGGTGGGGGTTGCGGCGTCCGGCAGGATCACCGGCTTGCCGAGGCCGTACCAGAGGCCAGCAAGGGCGACCGCTGCGACCAGGAAGGACAGCAGGTAGGGGCGTACAGGAAATCGGACGTTCTGACTCATGTTCGGGCGCGCTGGCATGGGGGGCAAAGCCGTGCATCTTAGCGGATTAGCCCTCATCGCTCCTACGGCCCGGTTCGGAAAATCCGCACGGCGGATTTCCACTACGCATGGTGGTGCAACCAGGCATGTTTCGGAATGTCCTGCGCCTGTGCGTCCGCTTTCTCGAAGCGCTTCCAGAGCTTCTCGTGGACGTAGAAACCCACCGAGTTGCACAGCGGTTCCACCGCCGCAACCAGGCCGCCGACCGTGATGCTGCCAGTCAGGACGTAGGCCACGCTGAAGGCAATGCAGAAGTGCATGAGGGTGAAGGTCACGGTCTTGAGCATGGCGCACCTCGCTAATGAGAATAATTATTCGATGTGTCGAGGTTAGGCCGGTCGTTCGATACAGGGAAATTCTCAGCTGCGATAGCGCCGATAGTTTCGCTTTATGATTCTTCTACGACCTTGGTCGAGAACGCCCCGATGTACGACTAAGGTCGTCTGTTGCGCTTGTACCGCCGATCTATTGTTGGCTTCACCCGCAACCCGCGCTGTGGAGGACAACAACAATGAACGACAGCACTTACCAGCGGATTCAGGAGAATCCGCGCTTCAAGGAATTGGTATCCAAGCGAGAGCGCTTTGCCTGGATACTCTCTGCCATCATGCTCGGCCTCTACCTGGCCTTCATTCTCCTGATCGCCTTCGAGCCTCAATTACTCGGTACCCGCATCAACGCTGAATCTCCCGTCACCTGGGGTATCCCGATCGGTGTCGGTCTGATCCTGTTGGCCTTCGTGCTGACCGGCATCTACGTCCGCCGTGCCAACGGCGAGTTCGACCGTCTGAATCAGGAAATCCTCAAGGAGGTCCAGTAATGATCGCGCGCATCCTTGCCGTGCTTGGCCTGATGGTCGTGGCGCCCGCACTCTGGGCCGCCGGTGCCATCGAAGGCGATGTCCAGCGCCAGCCGCTGAACACCTCGGCCATCGTCATGTTCGTCGCCTTCGTCGGCGCCACCCTCTACATCACCTACTGGGCCTCCAAACGCAGCAAGTCGGCTGCCGACTTCTATACCGCCGGCGGCAGCATCACCGGCTTCCAGAACGGCCTGGCGATCGCAGGCGACTACATGTCCGCCGCGTCCTTCCTGGGTATTTCCGCCCTGGTGTTCACCTCCGGCTACGACGGTCTGATCTACTCCATCGGCTTCCTCGTGGGCTGGCCGGTGATCCTGTTCCTGATCGCCGAACGCCTGCGTAACCTCGGCAAGTACACCTTTGCCGACGTGGCGTCCTATCGCCTGAAGCAGAAGGAAATCCGCACCCTGTCCGCCAGCGGCTCGCTGGTGGTGGTGGCCTTCTACCTGATCGCCCAGATGGTCGGTGCCGGCAAGCTGATCGAACTGCTGTTCGGCCTGAACTACCACGTGGCCGTGGTTCTGGTCGGCATCCTGATGGTGCTCTACGTGCTGTTCGGCGGCATGCTGGCCACCACCTGGGTACAGATCATCAAGGCCGTGCTGCTGCTCTCCGGTGCCTCCTTCATGGCACTGATGGTGCTCAAGCATGTGAACTTCGACTTCGCCGCCCTGTTCAGCGAGGCCATCAAGGTTCACCCGAAAGGCGAGGCCATCATGAGCCCCGGCGGCCTGGTGAAGGATCCGGTCTCCGCGATCTCCCTCGGCCTGGCCCTGATGTTCGGTACCGCCGGCCTGCCGCACATCCTGATGCGCTTCTTCACCGTCAGTGACGCCAAGGAAGCCCGCAAGTCGGTGTTCTTCGCCACTGGTTTCATCGGCTACTTCTACATCCTGACCTTCATCATCGGCTTCGGCGCGATCCTGCTGGTCAGCACCAACCCGGCCTTCAAGGACGCCACCGGTGCCCTGCTGGGCGGCAACAACATGGCCGCCGTGCACCTGGCCAACGCCGTAGGCGGCAGTCTGTTCCTGGGCTTCATCTCCGCCGTGGCCTTCGCCACCATCCTGGCGGTGGTTGCCGGCCTGACCCTGGCTGGTGCCTCGGCCGTGTCCCACGACCTCTACGCTTCGGTGTTCAAGAAGGGCAAGGCGAGCGAGAAGGACGAGCTGCGCGTTTCGAAGATCACCACCGTGTGCCTGGGCGTAGTGGCCATCGGCCTCGGTATCCTGTTCGAGAAGCAGAACATCGCCTTCATGGTGGGCCTGGCGTTCTCCATCGCCGCCAGCTGCAACTTCCCGGTGCTGTTCCTCTCCATGTACTGGAAGAAGCTGACCACCCGTGGCGCCATGATCGGCGGCTGGCTGGGCCTGATCACCGCCGTTGCGCTGATGATCCTCGGCCCGACCATCTGGGTGCAGATCCTCGGCCATGAAAGCGCGATCTACCCCTACGAGTACCCGGCGCTGTTCTCCATCATCGTCGCCTTCGTTGGTATCTGGTTCTTCTCGATCACCGACAAGTCGGCCGCCGCGGCCGAAGAGCGTGCACGCTTCTACCCGCAGTTCGTGCGCTCCCAGACCGGCCTGGGCGCCACTGGCGCCGTGGCCCACTGATTCCACTCCTTCCCTTGCATGTGTTGGGCGGCCTTCGGGCCGCCCTTTTTATTGCGTGCGCGAAAGATCCGGCGGTTCGCAGCAAAACGTAGCCCGATGAAATCCGGGAGCGGCGGTGGGACTTTTCCCGGATTTCATCCAGGCTACGGAACTCGGGCAGCCGCTAGATCCTCTCCAGCAGAATCAGCACGACCACAATGACCAGCAGCAACCCGACCGTGCTCGACGGGCCGTAGCCCCAGTGGCGGGAGTGAGGAAAGACCGGCAGGCCGCCAATCAGCAGCAGGATCAGAATGACGAGCAGCAGAATGGTGATCATGGGCAGGATTCCTCGATGGCTGGTGGAGGCGCCGGCACGCTCGACAGGGTTGCTGGCCCGTGGAACATGCCTGTAGTTACCGACTGACCCCCTTGCCTGATGGTTCAAGGAGAACGACTCCATGGACAGCCGTTCATGACTTACCGGATCGCTGCCGACTCCGTACTGCTGCTGCACTTGGCCTTCATTCTCTTCGTGGTGCTGGGCGGGCTGCTGGTCCTGAAGTGGCCGCGCCTGTTCCTGCTGCACCTGCCGGCAGTGGCCTGGGGCGCGACGGTGGAGCTGCTGCACCTGGTCTGCCCCCTCACGCCCCTGGAGAACCACCTGCGCCGTGCGGCCGGGGAGGAGGGCTACGGCGGCGGTTTCATCGAGCATTACCTGGTGCCGCTGATCTACCCGGCGGGGCTGACGCCAGGTATTCAGCTCTGGCTCGGGGCTTTCGTGCTGCTGCTCAACCTGGTGCCCTACGGGCTGCTGGCCAGGCGGCTGATGCGGCGCCGCTAGCGGTGTTTCACCTCCGTCATTCAGCGCCGTGATTCAAGGGTTTGCGGACCATGGCCTTGGCTACACTGCGGCTCATCTACCGCACATGCAGAAAGGCACCTCACCATGCAAAACCGCATCATGATCACCGGCGCCGGTTCCGGGCTCGGTCGCGAAATCGCCCTGCGCTGGGCTCGCGAGGGCTGGAAGCTGGCCCTGTCCGACGTCAACGAGGCCGGCCTGGCGGAAACCCTCAGGCTGGTACGCGAGGCCGGTGGTGAGGGGTTCACCCAGCGCTGCGACGTCCGCGACTACAGCCAGCTCACCGCCTTCGCCCAGGCCTGCGAAGAAAAGCTTGGCGGCATCGACATCATCGTCAACAACGCCGGCGTCGCCTCGGGCGGCTTCTTCGAGGAGCTGTCCCTGGAGGACTGGGACTGGCAGATCGCGATCAACCTGATGGGCGTGGTCAAGGGCTGCAAGGCGTTCCTGCCGCTTTTGCACAAGAGCAAGGGGCGGATCATCAACGTCGCGTCCATGGCCGCGCTGATGCAGGGCCCGGCGATGAGCAACTACAACGTCGCCAAGGCCGGCGTGGTGGCCCTTTCCGAGAGCCTGCTGATCGAGCTCAAGGAAGAGGGCGTGGGCGTGCACGTGGTCTGCCCGTCGTTCTTCCAGACCAACCTGCTGGATTCCTTCCGTGGGCCGACTCCAGCGATGAAACAGCAGGTGGGCAAGCTGCTGGAGAGCTCGCCGATCACCGCTGCGGATATCGCCGACTACATCTTCCAGGAAGTGGCCGCCGGCACCTTCATGATCCTGCCCCACGAGCAGGGCCGTATGGCCTGGGCCGTGAAGCAGAAGCATCCGCAGGCGCTCTACGACGAGATGGCCAGCATGGCGGCGAAGATGAAGGCCAGGCGTCAGGCTTGAGAACCTGACTGTCCGATCGATCAGGTTCGTCGTGGTTCGGGGTTGCCCGGCCGCGGACCGGGGGAGTAGGGTTGCTCCCCCGGCCTGACTGCCTTTCCGGATGGACCCACCGTGAAACCCCTTTCCCGCGCGCTGCTGATGCTGGCGCTGGTGCTCGCCGCGATCAACCTGCGGCCCGGCATCACCTCCCTCGCCCCCCTGATCGAACGCATTGCCCACGAGCTGGCGCTGAGTCGCAGCCTGATCAGCCTGACCACGGCCCTGCCCGTGCTCTGCATGGGCCTCCTGGCGCCGCTCGCGCCGCGCCTGGCCGTGCGCTTCGGCCTGGAGCGGGTGATCACCTTCTGCCTGGGGCTGATCGGCGTCGCCCTGCTGGCCCGCCTGGCCAGCCACGCCAGCGCCGTGCTGATCGGCAGTGCCGTGGCCATGGGCGCGGGCATCGCGGTCGCCGGGCCGCTGCTCTCCGGCTTCATCAAGCGGCATTTCCACGACCACGTCGGGCGGGTGGTCGCCTGGTACTCCCTGAGCCTGACCATCGGCGGCGCCGCCGGCGCCGTGCTGACGCCGCCGGTGACCCAGCTGCTCGGGGACCAATGGCATTTCGGTCTGGCCTTCTGGGCCGCGCCGGCGTTCGTCGCATTGCTGCTCTGGCTGCGCATACCCAATCGTGCCGAATCCGCCAGCGAAGCCGGGCAGGGCGGCCTGCCTTGGGGAGAGTCGCGGGCCTGGCTGATCACCGCGTTCTTCGCCCTCCAGGCCGGTCTGTTCTATGCCCTGACCACCTGGCTGGTGGCCCGCTACCACGAGGCCGGCCTCAGCCTGCTGCGCAGCAACAGCCTGTTCAGCCTCTTCATGCTGGTGGGCCTGCCCAGTGCCTTCGTGCTGCCCTGGCTGGCCCAGCGTTTCGACAACCGCTACCAGTTGCTGCTGGTGTGCGGTCTGATCAGCAGCGTCTGCCTGGGGATGATCTGCGTCCAGCCGACCTTGCTGCCGGAAGTCTGGGCAGCGCTGCTGGGGCTCGGGCTCAGCGGCTCCTTCGCCCTGTCCCTGGTGCTGCCGCTGTATGAAGCGCACACGCCGCTGGCGGTGAGCCGCTGGACCGCGATGATGCTGTTCGCCGGATACGGCATGGCCAGCTTCGCCCCGATCCTGGCCGGCTTCGGCCGCGACATGGCAGGCAGTTATCAGGCGCCTTTCATGGTTCTCACCGCGCTTGCGCTGGTCATGAGCCTGCTGGCCTGGGTGCTCGGGCTCAAGCGTCGTTGAGGACTACGATGCATTTCCTTTCTCCCGTGGCAGTCCTGTGTTAGAAGGCTGCCACTGTTTTCCGGGAGTGCCCGCGTGGAGTCCGAATCCATCGTCTATGGCTGCATCCGTGACTGGCCGTCGCTCGACGATCAGGAGCATCGTCTGCGCCGCGAAACCAATCGCCGTGTGCTGGACAGCCTGCCCAGTGGCGAGGCCTGGCCCTTTCTCGGCCGTGAGATGTTTTCCTGCTGCGAGCAACCGGGCGAAGGCCTGTTCCTTACCCAGGTGATTCACTTCGGCGCCAGCTATCCGGCGGTGGAGTACGAATGGAACCTCTGGGTCAAGGCATTCGAAGCCCTGCTCAGGCAGCTTTACTGGAGCAGCGCCGTCGTCCACCTGGAAACCGAACTCAACGGCATCCATACCTTCCGCTGGGAAAGCGAGCAGGGCCTGCACAGCCCCCAGGAAGACACTCTGCGGGTGCGCTGCGCCTGGGAACGCGAAGGCGGCGTGCGCGGCTGACAGCTGAGCCGCCGTCGCTTCATCCGGAAGGGAATACATCGATGCTCAACTACCTCTGGTTCTTCCTCGCCGCGCTCTTCGAAATCGGTGGCTGCTACGCCTTCTGGCTCTGGCTGCGGATGGGCAAGAGCGCCTGGTGGATCGCCCCCGGCCTGCTCAGCCTGACGCTCTTCGCCCTGTTGCTGACCCGGGTGGAGGCGGCCTATGCGGGGCGGGCCTATGCGGCCTATGGCGGCATCTACATCGTCGCCTCACTGCTCTGGCTGGGCCTGGTGGAGCGCACCCGGCCGCTGGCCAGCGACTGGCTGGGCGCGGCGCTCTGTGTCCTGGGGGCGACCGTGATCCTGCTGGGGCCGCGCTTCTCGCCAAGCTGAGGCACCGCCAGGGGGCCGTGCGTCATTGCGCCTGATGCCGGAAAGCAGCATCAGGGTTTGATCCGGTCGAAGAATTTTCCTTAACTTTCCCCGGGAGAGCGCTGTCGAAATCGACAAGGCAGCCCGGAAGGCAGACGCAGAAGCGGCGATTCGCCTTGCGGGCATCGAACCTCCCCCGTGCAGGAGGATGCTGGATGAACCTGCCGTCATCAGGGACCGTGGCGCGTGTCCTGGTGGCGCTCTATTCGACGCTTCTCCTGGCCTGCAGCTCACTGCCCCGCATCAACCCCGACATGGTCCATTCACCGGCCTCCACGGTGCAGCTGGATGGCGCCCAGGGCCCGCTTTCCGAATCGCGCAGCCAGGCGATCCTGGACCGGCTCAAGGCCTCCGGCATGCAGACCAACATCTTCGACTTGCATCTGGCGATCGAAGAGACCCTGGTGGGCAGCCCGCTCACCGACGGCAACAAGGTCGACCTGCTGCAGGACGGCCCCGAGACCTACGCGGCGATGTTCGCGGCCATCGAAAGCGCGCGTGACCACATCAACATGGAAACCTACATCCTCGACGGCGACGAGGTCGGGCAACGCTTCGCCGACGCCCTGATCGCCAAGCAGCGCAGTGGCGTGCAGGTCAACCTGATCTACGACAGCGTCGGCACCCTCGCCACGCCGCCGGCATTCTTCGACAGATTGCGTGAGTCGGGTATCCGGCTGGTGGAGTTCAACCCGGTCAATCCCCTGACCGCCAGAGCGGGCTGGCAGTTGAACCAGCGCGACCACCGCAAGTTGCTGATCGTCGACGGGCGGGTCGCCATTCTCGGCGGGGTGAACATCAGCGGAGTCTATTCCGGCGGTTCCTTCGGTTCCAGCCGGCAGGGGCGGCCGCGTCGTGACCTGCCCTGGCGCGATACCGACCTGCGCATCGAAGGGCCGGTGGTGGCCGATCTGCAGAAGCTCTTCATCACCACCTGGGACCGGCAGAAGGGCGGCGAACTGGTGGCCCGGCACTACTTTCCGCCCCTGGAGCGCAAGGGCAAGGACGTGGTCCGGGCGATCGGCAGCTCGCCGGACGAGCCCTACAGCCAGATCTACGCCACGCTCATCTCTGCCCTGCACAGCGCGCAGAGCGAAATCTGGCTGACCAGCGCCTACTTCGTGCCCGATCCGCAACTGCTCGATGCACTCAAGGCCGCCGTGGCCCGGGGTGTCGACGTACGTCTGGTGGTGCCCAGCAGCACCGATTCCTGGCTGGTTTTCCATGCCGGGCGGGCCTACTACCGCGAGCTGCTGGAGGCCGGGGTGCGGATCTTCGAGCGCCGCGATGCGCTGCTGCATGTGAAGGCCGGGGTGATCGACGGCGTCTGGTCTACCGTGGGCTCCACCAATCTCGACTGGCGCAGCTTCCTGCATAACCAGGAGGTCAATGTGGTGGTGCTGGGGACGGATTTCGGTGAGCGGATGCGCAAGGCATTCCTGGAAGACGTGGACGGGTCGGATGAACTCACCCTGGAGGCGTGGCGCCGCCGTCCCGTGCGCGCCCGCATCAGTGAACGGATCGGGCGTGCCTGGGAATACTGGCTCTAGGCCGGGGATTCGGCAGGTGAGGCGGCTTCGGGAGCGTGCTGATCGGTGTCTGCGCGTTCTTCCTCGCGCGAGCGCTGGTACGCCGCTTCGTGCAATGCCTGGGCATCCGCCAGGAGCAGGCCGAGGGCCGAGGCGAGCCGGGCGGTTTGCTGGGCCAGGGCGTTGTCGCCGACGGACTCCAGCATCCGCAACAGATCAGCCAGGGCGCCCATGCGCTGGTTGGCGGCTTCGAACAGCTGGGCCGAGGGTGCCTGGGCATGGATGAACAGGACATTGCCGTACGGCTGGGACGACGGCGGGAGAGGGATGAAGTCGGGTTTCGGGCAGCCTCGCAGGGGGCGTAGGCCGAGGGTGTCGATGGCTGACTGCAGGGGGCGTGAACAGTGCATATCCTTGCGTCCTCGCGTTATGTAGGAGCAGCGCCTTGTCATCACGACATGGAAGGGCGGCGGGCCGTACAGGGGTCGCAAACCGGTTACGCGAGGAAAACCCGGCAAGGCCTAAGCCTTCCCTGCACGGCCCGCCATGTTGCGATTGCAATCCAGGCGGGACGCGCCTTGCGTTGTTCGGGTTGCGACTCCCGGTCGCGGTTCCTGCCGCGACGATCGTGGACTCTAGCGAGGGCTTTTGTAGGCCCTCAAGGTCAATGGGGTGTACGAAATTTCTCTCCTTCTGCCAGAGAGCGGATAGCCGCGTCAGCCTGATGCGCGTCGTCGGCGAACATCGATCTGCGACCCAGGGTAAATCCGCGAGATAGAGCGGTTGTGCGTCAATTGGGCGAAATTGCCGACGAAATGCACGGTGTTTTGCGATTCGCCGTCAGCTTTTCATAGCAGGGCAACTACACTCTGACCCTGGAGTCTATTGGTGCTCTGTGCTTTGTTTCGGCCGCCCCGTGGCGGCTTTTTTGTGCCTGTCGTTCATGTCCGGCCATGCTGTCGCTGGTACGGAAGAATCGCCACTTCATCGCCTGTCTTTTCGCGCCTAATTTCAATTAAGGCCATATGAATCATACGGATAAGCCTTTCGTTCGCTCGTTTCCTGCTTGCGTCATACCTTTGACGCTGCACTGAGCTCCATCTACTACTGACTTACTTCCCCCAACAACGGGGAAGTGGATGAAGTTCGGCAAAAAGGCGCTGAAAGAGGCGGTTATTACCGTTATTCTGCGGAGTTCGTGCGCCTTCTCATCGGGGTTGTGAAGGTGGGTGGCGAAATGGACGATTCGGCGAAGAAGGTGTCGACTTCAAGTCTTGCTGTCCGGTCCGGACGCCTGTTCTCCTGGCTGTTCGCCGGCCTGCTGCTGTCCTGGCTGGCGAGCCTCGTCGCCACCGCCGAGACGCCGCCGTCGGACGACAAGTGGCTGGAGCCGGCGCGCTCCAGGCTGCTGGAGAACAAGCAGGACCTGCCGTTTTTCCCCCACCGGGCGAACACGCCGAACAACGCCGTGCTGAATGCCACGGATTTCGACGACGCCCAGGTCTGCGGCGCCTGCCACACCGACATCTACCGGCAATGGCGGACCTCGATGATGGCCCAGTCCTGGGATGAGCCGATCTACCGGGCCTTGCTCAGGCACGCCAGCGAGGCGACCGCGGGGCAGGTGGATAACTTCTGCACCGGCTGCCATACCCCCATCGGACTGACCACTGGCCAGATCAACTCGGCGGTCAATCGCGCCCCGGCGGAGTTCACCGCCGTGCACAACCCGATGCCGGGGGTGGACTGCGAGACCTGCCACAACATCAACGCGCGCACCGGGCTGGACAATGGCGCCTATGTGCTCAGTCCGCGTGCCAATGGCCGGCCGACCAAGTTCGGCCCGCGCGGAGATGCGGTGTCCCCGTACCACGATACGGTCTATTCGGGCCTGCATACTCGCTCGGATTTCTGCGCCACCTGCCACAACGTGACCCACCCGTTCAGCTCCGTGGCGGTGGAACGCACCTATGACGAATGGCTCGAGAGCCCCTACAGCTTCAACGGCGAGACCTGCCAGAGCTGCCACATGCCGGGATTCGCCGGCAAGGCTGCGATCATGGGGCCGGAGCGTGCCGATGTGGCGTCCCACTGGTTCACCGGGGCCAATGCGGCGGTGCTGTCGTACCTGGGGCAGGACGAGGCGGCCCAGCGCGCACGGGAGCAGTTGGCCAGGGCTGCCGAGATCAGCTTCGAGTCGGTGCCGGAGCAGTTGGCGCCGGGCCAGGAGGTGTCGGTGCGGGTGAAGGTCGCCAACGTTGGGGCCGGGCACAAGCTGCCCACGGGATTTCCCGAGGGGCGCGAGGTCTGGATCGATTTCCGGGCGGTGGACGGGGCCGGACGCGAGATCTACCGGCTGGGTGCGATCAAGGACGGCGCCACCGAGCCTGATACCCGCAACTTCAAGGTCCATCTGGGGGACAAGGACGGCAAGGAACTGGACATCGAGGTCTGGAATGCCACCCAGATACTGTCGGACAACCGCCTCCTGCCCAAGGGCTATGACATCCGCGAGTTCACCTTCGAAGTGCCGAAGGATGCCGTAGGCCCCATCACCCTGAAGGCGGAACTGAACTACTGGCCCTTCTCCCAGCGGCTGGTGGATTACCTGCTGGGCAAGGACAAGATGAAGGTGGAAGTGACGCGGATGACGCAGGTGGAACGCAGCCTGCCGTTGGGCGCAGCCGTGCAGGCGGCGAAGTTGTGAGTTCTCAGAGGGCAGCTGCGCGGCCCTTGGCGAATGAATTCGCTGTGTCTGCGGAAATCGCCAATCGGTCCAGGAGCCTTGTAGGAGCTAGCTTGCTAGCGAAAAGGGGCCATTCGCTGGCAAGCCAGCTCCTACGGGCAATGCGGCTACTTGCAACATTTGATGCAGGCACAGCCAATGAATCCGCCCCTACAGCGCTACTCCTCCAGCCACTCCTTGGGTACGTCCAACTTGCGCATCAGTTGGCACTGCTGGCTGTCGGGGTCGTAGACGATCACCGCCTCGCCCTTCTGCAGGGCGCGGCGAACCCGTTCGACGCGGGTTTCCAGCGGGGTGTCGTCGCCATTGTCGGTGCCTTCACGGGTGACGAAGTCTTCGATCAGGCGGGTCAGGGTTTCGGCTTCGAGCAGGTCAAAGGGGATGAGCATCGGGGGTCTCCAGCGGGGGCGGAATGCTAACTCCGCCGGCCCGCGTCGTCATCCGTCCACGCTCTGGCGCTGGATGAAGCGTTCAAGGGTGCTGAACAGCAGGGCGCTGTCCAGGGGTTTGCCTAGGAAGTCATCCATGCCGGCAGCGGCGCCGGCCTGGCGGTGTTCCTCGAGGATATGCGCGGTCAGCGCGACGATGGGCACCGGCTGCCAGTTGCGCGTGCGCTCCAGCCGGCGGATCTGCCGGGTCGCTTCGAAGCCGTCCATTACCGGCATCTCGCAGTCCATCAGGATCAGTTGGATGCCTTCCGGGTCGCGCTGGTATTCCTCCAGCGCCGCCAGGCCATTGGCCACGGTGCGCACCAGGTAGCCACGCTTCTTGAGGAAGCCCTGGACCACCATCTGGTTCACCGGGTTGTCTTCGGCCACCAGGATGCACGGCGTTGCGCTCACCCGGCGCCGTTCTTCCTGCTGCAGGGTGCGTTCCTCCAGGCGGCGTTCGCGGTACAGCTCCTGCAGGGTGTCGCGCAGCAGCGCCAGGATCAGCGGCTGGGCCGTGGCCCGCAGGCGCAGGCCGGTGCCGGCCGGCAGGTTCTGGCAGGATTCCGGCGGGCAGATCAGCATCACTCGCTGGCCCTGTTCCAGATGCGGCCGCAGCTTGTCCATCCAGCGCGCCGGATCGCTCGGCCAGGGCGCCTGGATCACCAGCAGGGACGGCACGGCACAATCCTTCAGTTGGGCGAGCAGTTGCTCCGGGTCCTTGCAGCCTTCGCAGCGCATGCCCCAGCGGCCGAGCAGGCGGCCAATGGCATCCAGGCCGAGGTCGTCCTGGCAGGCGATCAGCGCGGTGCGGCCGCCCAGCAACGGGGTCAGGTCGTCGGTCTGGAGTTCGCCCGGTTGCAGCGGGATGTCGAAGCTGAAGCGGGTGCCCTGGTTGAGCGTGCTCTGCACCTCGATGCGTCCGCCCATCATTTCCACCAGCTCTTTGCTGATGGCCAGGCCCAGGCCGCTGCCGCCGTAGCGGCGGGTGGTGCTGGAATCGCCCTGGGAGAAGGTGTCGAACAGCTGCGCCAGGGCTTCGGGACGGATGCCGATGCCGCTGTCGATGACGCTGAACACCAGGCGGGACTTGCCCTCGGCATTGCGGCGCAGGCCGAGGTTGAGGGTCACGTGGCCTTCGGCGGTGAATTTCAGGGCATTGCCCAGCAGGTTCATCAGCACCTGCTTGAGTCGCGTCGGGTCGCCCTGGACGCGCCGTGGCACCCCGGCATCCAGGCTCAGGTGCAGGCCCAGGCGCCTGTCCATGGCCTGGGCGGTGAACAGGCCGAGGGTTTCCGAAACCAGGTCTTCCAGGTCGAACTCGATGTGTTCCAGCTCCAGCTTGCCGGACTCGATGCGGGCGAAGTCGAGGATGTCGTTGATCACCGCCATCAGCGCGGTGCCCGAACTGGCGATGGTGTCCACGTAGAAGCGCTGGCTGCGGTCCAGCGGCGTTTCCCTTAGTAATTGCAGCATGCCCAGCACACCGTTCAGCGGCGTGCGGATCTCGTGGCTCATCGTGGCCAGGAAGCGGCTCTTGGCCTGGTTCTCGATGCGCGCCTGCTCGGCGGCCTGGCGCGAACGGAAGCCTTCCTCCTTGAGGGAGTTGATGCGGTCGGCCAGGCCGATGGACAGGGTGATCAGCTCAATGGTGACGCCGATCTTCACCACCGTGGCGCCGAACAGACCCAGCACTTCGATGCCCAGGGAGCCGGTGGTGGTCTGGATGAAGGCGAACAGCAGCACGCCCCAGGCCAGGGTGTAGTAGGAGCCGTAGCGCAAGCCCTTGCGCCAGACGTGCAGCCCGGTAAGCAGGAGGAAGGCGGAAATGCCCGACACTGTCAGGCTGGCGAAGATGTTCCAGTTCTGCAGGCCGATCACCGGGGCGCTGAGCAGCGCCACCAGGGTTGCCAGCATCAGGCCGCGCAGCACGCGGTCCAGCCGCGGGAAGTGCTGGCTGGTGTGGAGGAAATGGCGGCTGAACTGCAGGGCCACGAGGCAGTGCAGGTACATGAAGATGTAGATCGCCACCGACTGCAGCGTCACGTGCTCGGGCAGCAGCTTGAACAGCATGCCGTCGAAGCAGGCGGCGAGCAGCCCGACGTTGAGGTTGTAGGCCAGGTACCAGAGGTAGGCCTTCTCGCGCAGCGACAGGTAGAGGAACAGGTTGTAGAAGAACATGGCGAAGAGCACGCCATAGAAGGCCCCGTTGAAGCCCATGAGGTTCTCCTGGGCGGCGGCGCTGGCGTCGAAGGTGCTGAACACCAGCGGCACGAAGAGGGTGCTGGTGCTCTCCACCCGCAGGATCAGCGTGCTCTGCCCTGGCTGAACGTGCAGGGGGAACCAGAAGTTGCGGACCTTGACCGGACGTTGCGAGAAGGCGAAGTGGTCGCCGGTTTCCTGCGCCTGCACCCGGCCGTCAGGGGGGAGGTAGTAGAGGCGGATATCGTCCAGCAGCGGGTAGTTGGCTTCCAGGTAACCGTCCAGTGCCCGGGGCCGGCGATTGTCCAGGCGCACCTTGAACCACCAGACAGATCGGTTCTTGCCCATGTTGGGCTGTTCGCCCCGGGCCTTTCGGAACGCAGGATCGGGGAGCTTGCGTACCTGTTCCAGGCTGAGTTCGCCCCTGGGGTCTTCGAGGTAGCTGACCCACTGGCCGAGCGAAAGTCGCAACTGGTCCTGGTCCAGTGGTACGGCCTCCTGGGCGAAGGCGGGCCGGCAGAGCCAGAACAGAAGAACGGCCAGACCGAGTGCGACAGTTTTCACACAGCCTGAAAGGTGAAGCATGGGTAACCACCCGAATTGTTATTGCATCCCTGGGTGGCACTTTGCTCCTGACCGGGTTGCCCTTCAAGGGTTGCCGTCACCCTTTCCTACAAGACTTTCCACGGTCGGGACGCGCGTCTCGCTCTCCATCTGCGCGTCATGTTCCAGCTGGTGGCTGAAGGGTTCCAGGGACTGCTGGCTGGTGACCGCGTCGGAGGCGAATACCGGCGGGCTCATCAGGTAGGCGCCGATCAGGCGGGTCAGGGCCTCCAGGCTGTCGATGTGGGTGCGCTCGTAGCCGTGGGTGGCGTCGCAACCGAAGGCCAGCAGGGCGGTGCGGATGTCATGGCCGGCGGTGACCGCCGACTGGGCATCGCTGTGGTAGTAGCGAAACAGGTCGCGGCGCAGCGAGATGGCGTTGGTTTCGGCCAGGCGCAGCAGGTGCCGCGACAGGTGGAAGTCGTAGGGACCGCCGGAATCCTGCATGGCCACGGTCACGGCGTGCTCGCTGGAGAGCTGGCCGGGGGCGACCGGGGCGATGTCGATGCCGACGAACTCGCTGACGTCCCAGGGCAGCGCGGCGGCCGAGCCGGAGCCGATCTCCTCGGTGATGGTGAACAGCGGATGACAGTCGATGGGCGGGACCAGGCGCGCCTCGGCGATGCCCTTGAGGGCGGTGAGCAGGGCGGCGACGCCGGCCTTGTCGTCCAGGTGGCGGGCACTGATGTGGCCACTCTCGGTGAACTCCGGCAGCGGGTCGAAGGCGACGAAGTCACCTACCGAAACCCCCAGGGTCTCGCAGTCGGCGCGGGTGGTGCTGTAGGCGTCCAGGCGCAGTTCCACGTGGTCCCAGCTGACGGGCAGGTTGTCCACCTGGGTGTTGAAGGCATGCCCCGACGCCAGCAGGGGCAGCACGCTGCCGCGCAGTACCCGGTTGTCCCCGAACAGGCTGACGCGGCTGCCTTCGGCGAAGCGGCTGGACCAGCAGCCCACCGGCGCCAGGGCCAGGCGGCCGTTGTCCTTGATCTCGCGGACGATGGCGCCAATGGTGTCCAGGTGCGCCGACATCGCACGGTCCGGGCTGCTTTGCATGCCCTTGACCGTGGCGCGGATGGTGCCGCGCCGGGTCAGCTCGTAGGGGATGCCGATCTCATCCAGCCGCTCGGCGACGTAGCGCACGATGGTGTCGGTGAAACCGGTGGGGCTGGGAATGGCGAGCATTTCCAGCAGCACCTTCTGCAGGTAGGTGAGATCGGGCTCGGGGAGTGACTGGCTCATGGCGTCTCCTTGGAGTGGATCTTGGGACCTGGCGGGCTGAAGCCCACCCTGCATGGCACTCAACTGGTCCGGGTCAGCGGGAACAGCAGATCGATGAAGCGTTCCGCCGTGGGTTGCGGCTGGTGGTTGGCCAGGCCGACCCGTTCGTTGGCTTCGATCATCACGTAGTCCGGCTGGTCGGCGGCGGTGACCAGCAGGTCCAGACCGACCACCGGGATTTCCAGGGTCCGCGCGGCGAGGATGGAGGCCTCGGCCAGGGCCGGATGGAGGATCGCGGTGACGTCCTCCAGGGTGCCGCCGGTGTGCAGGTTGGCGGTTCGCCGCACCGCCAACCGGGTGCCGGCCGGCAGCACATCTTCATATTCATAGCCGGCAGCGCGCAGGGTGCGTTCGGTCTCGCCATCCAGCGGGATGCGGCTTTCCCCCTGGGTTGCGGCCTGGCGCCGGCGGCTCTGGCGTTCGATCAGCTGGCGCACGCTGCGCTGGCCGTCGCCGACCACTTCCGCCGGACGGCGGATGGCCGCGGCCACCACTTCGTAGTTGATCACCACCACCCGCAGGTCCAGGCCCTGGTGAAAGCTCTCCAGGATCACGCGGCTGTCGAAGTGCTCGGCGTTGGCGATGGCGGTCTTCACCTCCTCGAGGCTGCACAGGCCCACCGCCACGCCCTGGCCCTGCTCGCCATTCACCGGCTTGACCACCAGGCTGCCGTGCTTGGCAAGGAAGGCCGCATTCTCCTCGTCACTGCCCGCCAGGCGCTGCGCCGGCTGGAAGATGCCGGCGCGGGCCAGTGCGCGATGGGTCAGCTGCTTGTCCTGGCAGAGGGTCATGCTCACCGCGCTGGTAAGGTCGGACAGCGACTCCCGGCAACGGATGCGCCGGCCGCCCTGACTGAGGCTGAACAGCCCGCCTTCGGCGTCGTCCACCTGCACTTCGATGCCGCGCCGCAGGGCTTCGTCGACGATGATGCGGGCATAGGGGTTGAGCTCCGCTTCCGGGCCGGGGCCGAGGAACAGGGTCTGGTTGATGCTGTTCTTGCGCTTGATCGCGAAGGTGGCCAGGTCGCGGAAGCCCAGTTTGGAATAGAGCGCCTTGGCCTGGCGGTTGTCGTGCAGCACCGAGAGGTCGAGGTAATTGAGACCGCGGCTCATGAAATGTTCGACCAGGTGGCGCACCAGTACTTCGCCGACGCCGGGGCGGCTGCATTGCGGGTCTACCGCCAGGCACCAGAGGCTGGAGCCGCCTTCCGGATCGTCGAAGGCCTTCTGGTGGTTGAGGCCCATGACGGCGCCGATCACCTGGTTGTCGCGCTCGTCCTCGGCCAGCCAGAACACCGGCCCGCCCTGGCGGAGCGGGGTGATGGCGTCCTGGTCGACCGGCAGCATGCCGCGGCAGCGGTAGAGCTGATTGACCGCCTGCCAGTCGGCATCGCTCAGCACACGGCGGATGCGGAAGCCGCGAAAGGCCCGGCGCGCGGGGCGGTAGTCGGGGAACCAGAGGCGCAGGGTGTCGGATGGGTCGAGGAAGAGCTGTTGCGGCGCCTGGGCCAGTACCTGCTGGGGCGCGGCGACGTAAAGGGCGATATCGCGTTCGCCGGGCTGCTCGTCCAGCAGCTCCTGGGCAAGGCTCGCGGCGTCGGGGAAGGTGTGGCCGAGCAGCAGGCGGCCCCAGCCGCAATGGAGGATCTGCGGTGTGTCGTGGGGTTCCAGGTGTCCCTCGGCCAGTCGTGCCTGCAGGCGCTGATAGGACGGAGCCTGGCCGCGCAACAGGCGCTGGCTGTGAAGGGGGTGGGCTTTCATTGTTGTTCAGAGTCCCTGTTGATTGAGCCAGAGGTTGAGCGCTGCCATCTGCCAGAGCTTCGAACCCCGCAGCGGGGTGATGTCTTCCGTGGGGCTGGCCAGCAGGCGTTCGAGCATGGCCGGCCGGAACAGGCCGCGATCCTGGCTCGGGTCCAGCAGGAGTTCGCGTACCCAGTCGCGGGTGCGGCCTTCCAGGTATTTCAGGCCGGGCACCGGGAAGTAACCCTTGGGCCGGTCGATCACCTGGTGGGGAATGACCTGGCGCGCGGCGGCCTTGAGCACTGCCTTGCCGCCGTCGCCGAGCTTGAAGCGCGAGGGAATCCGCGCCGACAGTTCGGCCACCCGGTAGTCGAGGAACGGCACCCGCGCCTCCAGGCCCCAGGCCATGGTCATGTTGTCCACCCGCTTCACCGGGTCGTCCACCAGCATCACCGTGCTGTCCAGGCGCAGCGCCTTGTCCACCGGGTCGAGGGCGCCGGGATGTTCGAAGTGCTGGCGCACGAAGTCGCCGGCCAGGTCATCGCTGAGCCAGCCCGGCTGCACCGTGGCCTCGTATTCGGTATGGCTGCGGTCGAAGAAGGCCGTGCGGTAGCTGTTGAACGGGTCCGTGGTGTCGGCCAGCGGCGGGTACCAGTGATAGCCGCCGAAGAGTTCGTCGGCACCCTGGCCGCTCTGCACCACCTTGCAGTGCTTCGAAACCTCGCGGGAGAGCAGGTAGAAGGCGATGCAGTCGTGGCTGACCATCGGCTCGCTCATGGCGGCGAAGGCGGCGGGCAACTGTTCCAGCACTTCGTGCTCATCGATGCGCAACTGCTGGTGACGGGTGCCGTAGTGGTTGGCGATCAGGTCGGAGAACTCGAACTCGTCGCCGCGTTCGCCGCCGGCATCCGCAAAACCGATGGAGAAGGTCGCCAGCTGTTCGATACCGGATTCGGCCAACAGGCCCACCAGCAGGCTGGAATCCACTCCGCCGGAGAGCAGCACGCCCACTTCGCGGGCGGCGCGCTGGCGGATCGACACGGCGTCGCGCAGCCCGGCCAGCAAGCGATCGCGCCAGTCGTCGAAGCCCAGGCTCTGCTCGTCCTCGCGCGGGCCGTACTTCAGTTCCCACCAGACGCCCTGGCTGCAGTTGCCGTCGGCATCGATCAGCATCCAGCTCGCCGGTGGCAGTTTTTCCACACCCTTGACCAGGGTGCGCGGCGCCGGCACCACGGAATGGAAGTTGAGGTAGAAGTTCAGCGCCTGCGGGTCCAGCGCCTTGTCCAGGTCGCTGCCCTGGAGCAGGGCCGGCAGGCTGGAGGCGAAGCGCAGGCGCTGCTCGTTGCGTGACAGGTAGATCGGCTTGATGCCGAGGCGGTCGCGGGCGAGGAACAGGCGCTGGCTGTCACGTTCCCAGATGGCCAGGGCGAACATGCCGTTGAGCTTGGGCAGCATGTCCTTGCCCCAGGCGTGCCAGGCCTTGAGCAGCACTTCGGTGTCGCCGTCGGAATGAAAGCGATAGCCGAGGGCAAGCAGTTCCTTGCGCAGTTCGGGGTAGTTGTAGATGGCGCCGTTGAACACCATCGCCAGCCCCAGTTCGGGGTCCAGCATGGGCTGACCGGAGGCCTCGGCCAGGTCCATGATCTTCAGCCGTCGATGGCCCAGGGCGATCGGTCCCTGGCTGTGCAGGCCCCAGGCGTCTGGACCGCGGGGCGCTAGGTGGTGGGTGATTCTATCGAGGGCGGCCAGGTCGGCCGGGCGTTTGTCGAAGCGAAGTTCTCCAGAAATGCCGCACATAGTTCCTTACCGGTGTTGCCGTTGGGGAGTGAGTGCCCGGAAAGGGGCACTCTAGGGTCCGACCCTTGTGCAGTTCCGTGAGTTTTATATCGATTGGTTCTAAAAAGGCCTTCGTGGCTCAGCCCAGCAACTTTTGCACCGCCAGGGACAGACTTACCGCCACCAGCATCAGGGCGAACAGCCGTTGCAGGGTGGCGCCGCGCAGACGGGCGGCCAGTTGGCCGCCGCAGAGCACACCGACCGCGCCGCCGGCCGCCAGGCCGCCGAGCAGGGCCATGGGCGGCTGCGCCCCGGTGAGGTAGAGCAGGAAGCCGCCGCCGGAAACCAGCGCGATCACCGCCATCGAAGTGGCAGTGGCGGCGAGCATCGACAGCGGCGTGAACCAGAGCAGCGCCGGCACCACGAGGAAGCCGCCGCCCACGCCCATTACGCCCGACAGCAGCCCAACGCCGGCGCCGATGGTCATCAGCGGCGCACTGCGCAGCGGGCCGGAGTGTCTTTTCGGCGATGCCGCGCCGCGCCACATGCGCCAGGCGGACCAGAGCACCAGCAGGCAGAAACCGAGTATCAGCGCGGACTCGGGAATGAAGCGCCCCAGCCACTGGCCGAGGGCATTGCCGGGCAGGCCGCAGATGGCCAGCAGCAGCACCGGGCGCCAGGCCACCATCCCCTGGATGGCGCGGGGAATGGCGCCGATGGCGGCGGACAGGGCGACGGCGCCGAGGCTCACGCCGATGGCATCGCGCAGCGGCAGGTGCAGGCTGAGCAGCAGGGGCAGGGCCACCAGCGAGCCGCCGGCGCCGGTCAGGCCCAGCAGCAGGCCGAGCACGGCGCCGATGGCCAGGGCTTCGAGCAGCAACAGGTCCACGCTCAGGCGCCCTGGCCGCGAATCAGGCGGCGCAAGGTGAAACGGTTGGGGTGGCAGGCCTCGGCCACGGCGCGGGGCACCGGCAGCGGTTCGTCGTCGAGCCAGGCGGCCAGCAGTTCGCCGGACAGCGGTGCGGTGATCAGGCCACGGGAACCGTGGGCGCTGTTCACATAGAGGCCGTCGTACCAGGGCGCCGGCACTTGCGGCACCTGGCGCGCATCCCTGGCCAGCACCGCATAGGCCTGGGCGAAGGCGTCGGCATCGGCCAGCGGGCCGACGATGGGCAGGTAGTCCGGGGTGGTGCAGCGGAACGCTGCGCGGCCTTCCAGGCGCTCCGGCGCCAGTTCGGCGGCGTGCAGGCGGCGGCCGAGGTCCGGGGATATCTCCTCCAGCAGTTCGAGGTTGCCCGCATGCTCGGCGGCGGTGGGGGCGAGGTCGGTGCTGTGGAAGTCGAAGCTGGCGCCCAGGGTGTGTTCGCCGTCGCGTGGCGGCGCCACATAGCCTTCGGCACAGAGCACGGTGCCCAGCGCCGCGCTTTCGGCGGTGGCCGGCAGGCGGCTGATCTGCCCGCGAATGCGTTTGAGCTGGAGTCCGGTGGCTTGGGGGAAGCGCAGCACGTCGGCGGCGCCGGCCAGCACCACCACCGGGGCGGCGGCCAGGGTGCGCCCGGCATTCCGGGCGTGCCAGAGGTCGCCCTCGCGCTGAAGCTCCAGGGCTTCGCCATGGGGGACCAGGCGAATGTTCGGATGGCTGGCCAGCAAGCGGCACAGGGCTGGCGGATGAACCCAGCCGGCCTCGGGGTAGAACAGCCCGCCGGCGGGCAGGGCGACGCCGGCCAGGGCTTCGGCTTCGGCCTGGTCCAGGCGCTGCAGCAGGTCGGCGGGGAAGGCCTCGGCCAGTTTCGCCTGGCGCTGCGCTTCCTTGTCGTCGAAGGCCAGTTGCAGCACGCCGCAGGCCTGCCAGTCGTGGCCCTGTTCCAGGCGCTGCAGCAGCCGGCGGGTATGGCCGAAGCCGCTGAGGATCAAGCGCGACAGCGGCGTGCCATGGGCGGAGAGCTTGAGGTAGAGCACGCCCTGGGGGTTGCCGGAGGCCTCCTGTGCCGGCTCGCCGTGGCGTTCCAGCAGCGTCACCTGCCAGCCACGTGCGGCAAGGCTGGCGGCAGTGGCGCAGCCTGCCAGCCCCGCGCCGATTACCAGGGCCTCGCGGCGCTGCGGGACGAAGCGCGGGCGGGCGAACCAGGGCTTGGCGTCGTCTTGCGCCTCACCGGTGAACAGGCCCCGGCTCATTTCCCATTTCTTGCCGAAGCCGCGCACGCGCTTGATGGCGAAACCGGCCTCCGTCAGCCCGCGGCGCACGAAGCCGGCGGCGGTGAAGGTCGCGAGGCTGGTTCCCGGACGGGACAGGCGCGCCAGCTGGGTGAACAGGGCGGGGCTCCACATCTCGGGGTTCTTCGCCGGGGCGAAGCCGTCGAGAAACCAGGCGTCGATTTGCGCGTCCAGCTCGGGCAGGCCGTCCAGGGCATCGCCCACCAGCAGGGTGAGCACCACGCGGCCCGCGGCCAGGTTGAAACGCTGGAAACCGGGGTGGATCGCCATGTACTGGTCCAGCAACTGGGCGGCCTGGGGCGCCAGTTGCGGCCACAGGGCCAGGGCGCGTCGGAGGTCGTCGCGGGTGAGGGGGAACTTCTCCACGCTGACGAAGTGCAACCGGGCATCGGCCGACGCGCACTGCTCGAACAGTTGCCAGGCACAGAGGAAGTTCAGCCCGGTACCGAATCCGGTCTCGCCGATGCAAAAGCATCCGCCCGCGGGCAGTTCGGCGAAGCGCCGGGCCAGGTCATTGCCGGCGATGAACACATGATGGGTTTCGTCGAAACCCGAGGTCGGAGAGAAATAGATGTCGTCGAATTCCCGCGACAACGGTCGGCCCTGTTCGTCCCAGTCGAGTTGGGCGTGGTGAAAATCGGACATGGAGTATTCCTGACTGCGAAGCGCGAATGTTAGCCGATCGGGGTTGGTTCCGAGATTGGAATTCCGGCTTTTCTTGCCCGCAGGAAAAGCCCCGCAGACACTCCCCAAGCCATCCGTTACCTTTTGCCCATCACGCCAAGGAGGTCTGCATGTTCGAATCCGCCGAAATCGGCCACTCAATCGACAAGGAAAACTATGAGAAGGCTGTGCTGGAACTGCGCGAAGCGCTGCTGGATGCGCAGTTCGAGCTGAAGCAGCAGGCGCGTTTCCCGGTGCTCATCCTGATCAACGGCATTGAAGGCGCCGGCAAGGGCGAGACGGTCAAGCTGCTCAACGAATGGATGGACCCGCGCCTGATCAACGTCGAGAGCTTCCTGCGTCCGACCGACGAAGAACTCTCGCGGCCGCCGCAATGGCGCTTCTGGCGTAAACTGCCGGGCAAGGGGCGGATCGGCATCTTCTTCGGCAACTGGTACAGCCAGATGCTTCATGCGCGGGTCGAGGGCGAGATCAAGGACGCCCGCCTGGACCAGGCCATCAACGACGCCGAAGGCTTTGAGCGCATGCTCTGCGACGAGGGTGCGCTGATCTTCAAGTTCTGGTTCCACCTGTCCAAGAAGCAGCTCAAGGAGCGCCTCAAGGCCCTGGAGAAGGACCCCCAGCGCAGCTGGCAGCTCAATCCGCTGGACTGGAAGCAGAGCGAGGTCTACGACCGCTTCGTGCGTTTCGGCGAACGGGTACTGCGCCGCACCAGCCGCGACTACGCGCCCTGGTACGTGATCGAGGGCGCCGACCCGTACTACCGCAGCCTCAGCGTCGGCCGCATCATCCTCGAAGGGCTGCAGGCGGCCCTCAAGCAGAAGGGCCGGCACAAGCCGCATCCCCATGCGGCGCCGCTGATGTCCAACCTCGACAAGCGGAGCCTGCTGGACAGCCTCGACCTCAGCCGCAAGCTGGACAAGGACGACTACAAGGAACAGCTCGCTACGGAACAGGCGCGGCTCAACGGTTTGCTGCGCGACAAGCGCATGCGTCGCCATGCCCTGATGGCGGTGTTCGAGGGCAACGACGCGGCGGGCAAGGGCGGCGCGATCCGCCGCGTCACCGGAGCGCTGGACCCTCGCCAGTACCGCACCGTGCCCATCGCCGCACCCACCGAGGATGAGCGGGCGCAGCCCTACCTCTGGCGCTTCTGGCGGCACGTGCCGGGGCGCGGGCAGTTCACCATATTCGACCGTTCCTGGTACGGCCGCGTGCTGGTGGAGCGTGTCGAGCATTACTGCTCCGAGGCCGACTGGCTGCGCGCCTACGGCGAGATCAACGACTTCGAGGAGCAACTGCACAACTTCGGCATCGTGCTGGTGAAGTTCTGGCTGTCGATCGACAAGGACACCCAGATGCAACGCTTCAAGGAGCGCGAGGCAGTCGCCTTCAAGCGCTACAAGATCACCGAGGAAGACTGGCGCAACCGCGACAAGTGGGACCTCTACGTCGATGCGGTGGACGACATGGTCGATCGCACCAGTACCGAGATCGCCCCCTGGACCCTGGTGGAGGCCAACGACAAGCGCTACGCACGGGTGAAGGTGCTGCGCACCATCAACGAAGCGCTGGAGGCCGCCTTCAGGAAAGACTGAGCACGGGATGATCGCGCATACGCGGGATGAATGATCATGGTAGGGAAACATAGGCCGGAACTATGCTCGCCCTACTTCCCATCCCGGCAAGAACGAGGTGCGTCATGCGTGAAGTGGTGATCGTCGACAGTGTGCGGACTGGCCTGGCCAAGTCCTTCCGCGGCAAGTTCAACATGACCCGGCCGGACGACATGGCCGCCCACTGCGTGAATGCCCTGCTGACGCGCAATGACCTCGACCCGGCGCTGGTGGATGACTGCGTGGTAGGCGCCGGCTCCAACGAAGGCGCCCAGGGCCACAACATCGGCCGCAATGTGGCGGTGCTCTCGGGCCTCGGCATCGGCGTCGCCGGCATGACCCTCAACCGCTACTGCTCCTCGGGCCTGCAGGCCATCGCCATCGCCGCCAACCAGATCGCCTCGGGCTGCAGCGACGTGATGGTGGCCGGCGGCGTCGAGTCCATCACCCTGACCCTCAAAAGCATCAACCAGGACAACTTCGTCAACCCGCGCCTGAAGCTCGAACACCCCGGCATCTACTACCCCATGGGGCAGACCGCCGAGATCGTCGCGCGCCGCTACAACATCAGCCGCGAAGCCCAGGACCTCTACGCCCTGCAGAGCCAGCAGCGCACCGCCCGAGCCCAGGCCGAAGGGCTGTTCGCCGACGAGATCGTGCCGATGAGCGTGAAGTACTTCGTCGAAGACAAGGCCGCCGGCGAGAAGCAGGTACTGGACGGTGTGGTGGACCGCGACGACTGCAACCGCGCCGACACCACCCTGGAGGGCCTGGCCTCCCTGAAACCGGTGTTCGCGGAAGATGGCTCGGTCACCGCCGGCAACTCCTCGCAGCTATCCGATGGCGCCTCCATGACCCTGTTGATGAGCCTGGACAAGGCGCTGGAGCTGGGCCTCAAGCCCAGGGCGTTCTTCCGTGGCTTCGCCGTTGCCGGTTGCGAGCCGGACGAGATGGGCATCGGCCCGGTGTTCTCGGTGCCGAAGCTGCTCAAGGCCAGGGGCCTGAGCATCGACGATATCGACCTCTGGGAGCTCAACGAAGCCTTCGCCTCCCAGTGTCTCTATGCCCGCGACCGCCTGGGCATCGACAACGAGAAGTACAACGTCAACGGCGGCTCCATCTCCATCGGCCACCCCTTCGGCATGACCGGTTCGCGCCAGGTCGGCCACCTGGTGCGCGAACTGCAGCGCCAGGGCAAGCGCTACGGCATCGTCACCATGTGCGTCGGCGGCGGCATGGGCGCCACCGGATTGTTCGAGGCCTGTCGCTGAGGGCTTTGCTGCCTGCTTTTGTGGGGGCGATTTCAATCGCTAAGGGGACCGCAGATTCGCCTTGCTGCTTCGAATAGGGCAGCTGCGTTGCCCATAGCGAATGAATTCGCCCCCACAGTGATTGTGTTCCGCGCCGGCTTGATATCCGCAAAAGAAAACCCGCGCCGGGCGCGGGTTCTTTCGTTGTGGGGCGCTCATGGCGCCCGTTGGCTGAGTATGGCGTTGGAAAGTTGTATGCGACGAATGTACAGCGCGATCTCCCGCTCCGTATCCACACGGGTGAAATAGGGCCCTTCCAGGGTCCCCTCCCGGGTGGAGAAGAAGTACTGTCCGTTCACGGCACTGACACGCTCGCTTCTGTAGTGGGTGCCTGGCGCCTTGTCGGACGCGCGTCGACCGAACATCGGACCACCTCCATTTCTGCATTGGCATTTTGAGTCTAACCAGCGTCATCGACCTTGCGCCGGGGCTCGACGGGCGGCAGCGGTTGCGACAGGTACAGTTTCGTCCGCGACAGAGCGGGAACTGTTCCTGTGCCCTGGGAACCGGCCCTCCTAGAATGGCGTCTCTTGTCCTGCCCGCCGCAGAATGCCGGGCTTTCCTGCTGAGGTTCCCATGCACATCTCCTCCGGCCGTTGGGTCTACGGTCTGTTCCTTGCCTTGCTCACGGCCGTGCTCTGGGGTGTCCTGCCCATCTGGCTGAAGGAAGTCCTGCAGACCATGGACCCGGTGACCGTCACCTGGTATCGCCTGATAGTCGCCGGCTTGCTGCTGTTCGGTTATCTGGGCGCCAATCGTCGCCTGCCCGGATTCCGTCCGCTGGGCGCCCGTGGCCGCTGGCTGGTGGTGCTGGCGGTAGGCGGCCTGACCGGCAACTACGTGCTCTACCTGATCGGCCTGAACATGCTCAGCCCCGGCACCACGCAACTGGTGATCCAGGTGGCGCCGATCCTCTTCCTGCTGAGCAGCCTGTTCATCTTCAAGGAGAGCTTCAGCCTGGGGCAGGCCCTGGGGCTGGTGGTGACGGTGCTGGGTTTCGGGCTGTTCTTCAACCAGCGCCTGGAGGAACTGCTCACCTCCATGAGCCAGTACACCTTGGGCGTGCTGGTGATCCTGCTGGCCGCGGCCGTGTGGACCTTCTACGGACTGGCGCAGAAGCAGCTGCTGACCCACTGGAGTTCGGCACAGGTGATGATGGTGATCTACCTCGGCTGCGCCGCGCTGCTGACCCCCTGGGCGCATCCGCTGGAAGCGCTCGACCTGAGCCCGTTGCAGGGCTGGCTGCTGCTGGCCTGCTGCCTGAACACCCTGGTGGCCTACGGCGCTTTCGCCGAAGCCCTGGCCCACTGGGAGGCGTCGCGGGTCAGCGCCACCCTGGCCATCACTCCGCTGGTGACCTTCGCCAGCGTCGCCGCCTGTGCGGCCCTCTGGCCGGACCATGTGCAGCCGGAAGAGATCAACTGGATCGCTTACGCCGGCGCAGTGTTCGTGGTGCTGGGCTCGGCCCTCACCGCCCTGGCGCCTTCGCTCATGCGCAGCTGGCGGGCGCGACGTGAGGTGGCGGCGAGCGGCTCCCTGTAGGCTAGTCCGAGTGCAGCGAGACCCAACGTAGCCAGCATCAGCTGCGAAATGTCGGGTTTCGTGCCTCTACCCAACCTGCACGTGACGCTGTCTCCTGTGGGGGCGAATTCATACGCCAAGGGCCGCGCAGCGGCCCCCGGCATACTGCAAGGCAGGCCTTCGGCCCGCAAGTCGATAGAAATCGACCCTGCAAAGGTCGCCTCGCCTCACTAGCAGCGCGACCCGAGTATCTCCGCCTTGCGCAGCCAGCTCTGGCGCTGTTCCTCGGAGGAGGGGCGTACCGGGGAGAACTCGGTCAGGCGGCGTGTCTTGATGCCGCAGAAGCCGAGGATGGTGCGCACCATCTGCCGATGTGCCGGTGCGCCGTAGATCCAGCGGAAGTACCAGGGCGGAGTGTCCAGGGTCACCAGCAGGTCGGCGGTGCGTCCGCTCAGCAGCTTGTCCCAGGCCTGGGACTGGCCGCGGTAGCGGAAGGCGAAGCCGGGCAGGAAGACACGGTCGAAGAAGCCCTTGAGCAGCGCTGGCAGGCCGCCCCACCAGACCGGATAGATGAACACCAGGTGCTCGGCCCAGTGGATCTGCCGCTGCGCTTCGAGCAGGTCGGGTTCCAGGATCTGGCTCTGGTCGTAGCCCCCGCGCAGCACCGGGTCGAACTGCATTTCCCCCAGTTTCAGCAGGCGTACCACGTGTCCTTCCCTGCGGGCGCCCTGGGCGAAGGCATCGCTCAGGGCATGGCACAGGCTGCCTCCCTTGGGGGTGCCGAGAATCATCAGGATGCGCTTGCCATCGCCTTCCAGTGGCGTTGCGCCATGCTTGACCGACTCAGCCATGTTGACCGGCCTCCAGCATGCTTTCCGGGCGCACCCAGGCATCGAACTCTTCGTCGGTCAGGTAACCCAGCGCCAGGGCCGCGGCGCGCAGGGTGGTGCCTTCGGCATAGGCCTTCTTGGCGATCTGCGCGGCCTTGTCGTAGCCGATGTGCGGATTGAGCGCGGTCACCAGCATCAGGCCGCGTTCCAGGTGCTCGGCCATGCGCGCGGCGTCCGGTTCCATGCCGGCCACGCAGTGCTGCTGGAAGTTGCGGCAACCGTCGCCGAGCAGGCGGATGGATTGCAGCAGGTTGTGCACGATCACCGGCTTGAACACGTTCAGTTGCAGATGCCCCTGGCTGGCGGCGAAACCGATGGTGGCGTCGTTGCCCATGACCTGGCAGGCCAGCATCGACAGCGCCTCGCATTGGGTGGGGTTGACCTTGCCGGGCATGATCGAGCTGCCCGGCTCGTTGGCCGGCAGGCGCACTTCGGCCAGGCCGCCGCGCGGGCCGGAGCCCAGCAGGCGCAGGTCATTGGCGATCTTCATCAGGGCCACTGCGAGGGTCTTGAGGGCGCCAGAGAGGTTCACCAGCGGCTCATGGCCGGCGAGGGCGGCGAACTTGTTCGGAGCCGAGACGAACGGCAGCCCGGACAGCGCGGCCAGTTCGGCGGCCATGGCATCGGCGAAACCGTGGGGCGCGTTCAGTCCGGTGCCCACGGCGGTGCCGCCCTGGGCCAGTTGCAGGACCGCCGGCAGGGCCGCGCGGATCGCCTTGTCGGCATAGTCGAGCTGGGCGACGAAGGCAGAGAGTTCCTGGCCGAAGGTGATGGGCGTGGCATCCATCATGTGGGTGCGGCCGGTCTTGACCAGATGGGCGTGCCGCGCGGATTGCTCGGCCAGGCCGCCGGAGAGTTCGGCGATGGCCGGCAGGAGCTCGTGCTGTACCGCGCGGGCGACGGCTATGTGCATCGCGGTGGGGAAGCAGTCGTTCGAGCTCTGGGCGAAGTTCACATGGTCGTTCGGATGCACCGGGCTCTTGCCGCCGCGTTGTCCGGTGGCCAGTTCGTTGGCGCGGCCGGCGATCACCTCGTTGACGTTCATGTTGCTCTGGGTGCCGCTGCCGGTCTGCCAGACCACCAGGGGAAACTGGTCGTCATGCTTGCCGGCCAGCACTTCATCGGAGGCTTGCTCGATCAGGCGGGCGACATCGGGTGGCAGGTCGCCATCGCGGCCATTGACCCGGGCGGCGGCCTTCTTGATCAGGGCCAGGGCGTGCACCACCGCCAGCGGCATGCGCTCGCCGCCGATGGCGAAGTTTTCCAGCGAACGCTGGGTCTGGGCGCCCCAGTAGGCGTTGTCGGCGACTTCGACGGGCCCCAGGCTGTCGGTTTCTGTGCGGCTCATTTGGGTTGGCTCCGGCTATTGATTCCGCAGTTTAGGCCCTCTGTCTGGCACTCGGTTCAACCGTTCGGGCAATTACCAGCGCGTGCGGGTGGAACCCAGCCAGCCGAGGGCGTTGGTCACCGGCACGCACTCGCCATCCGGACTGCGCAGAACACCGTCGAAGCGGCCGAACCACTGGCGCGTATCGGCGTAGAACAGGCCCAGGCGAGGGCGGGCCTGGTGCAGCTGGCGCGGCGTGAAGGTGAGCTCGACCCGCCGGCAGGCGGTGGACAGCCGCCAGGGGGCGAGGGGATCGTTCGGCGCCTGCTCGATCTGCACCGGGCGGTCGAGCTTGGCCAGGCGGCCGCCGAACCACAGCGCGTTCTCGGTCAGGCCGCTGGAGTCGGTCCAGCCCGCGCCGAAATTCCCGGCGATGCCACCGGGGGCGGCGAAGGCGGCGCGGGTCCAGTGGCTATGGAGGGGCCAGACGCCGCGGCCGAAATCCAGGGCGGCGAAGCTCTGGCCGGTGATGCACGGGTACTGGCGTTCACCCAGTTGCACGCTGCCGCTGGCGGGCAGGCCGAGCTGGCGGCTGCTGGCGTGGAAGCCGTGGCCGGGGAGGGGAGCGACCAGGTTCACCGAGTCCAGGTGCGCGGGGCGCAGCACGTCGAGCACGGCCTGCAGCGGCATTCCGCCGATGTCCGGCGTCTCCACCCGTATGCTCAGGCGGCCGGGGTGCTCGTCGACGCGGAACTGCAGGCGCGAGTGCTCGAAGCTGTGGCTTTCCAGCGGCGTATCCGGCAGCCGGCAGCCCAGGGCGAAGGGGCGCAGCTGGGTATGGGCCACGGCCTGGCCGCTGTCGAGATCAAGGAAGTAGGCGGCGCCGTAGCCCAGGTAATCGAGGTCGGCGATGGTCAGCGAGAGCATCCAGCGCGGGGTGGTGATGCACCAGTGGTTCCAGCGCTTGCGCCGGCCCGGATGACCGGGGATCGCGCAGTTCAGGCGTGGCCGGCTCGACCAGCCGACGGCGGCGGGCGCGAGCCTGCCGCGGGCATCGCAGAGCGCGGGAAGTCCCGGCTCCAGGGTGGAAATATGGCTGTTCATCGGGCACGTCCATGTGTGTGCAAAGCCTGGGGACTTCAGGCGCTGTACGAAACCGCGTCCTTTAGGTGATTTTTTGTACAGGGCCGGGGAAGGCCAGGTGCAGCTCATCGGAAAGTCCGTCGATGGTCGCAGCAAGGTTCCTGGCCGGCGAAGCATGCCCAGCGGGCGAAAGCATGGGCAAGTGATGGCGTTTTGACAATATCCTGGTGGAGTGCGGCATCGCACATTTTCGTCGTGGACTTGTCGAAAAAACCGCCGCTTGAGCACGCTATCGGCTTGAGCGCAGAATGACCCGCCTCGGGGCAGTCCCCGTCATCCGTGCCCAGACAAGGATACCTAATGACCAAGCTTCGCGTTCTCTGCACCGCCGTACTGCTGGCCTGCGCCAGTGGCCAGGTCCTGGCCGATGCCGCCAGCCACGCCGCCGATGCCGAGCGCTTCCTCAAGCTCGCCCGCGCCGACAAGCTGACCGTTCCGGTCTATGCCCAGGTGCAGCAGATGTTCGAGCAGCGTTTCCAGCAGACCCAGGCACCGGCCAGCAAGAAGGCCACCCTGGAGAGCTACCAGGCCAAGGCCAACGCCGCCCTGGACAGGGCTGTCGGCTGGGACAAGCTGAAGCCGGAGCTGGTGAAGATCTACACCAGCAACTTCTCCGAGAGCGAACTGAAGGAGCTGATCGCCTTCTACGAATCCCCCCTGGGCAAGAAAGTGCTGGAGAAGATGCCGGCGCTGACCCAGCAGTCCGCCCAGCTCACCCAGAGCCGCCTGGAATCCGCCGTGCCCGAGGTCAACAAGCTGCTCAGCGACATGACCAGCGAACTGGCGCCCCAGGACAAGAAGAAGCCGTAACCGGAGTCGAACGATGTCCATGCGTGACCGCATCCTGACCGCCCTGCAGGCCCTCGAACCCCAGCACCTCGACGTGTTGGACGAGAGCCACATGCACAGCCGCGGCCAGGAAACCCACTACAAGGCTGTGATCGTCAGCCCGGTGTTCGCCGGGCTCAACGCCGTCAAGCGCCACCAGAAGGTCTATGGCAGCCTGGGCGAGCTGATGAGGCAGTTCCATGCCCTGGCCCTGCACACCTACACGCCCGAGGAATGGGCGGAGCAGGGCGCGGCGCCGGATTCGCCGACCTGCCGCGGCGGCAGCAAGCACGACCACTGAAAGTCCGGCCTGCGTTCTTCAGCTGTCCGCTCGGCGCCTGAGACCATTTCACGCAGCCTGAATCCAGTCGCTTTTTGATAGACTTCGCACCGCGCCGGCCCAGCCGGCGCAGTCGTTTCTGTCACCCGGTCCGCCCTTTACGTGGGCGACCACTGGAGGAAGTCACCGCATGACCCAGATCGTTGTTGCGGCGCTGTACAAGTTCGTCACCCTGAAGGACTACGTTGCGCTGCGTGAACCCCTGCTCAAGACCATGCTGGACAACGGCGTCAAGGGCACCCTGCTGCTCGCCGAAGAAGGCATCAACGGCACGGTTTCCGGCACGCGCGAAGCCATCGACGCGCTGCTCGCCTGGCTCAAGGTCGATCCGCGCCTGGCGGACCTGGACCACAAGGAGTCCTACTGCGCCGAGCAGCCCTTCTACCGCACCAAGGTCAAGCTGAAGAAGGAAATCGTCACCCTCGGCGTTCCGGGCGTGGACCCCAACCAGCAGGTCGGCACCTACGTCGAACCCAAGGACTGGAACGCCCTGATCAGCGACCCCGAAGTGCTGCTGATCGATACCCGCAATGACTACGAAGTGGCCATCGGCACCTTCGAGGGCGCGATCGACCCGCAGACCAAGTCGTTTCGCGAGTTCCCCGATTACATCAAGGCCAACTTCGACCCCGCCCGCCACAAGAAGGTGGCGATGTTCTGCACCGGTGGCATCCGTTGCGAGAAGGCCTCCAGCTACATGCTCGGCCAGGGCTTCGAAGAGGTCTTCCACCTCAAGGGCGGCATCCTCAAGTACCTGGAAGAAGTGCCCCAGGAGGAAACCCTCTGGCGCGGCGATTGCTTCGTCTTCGACAACCGCGTCACCGTGCGCCACGATTTAACCGAGGGCGATTTCGATCAGTGCCACGCCTGCCGTAACCCCATTTCCGTGGAAGATCGCCAATCCGAACACTACGCGCCCGGTATCAGCTGCCCGCACTGCTGGGACAGCCTGAGCGAGAAGACCCGCGCCAGCGCCATCGAGCGGCAGAAGCAGATCGAACTGGCCAAGGCTCGCAACCTGCCGCACCCGATCGGTCGCGACCCGCGCCAAGCCCTGGAGAACTGAGTTTGTCCAACGCCCGCCTGCTCTATGTGATGGACCCCATGTGTTCCTGGTGCTGGGGGTTCGCCCCGGTGGCCTCGGCACTCGCCGAGCAGGCCGCGGCGGCCGGCGTTCCGCTGCACCTGGTGGCCGGCGGTCTGCGCGCCGGCCAGGGCGCCGCCCTGGAGGCCAACACCCGGCGCTACATCCTCGAGCACTGGCAAGCGGTGCATCGGGCCACCGGGCAGCCGTTCCGCTTCGACGGGGCCCTGCCCGACGGCTTCATCTATGACACCGAGCCGGCCTGCCGCGCCTTGGTGGTCGCCCGTTCCCTTGCGCCGGACCTGGCCTGGCCGCTGGTCCGGCTGATCCAGCACGCCTTCTATGCCGAAGGTCGCAATGTGACTCAGGCCGCGGTCCTGGTGGAACTGGCCGAACAGGCCGGGATTCCGCGCATCGAATTCGCCGAAGCCTTCGACGCCGCCTCCAGCCATGAGGCGACCGTTGCCGATTTCACCTGGGTGCAGGACCTCGGCATCGCCGGCTTCCCCACCCTGCTGGCCGAGCGCGATGGCCAACTGGCGCTGCTGACCAACGGCTACCAGCCGCTCGAGGAACTGGCACCGCTGCTGGGGCGCTGGCTGGAGCGCGGCAATCATGCCTGATCGCCTGAGCTGGGCGGAGATTCGCCGTCTGGCCCTGCGCCACAAGAAAGCTCTCTGGCTGGCCAATCTGGTTGCCGTACTGGCCACCCTCTGCAGCGTGCCCATTCCGCTGCTGCTGCCATTGCTGGTGGATGAAGTGCTGTTGCAGCGCGGCGATGCGGCACTGCGCTTCATGGACCACTTCCTGCCCCAGCCCTGGGAGAGCGCCGTTGGCTACATCGGCCTGATGCTGGTGACGACCCTGGTCCTGCGCGGCACGGCCCTGATCTTCAACGTGCTGCAGGCGCGGCTGTTCGCGCGGCTCGCCAAGGACATCGTCTACCGCATCCGCACCCGCCTGATCGAACGCCTGAAGCGTATTTCCCTCGGCGAATACGAAAGCCTTGGCGGCGGCACCGTCACCGCCCACCTGGTCACCGACCTGGACACTGTGGACAAGTTCGTCGGCGAAACCCTCAGCCGCTTCCTGGTGGCCGTGCTGACCCTCACCGGCACGGCGGCCATCCTGGTCTGGATGCACTGGCAGCTGGCGCTGCTGATCCTGTTGTTCAACCCGCTCGTGATCTACGCCACCGTGCAGCTGGGCAAGAAGGTCAAGCACCTGAAGAAGCTGGAGAACGACAGCACCGCGCGCTTCACCCAGGCGCTGACGGAAACCCTGGAAGCCATCCAGGAAGTGCGTACCAGCAACCGCCAGGGCTTCTTCTTCGGCCGTCTCGGCCAGCGCGCCCAGGAAGTCCGCGACTACGCCGTCGCCTCCCAGTGGAAAAGCGACGCGGCGGGGCGCACCAGCGGACTGCTGTTCCAGTTCGGCATCGACTTCTTCCGCGCCGCGGCCATGCTCACCGTGCTGTTCTCCGACCTGTCCATCGGCCAGATGCTCGCGGTGTTCAGCTACCTCTGGTTCATGATCGGCCCGGTGGAGCAGTTGCTGGGCCTGCAGTATTCCTACTATTCCGCCGGCGCCGCGCTGGGCCGCATCAACGAGCTGCTGGCCCGCGCCGACGAGCCGCAGTACAGCCCGAGCGTCGATCCGTTCCGCGGCCGCGAAACCGTGGGCATCGAAGTGAAGGGCCTGCGCTTCGCCTATTCCGAGGAGCCGGTGCTCGATGGCCTCAACCTGTCCATCGCTCCCGGCGAGAAGGTCGCCATAGTCGGCGCCAGCGGCGGCGGCAAGAGCACCCTGGTGCAACTGCTGCTGGGGCTCTACCAGCCCCAGGCCGGACAGATCCGCTATGGCGGTTGCCGGCTGGAAGAGATCGGCCTGGCCGAGGTGCGCGACAACGTCGCTGTGGTCCTGCAGCACCCGGCGCTGTTCAACGACAGCGTGCGCGCCAACCTGACCATGGGCCGCGAACGCAGCGACGACGCCTGCTGGCGCGCCCTGGAAATCGCCCAGCTGGCCGATACCATCCGCAACCTGCCCCAGGGGCTGGACAGTGTGGTGGGCCGCTCCGGCGTGCGCCTGTCCGGCGGCCAGCGGCAACGCCTGGCCATCGCCCGCATGGTGCTGGCCGAACCCAAGGTGGTGATCCTCGACGAAGCCACCTCGGCCCTCGACGCTGCCACCGAGTATGCCCTGCACCAGGCCCTCGGCACCTTCCTCAATGGCCGCACCACCCTGATCATCGCCCACCGCCTGTCCGCGGTTAAGCAGGCGGACCGGGTGCTGGTATTCGACGGCGGCCATATCGCCGAAGACGGCGACCACCAGCAGCTCATCGCCGAAGGCGGGCTCTACGCCAAGCTCTACGGGCACCTGCAACAGGGCTGAGCCCTGTCCTGATGCTGTGGGGGTGATTTCAATCGCGAATGAATTCGCCCCTGCAGAGGCCTCCGTTCGTCCCCCCTCTCCTCTTCCGGGAGAGGGGCGGGGGAGAGGCCTTTGTAGGTTGGCGTAGAGCGCAGCGAAACCCAACGCTGCGATGTTCGTATGTGGTCACGTTGGGCCTCGCGGGCTCGGACCAACCTACGGGACCGAGGCCGCTTAGCCGTACTTCAGTGCCTCCAGGAAGACGATGCGCTGGCCTATGTCGTGGAAAACCCGTGCCGAGGCGATCTGGTTGTAATCCACCCCATCCAGCAGGCTGAGCATCTGCACGTCGTGGCGATAGTGCGGGTGCCAGTCCAGCAGGCCTTCGAGATAGGCGATGGCATTGACGCCCGGCAGGAAGTTCGCCAGCAACAGGCGGCCGCCCGGCCGCAGGGCCTGGAACAGCCGGTATACCAGGCGTTCGCAACGACGGTCGTCCAGGAGCTCGGTGACGCCGGCGGAATACACCAGGTCGTAGTCCTCGAACTGGCACTCGCCGTTCAGCAGTTGGTCCAGGTTGCCCAGGCGGGTGCGCACGCCCAGGGCGCCATAGCTCTTGCGTACCCTGTCCAGGCGCGTCGCATCGTCATCGAACACCAGCATCTCGCCGAAGCGCCCGTGGCGCAGTTCGCGGGCCAGCTCCGCCTCGCGGAAGTGGCCACCGGCGATGCACAGCATGCGTGCGCCCTTGCCGGAGTCCAGGCAGGTTTCGTCCAGGGCGCGGGCGAGCATGCGCCGACGACAACGCAGGGCCCGGGCCGCCTGCGAAGTGGTGGCGAAATCGAACAGCTGGCGGGTGCGCTCCTCGGGCAGGTTGCGCAGGGCTTCCGATTCGACGCCGTAGAGATAGTCCAGCAACAGTGCGTTGCCGCAGCGCAGGCCGGGGCTTGGCAATGTTCGTCTGGGGAAGGGAAGGATGTTGCTCTGCGGCGGGGCCTCTTCCCGGGGCGGTGCCGGTGTGTCGAATTGCAGCTGCTCGCGTTCGGCCGTGATTGCCGCCAGTTCCTGTCTGACCTGTTGTTGTTCCTGGATGCCTCTGCTCGCTCCTTCCGGACTACTGGTCTCTTCCACACGCCACCTCCTCTGGCCAAACGTGGATTCCTTGACCCGGCACGCGGGATAAAGGCAGGTGCTGTCTCCGTGTAGAACCTTAGTTGAAGGTGATCCGGCCGCAATCCTCCGGATAGATGAAATCGTGCTTTCAGATGGGAGATTGCTGCCAATGCCGCTCCCGCCTGGCAGCCTGGCTGAACGCCCTGTAAAGAAAACCTTACGAAGGCGGAGCGTCTGGCAGGTGGTATCGCCGGGTTTTCAGGGGTGTAAGGAAAACTTTCCGTATCGCCCGTCCGACGCGTTTTTTCGGGAGATTCCGTGCCTTGTTCGCCAGGCCCTGCCAGAGTGAGATGGCGCAAACAAAAATTCGGCCCGACGCCATGAATACAGAACTCACCCTCTACGGGTACTGGCGCTCCAGCGCTGCCTACCGCGTGCGTATCGCCCTCAACCTCAAGGGCCTGGCCTATCGCCAGGAACCGGTGCACCTGGTCAAGGATGGCGGCCAGCAGCACCAGGCCGCCTATCGCGAACTCAATCCCCAGGGGCTTGTCCCGCTGCTGGTGGATGCCGGCAATGCCGGTGGCGAAATCCGCATCGCCCAGTCCCTGGCCATCCTCGAATACCTCGAAGAAGTCTTCCCCGTACCGGCCCTGCTGCCGGCCGATCCCGCCCAGCGCGCCCTGTCGCGCTCCCTGGCCATGCATATCGCCTGCGACGTGCATCCGCTGAACAACCTGCGGGTGCTGCAGTACCTCAAGGCTGAACTGGGCATCGCCGATGAGGCCAAGGATGCCTGGTACCGTCACTGGGTGGCCGCAGGTTTCGCCGCTGTGGAAAAGGGCCTGGAAGCCCTTGGCGGCAAGCTCTCCCTGGGCAGCCGCCCCGGCTACCTGGAAGCCTGCCTGGTGCCCCAGGTCTATAACGCACGACGCTTCGACTGTGACCTTTCGGCCTATCCGCGCATCCTCGATATCGCTGCGCGCTGCGAAGCCCTCGAAGCATTCAGAAATGCTGCTCCGGAGGTACAGCCAGACGCACAGTGATCCGGGGTCTGGTCTACCCACCTGCCTTGCAACGTTCCGCCGGGCCACAAGCCCTGCGGGTGAAATCCCGTCACGACAACAACAAAAGGTGACGCAATGAGTGAGATGCAACACTCGGGCGAGCTGAAACGCGGCCTGAAGAATCGCCATATCCAGTTGATTGCCCTCGGCGGCGCCATCGGCACCGGTCTCTTCCTCGGTTCCGCCGGCGTGCTCAAGTCCGCCGGTCCTTCGATGATCCTCGGCTATGCCATCTGCGGGTTCATCGCTTTCCTGATCATGCGCCAGCTGGGCGAAATGATCGTCGAAGAGCCGGTCGCCGGCTCCTTCAGCCACTTCGCACACAAGTACTGGGGCGGTTTCGCCGGCTTCCTCTCGGGCTGGAACTGCTGGGTGCTCTACATCCTGGTGGGCATGAGCGAGCTCACCGCCGTGGGCAAGTACATCCACTACTGGTGGCCGGACGTTCCCACCTGGGCCACCGCCGCGATCTTCTTCCTGGTGGTCAACGCCATCAACCTGGCCAACGTGAAGCTCTTCGGCGAGGCCGAATTCTGGTTCGCCATGATCAAGGTGGTCGCCATCGTCGGCATGATCGTCCTCGGCTGCTGGATGCTGTTCAGCGGTAGCGGCGGCGAGCAGGCGACGGTCGCCAACCTCTGGGCCCATGGCGGCTTCTTCCCCAACGGCGTCAGCGGGCTGGTGATGGCCATGGCCTTCATCATGTTCTCCTTCGGCGGCCTGGAAATGCTTGGCTTCACTGCGGCCGAGGCCGACAAGCCGAAGCAGGTGATCCCGAAAGCCATCAACCAGGTCATCTACCGCATCCTGATCTTCTATGTCGGCGCCCTGGTCGTGCTGCTCTCCCTGAGCCCCTGGGATGCGCTGCTGGCTTCCATCAACGGCGCGGGCGATGCCTACAGCGGCAGCCCCTTCGTGAAGATCTTCGCGCTGATCGGCAGCGATACCGCCGCCCACCTGCTGAACTTCGTGGTGCTGACCGCCGCCCTGTCGGTCTACAACAGCGGTACCTACTGCAACGGCCGCATGCTGCTGGGCCTGGCCGAGCAGGGCGACGCCCCGCGTGCCCTGGCCAAGGTGGACAAGCGCGGCGTACCGGTGCGTTCGCTGCTGGTGTCGGCGGCCGTGACCTTCCTCGCCGTGGTGGTCAACTACGTGGTTCCGCAGAACGCGCTGGAGCTGCTGATGTCCCTGGTGGTGGCCGCCCTGGTGATCAACTGGGCGATGATCAGCTACTCCCACCTGAAGTTCCGCAAGCAGATGGACCAGGACGGCGTGCGCACCGGTTTCCGCGCCCTCTGGTACCCCATGGGCAACTACCTGTGCCTGGCCTTCGTGCTGTTCATCCTCGGCATCATGCTGATGATCCCGGGCATCCAGGTATCGGTGTACGCCATCCCGGTATGGCTGCTGGTGATGTGGGGTTGCTACCGCCTGAAGCTGTCCAGCTCGGCCAAGGCCGCCCAGGCTTACGCCGCCAGCTGATTGCTTCCCCAGGCTCCACCCAGGCCCGGCCCAGCGCCGGGCCTTTTCATGTGAAGCTGGGAAACCAGATCCTGGGGACGGGACGGGTAGGGTGCGCTGGGGAAACGCTGTAGGAGCCAGCTTGCTGGCGAATGGGCGATATCTCGCAAGGCTTCGCGAGCAAGCTCGCTCCTACGACAGCAGCTACACCCGTTGGCGGAGCGTTACGGCGCAGCGCCAAGACCGATCTAGTGCTGCAGCAGCCCCGCCCAGGCGGACAGCGGAACCGCCTGATCCTCACGCCAGATGCGCTGCCAGAGCACCCTGAGCCGGTCCAGGTCTCCCCGCTCGGCAGGCCAGCGGCGAGCTTCCTTCACCGGCTGCCAGTGGCCATCCCGGTGTTCGGCGAGGATGAAACGGAAGGGGTGGAAGCCGGTCATGCCCAGGCGCAGGTCGGTGACCACCAGCGCCTGGTCGATCTGGTCGTAGCGCAGGATGCCGTGGGTGAACCAGGCCAGCCGCTGGTGCTGTGGCGAGTCCCGCAGGCGCCGCGCCAGTCCGGTACCTCGGGGGATACGTTCCAGCCGTGGCGGCTCGCGGTCGAACCAGCCCACCAGGGCTTCGTGGTAGTCCTCGCCGTCGAGCACGATCACCCGCCAGAGCAGGGTGTTGAACGGCGTCGGCGTGATGAACATCGCCTGCGGGCGAATGCCATCCCGTTCCAGTACCTCATGCACGCGCTGCTTGGCCATGGCCTGGCCGCCGAGGGTCGAGAGCAGGTAGAGGCTGGACAGCGCCAACGCCGCCACCGGCAGCCGTGGCGAGCGGTCGCGCAGGCCGAAGACCAGGCCGCCGATCACCGCCGCCAGCAGCGGCAGGGTGTAGAGCGGGTCGATGATGAAGATGCTCGACCAGACGATGGGGGGCGTCATCAGTGGCCAGAACAGCTGGGTGCCATAGCTGGTGAAGCAATCCAGCAGGGGATGGGTGGCCAGCACCAGCCAGAGGGCGAGGAACAGTCGCCGCGTGGAATAGCCGGGATTCGGTCGCCATCGTCGCACCAGCAGGGTAAGCACCGCCGCCAGGGCGCTGAGCACGAAGATCGAATGGCTGAAGCCCCGGTGATGGGTCATGGCTTCCACCGCATCGGTGTAGCGGATTACCACGTCCAGGTCGGGGAGGGTGCCGAGCAGGGCGCCATAGAGCAGCGCCTTGCGCCCCTGCCAGCGGCCGAGCAGCGCGCCCTGGATGCTGGCGCCGAGCATCGCCTGGGTGATTGAGTCCATCGCCGTCCCTCAAGAATGATCCGCCAGCTAAGTTACTGCGCCGGCCAGCACTCCGGCAGCAGGAAATATCCACCAGATGATTCCGCTGCTTGTGGAGCGAATCCACTGCGTAGGAGCGAGCTTGCTCGCGAAAGGGCGGGCTCAGGAGGTTCGCGAGCAAGCTCGCTCCTACACGGGCGTTGCCATGAAGGTCGAAGCCCCGCCCCACGTGCCTTTCGCGCTAGTCCCAACGGACGATGCCCGCTCTCCGGGGCACCGATTTAATCCCTCCCCATAGCGCTCCGCGCCTGGCTTGCGCGGCGATAACGACAATGAGGAGAACCGCATGGATATCCGTGGCTTGGGGTACGTCACCGTAGCCTCGACAGACCTGAACCGCTGGCGCGAGTACGCCACCGGGGTGCTCGGCATGATGGTGGATGCCGTTACGGACGAGCGGCTCTACCTGAAGATGGATGAACGCCCCTACCGCATCCTGGTGGAGCGTGCCGACCGCGACGGCTACGGCGCCTGTGGCTGGGAAGTGGCCGGCAAGGCCGCCTTCGAGCAGGCCATCGCCGAACTGCAGCAGGCCGACGTCGAGGTCCAGCGGGCCAGCGCCGCCGACGCCTCCGGCCGCAAGGTGCAGGAGTTGGCGCGCTTCGCCGACCCGGATGGCAACCGCCACGAACTCTTCTGGGGTCCGCAGCAGGATTTCGCCCCCTTCGTTTCCCCGGCCGGTGTCTCCGGCTTCGTCACCAGCGATCTGGGCATGGGCCACGCCGTGTTGCCGGCTCCCTCCTTCGACCGCTGCCTGGACTTCTACCAGCGGGTGATGGGCTTCGGTCTTTCCGACCTGATGAAGGTGCGCTTCACCCCCGATCCGGCCGAGCCGGAGAAGCGCATCCATTTCCTCCACTGCAACAACGGCCGCCATCACTCCCTGGCGCTGTTCGAGTGCCCGATTCCCTCCGGTTGCGTGCACCTGATGGTGGAAGTGGGCGAACTGGACGACGTGGGCCGCGCCCTGGACCGCATGCATGCCAGCGGCGTCAAGCTCTCCGCCACCCTCGGCCGTCACACCAACGACGAGATGACCAGCTTCTACATGCAGACCCCGGGCGGCTTCGACCTGGAGTACGGCTGCGGCGGCAAGGTCATGGACTGGGAGCGCCACACCCCCTTCGAGAGCACCGTGGTCAGCCACTGGGGCCACGACTTCAGTGTCGGCCGTCGTTAGGAGAGAACGCATCATGGATAAACGCATGACTGCCGCCGACGTGGTCGGCCAGCTGCAGGACGGCATGACCCTCGGCATCGGCGGCTGGGGCCCGCGGCGCAAGCCCATGGCCCTGGTGCGCGAGATCCTCCGATCCGACCTCAAGGACCTCACCTTGGTCGCCTACGGCGGCGCCGACGTCGGCATGCTCTGTGCCGCCGGCAAGGTGAAGAAGCTGGTCTACGCCTTCGTCTCGCTGGACTTCATCCCGCTGGAACCCTACTTCCGTAAGGCCCGCCAGGAAGGCGCGGTGGAGGTGATGGAAATCGACGAAGGCATGCTGCTGCTCGGCCTCAAGGCCGCCGCCATGGGCGTGCCGTTCATTCCCACCGCCGTGGGTCTGGGCACCGACGTGCTGCGCATTAACCCGGAACTGAAACTGGTCGGCTCGCCCTACGACGACCGCGACTGGGTGGCCATGCCGGCGCTGAAGCTGGACGCCGCGTTGATCCACGTCGACCGCGCCGATGCCCGTGGCGTCTGCCAGATCGCCGGCCCGGACCACTACATGGACGACCTCTTCGTGCGCGCCGCCGAGAAGGCCTATGTCAGCTGCGACGAACTGGTGGGCAGCGCCTGGTTCCACGAGGACCCGGCCCGCGCCCGCCAGGTGTTCTGGGAGCGCAACCGCACCAGCGCCGTGGTGCACCTGCCGGGCGGCGCCCATCCGTCGTCCTGCGCGCCGCTCTACGGCTTCGATACCGCCCACTTCAAGGCCTACAACGCCTCGGCCGCCGAGCCGGATGGCTGGCAGGCCTACATGGAGCGCTACGTCAACTGCGGGGAAGCGGAATACCTGGCCCGCATAGGCGGCCTGGAGGCGATTCGCCAACTGCCGCTCCCGGTTTTCTGAGGACGCTGAGATGACTGCCACCAATCAACCCTACAGCCTCGCCGAACTGATGATCTGCGCCGCTTCCGAAGCCTTCGCGGACGACGGCGAGGTGCTCGCCACCGGCATCGGCGTGTTGCAGCGCCTGGCCGCGTCGCTGGCGATGCTCAACAGCAATGCCGAACTGATGATGACCGACTCCGAAGCCTTCATGGTCGCCGAGCCGGTGCCTCTGGGCCCGCGCGGCGGCTACCAGCCCAAGTTCGACAGCTGGATGGGCTTCTCGCGCATCTTCGACAACGTCTGGAGCGGCAAGCGCCACGCCCTGGTGGGCCCGGTGCAGATCGACCGCTTCGGCCAGGCCAACATTTCCTGCATCGGCGACCATGCCAAACCGAAGTCGCAGATGCTCGGGGTGCGCGGCTTCCCCGGCAACTCCATCAGCCACGCCAACTCCTTCCTGGTACCCAGCCACAACAAGCGGGTGTTCGTGGACGGCGAAGTGGATGTGGTGGCATCGGTCGGCTACAACCCCGAGCGCCTCGCCCGTGGCTGGTCCCTGGACGACATCGACATCCGCCGGATCATCACCGATCTCTGCGTGCTCGACTTCCAGGGCCCCGACCGGCAAATGCGCATCCGCTCGCTGCATCCGGGCGTCACGGCGGACGAAGTGCAGGCCGCCACCGGCTTCCCGCTGCACGTGCCGGACGACATCCCGACCACCGCCGCGCCGACTCTCGAACAACTGATCCTCATCCAGCAACTGGACCCGCACAACCTGCGTGCCAGCCAGCTCAAGGACAACCCACCGGGCGTGCGTGCCCGCGCCACCAGCCACTGAGGCGAATCCGCTGATGAACCACGAACAGCACGAAGCAGAGGTGGTGCGCTACGAGGTGCAGGGCCCGCTGGCCCTGGTCACCATGCATCGTCCCGAGTACCACAACGCGCAGAACTCGCGCATGACCTACGCCCTGGACGCCGCCTTCAAACGCGCCTGCGACGATGACAACGTCAAGGTCATCGTCCTGCGCGGCGCCGGCAAGCATTTCTCCGCCGGCCACGACATTGGCACGCCGGGCCGCGACGTCAACCAGAGCTTCGAACGCGCCAGCCTCTGGTACGACCATGTGAACAAGCCGGGCGGCGAGTTCCTCTACGCCCGCGAACAGGAGGTCTACCTCGGCATGTGCCGGCGCTGGCGCGACATGCCCAAACCGACCATCGCCATGGTGCAGGGCGCCTGCATCGCCGGCGGGCTGATGCTGGCCTGGGTCTGCGACCTGATCATCGCCTCGGAAGATGCCTACTTCGCCGATCCGGTGGTGCGCATGGGCATTCCCGGTGTCGAGTACTTCGCCCACGTCCATGAGCTCAACCCGCGCATCGCCAAGGAATTCCTCTTCCTCGGCGAGCGCATGGGCGCCGAGCGGGCGTACCAGATGGGCATGGTCAACAAGGTGGTGCCGCGTGACGTGCTGGAAGACGTGACCCTGGACGTGGCGTGGCGCATCGCGCAGATGCCGCGCCTGGGCCTGCAACTCACCAAACAGGCGGTGAACAACGCCGAAGACCTGATGGGCAAGCGCGCCACCATGGACATGGTGTTCGGCCTGCACCACTTCGCCCATGTGCACAACGAACTGGTCAGTGGCGACAAGCTGGGTGGCTACGACGCCCGCGCCATGGCCCAGTCCCAGCGCAACCCGTCGGAGGCGTGATGGCGATTTCCCTCGACACCCGCCTGACCCGCCTGCTGGGCTGCCGCTACCCGATCATCCAGACCGCCATGGGCTGGGTGGCCGACCCGAAACTGGTGGCGGCCACCGGCAATGCCGGCGGCTTCGGCTTCCTCGCCGGGGCCACCATCGAACCGCAACACATGGAAGCCGCCATCCTCGAAACCAGGCGGCTGACCGACCAGCCCTTCGGCGTCAACTTCCACATGTACCAGGCCAACGCCGGCGAGATCGTCGAGCTGGTGCTCAAGCACGGCGTGCGCGCGGTGAGCTACAGCCGCTCGCCGGGCAAGGCGATGATCGCCCGGCTGAAGGAGGCCGGCGTGGTCTGCATCCCCACGGTGGGGGCCCTGAAGCACGCGGTGAAAGCCGTGGAACTGGGCGCTGACGCGGTGACCGTGCAGGGCGGGGAGGGCGGCGGCCACACTGGCTCGGTGCCCACCTCGATCCTGCTCGGCCAGGTCGTCGAAGCCGTGGACGTACCGGTGGTCGCCGCCGGCGGCTTCAAGGACGGACGCGGCCTGCTCGCCGCCCTGGCGCTGGGCGCCGACGGCATCGCCATGGGCACGCGCTTTCTGATGAGCGCCGACAGCCCGGTGCCGCCGGCCACCCTGGAGCGCTACCTGAAGGTCCGCGACCCGGCGGCGATTATCGTCAGCCGCGCCATCGACGGCATGCCCCAGCGGATGATCCGCAATGAATTGCTGGACCGCCTGGAGCGCTCCGGCGGCCTCAAGCGCCTGCTGCTGGCCCTGCGCAGCGCCCTGGCCTACCGCCGCCACAGTGGCGCCAGCCTCGCCCAGTTGCTCGGCAGCGCCCTGAAGCTCGGCGGCGCTGACGGCCTGAGCGCCGCCCAGACCCTGATGGCCGCCAACGCGCCCATGGTGATCCAGAAGGCCATGGTCGACGGCCTTCCGGCCGAGGGCGTGCTGCCCGCCGGACAGGTCGCCGCCGCCATCGACAGCCTGCCGGGCTGCGCCGAACTCATCGAATCCATCGTGCAGCAGGCCGGGCAGCGGCTCGCCGAGCTGTGCAGCCGTACAGGGCATGAGTAGGGTGCGCCGTGCGCACCGGAACCAGTGGTGCGCGCGGCGCACCCTGCGAGCGAATAAACGAATAATCGAGGGGAAGCCGGATGAGTAATCCATTTCAAGTGAGTATCGACAACGGCATCGCCGAGATGGTCTTCGACCAGCCGCCGGTGAATGCCTTCGACAGCAAGGGCTGGGCCGCCATTGCCGCCGAGCTGGAGCGCCTGGGCGAGTCGCCCGAGGTTCGCGTCATCCTCATCCGTGCCGAGGGGCGGGGCTTCTGCGCCGGCGTCGACATCAAGGAGCTGGCGAGCACCCCGGACCTGATCGTCGCCGTCAACAAGGGCAACTACGACAGCTTCAAGGCGGTGCACCGCAATCCCAAGCCGGTGATCATCGCCGTGCACGGCTTCGTCCTCGGCGGCGGCATCGGCCTCTGCGGGGCGGCGGACATCCTGGTCGCCTCCGACTGCGCGCGCTTCGGCGTGCCCGAGGTGGACCGTGGCGCCATGGGCGGCGGTGCCCACCTGCAGCGCCTGTTCCCGGTGCAGAAGGTGCGCCACATGTATTTCACCGGCGACATGATCGACGCCGCCGAGGCCTACCGCCTGGGCGCCGTGGAGCGCGTGGTGCCGCGCGCCGAACTGCGCGAGGCGGCCCTGGAAATCGCTCGCCGGATCGCCGCCAAGAGTCCGGCGATGATCGCCCTGGCCAAGGAAGCCCTCACCGGCATCGAAGACGGCAACCTCGAAGACAAATACCGCTGGGAGCAGGGCTTCACCCTGCAGGCCTACCGCTCGCTGGATTCCCAGGAAGCCCGCGATGCCTTCGTCGACAAGCGCGCAGCCCACTTCAAGGGGTGATCCCATGGAACTGACCTACACAGCAGAACAGCAGGCCTTCCGTGAGGAGGTTCGCGCCTGGATGGCGGCCAACGTGCCGGCCCGGCCGTTGCAATCCTTCGACTGCGAGGAAGGCTTCCGCCAGCATCGCGCCTGGGAAGCCAGGCTCAACGAAGGCCGCTGGGGCATGGTGACCTGGCCCAGGGAACTCGGCGGCCGTGGCTGCGACCTGATCGAGTGGCTGATCTTCGAAGAGGAGTACTACCGCGCCGGCGCCCCGGCCCGGGTGAACCAGAACGGTATCTTCCTGCTCGGCCCGACCCTGATGGAGTTCGGCACCGCCGCGCAGCAGGAACGCTTCCTGCCGAAGATGGCTACGGGCGAGGAAATCTGGGCCCAGGGCTGGTCCGAGCCGAACGCCGGTTCCGACATGGCGGCCATCCGCTGCCGCGCCGAGCGCAAGGGTGACGTCTACGTGATCAACGGGCAGAAGACCTGGTCCACTCGCGCCGTCTGGGCCGACTGGCTGTTCGGCCTGTTCCGCAGCGACCCGCAGTCCAGTCGCCACCACGGCCTGACCTTCATCCTCCTGCCGCTGAACAGCCCCGGCATCACCGTGCGCCCGATCCCGCAGCTCAACGGCCTGCCGGGCTTCGCCGAAATCTTCTTCGACGACGTGGAAGTGCCGGTGGAAAACGTGCTGGGCGGGGAGGGCATGGGTTGGCATGTGGCGATGTCCACCGCCGGCTTCGAACGCGGCCTGATGCTGCGCTCGCCAGCGCGCTTCCAGGAAACCGCGCGGCGCCTGGTGCAGCTCTACCTGGCCAACCGCGAACAGGCGGACCTGGACCCGGCCATCGGCGAAGCGGTGATGCGCGCCTGGATGGATGCCGAGGCCTACACCCTGAACACCTACATGACCGCGTCGCGGCTGGTGAAGGGCGGCAAGATCGGCCCGGAATCCTCCACCAACAAGATCTTCTGGTCCGAACTGGACCTGCGCATGCACGAGACGGCGCTGTCGATCCTCGGCCGGCGCGGCGAACTCCTGCCCCACGCGCCGGATGCCGGCGACGTCGGCCACTGGCTCGACGGCTTCCTCTTCGCCCAGGCCGGGCCGATCTACGCCGGCACCAACGAGATCCAACGCAACATCATCGCCGAGCGCATGCTCGGCATGCCGCGAGCCTGAGGAGCGCGCCATGGACTTCACCTTCAGCGACGACCAACTGCTGTTCCAGGACAACGTGCGCGCCTTCCTCACCAACGAAGTGATCCCGGAGCGCATCCGCGAGCTGTGGCGGAGCGAGACCGGCCGCAGCGATGAACTCTGGGCCCAGCTCACCGAACTGGGCCTTACCGCCATCACCGTGCCGGACGGTTTCGGCGGGCTGGACATGAATGAGCTGGACTTCATCCTGCTGGCCCAGGAGTGCGGCTACGCCGGCCTACCCGAACCACTGGTGGACACCATGCTGGTGGGCGTGCCGATGCTTGCCTCCCTGCAGGGCCAGCTCGACCTGCAAGGCGAGTGGCTGACCCGTATCGCCGAAGGCAAGGCGCGCCTCGCCGTGGGGGAACCGGGCTATCCGCTGGTGGCCGACGCCCATGTGGCCGACCTGCTGCTGCTGCCCCATGGCGACGAAGTGCATGCGCTACTGCCCGCGCAGGTGCAGCTCACCCGCAATGAGTCGGTGGACCCGAGCCGCCAGCTGTTCCGCGTCGACTGGACGCCGAGCGCGCAGACCTGCGTGGCCGAAGGCGAGCAGGGCCGGGCGCTGTGGGCCGCGGCGAAGAACCGTGGCGCACTGGGCACCGCCGCCCAGTTGCTGGGCCTGGCCAAGCGCATGGTAGACCTGGCGGTGGACTACAGCTTCGAACGCAAGCAGTTCGGCAAGCCGGTGGGCTCCTTCCAGGCGGTGAAGCACCTGATGGCCAACGTCGCGGTGCTGATCGAGTTCGCCAAGGGCCCGCTCTTCCGCGCCGCCCATGCCGTCGCCAACGGCCGGCCGGAGCAGGACATCCTGGTTTCCCACGCACGCATCGCCTGCGCCGAGGCGGCGCTGCTGGCGGCGAAGAACGCCATCCAGACCCACGGCGCCATGGGATACACCTGGGAAGTGGACCTGCAACTCTTCATGAAACGCGCCTGGGCCCTGGATAAGGTCTGGGGCGACCGCGGCTGGCACAAGGCACGGGTACGCGAGGCATTGTTCGAGGGCCGCATCCAGCCCGGCGCCGGAAACACCTTCTGACCACGCCACAACAACCTGTAGGAGCGAGCTCTGCTCGCGAAGCTTTCCGGTATTGCCTTTCGCGAGCAGAGCTCGCTCCTACGAGCACGCCCTTTATTGATTGCAGCGAGACCAACCCATGCCCGAAGCCTACATAGTCGACGCCCTGCGCACCCCCACCGGCCGGCGCAAGGGTGGCCTGAGCCAGATCCACGCCGCCGACCTCGGCGCCCATGTGCTGCGTGAACTGGTAACGCGCAACGCCATCCCCGACGCGGACTACGACGACGTGATTTTCGGCTGCGTCGACACCATCGGCCCGCTGGCCGGCGACATCGCCCGAACCTGCTGGCTGGCCGCCGGCCTCGACCAGGCCGTGCCCGGCACCACCATCGACCGCCAGTGCGGCTCGTCGCAGCAGGCGGTGCACTTCGCCGCCCAGGCGGTGATGAGCGGCACCCAGGACGTGGTGATCGCCGGGGGCGTGCAGACCATGACGCAGATTCCGATTTCCTCGGCCATGAGCGCCGCCGAGCCTTTGGGTTTCACCGATCCCTTCTCCGGTTCCGAAGGCTGGGTGAAGCGCTACGGCAAGGAGCCGCCGACCCAGTTCCGCTCGGCGCAGATGATCGCCGAGAAGTGGGGGCTGAGCCGCCAGGCGCTGGAAGCCTATGCCCTGGAATCCCATCGCCGCGCCCTGCATGCCATCGCCGAAGGCCGCTTCGCCCGCGAGATCGTCCCGCTGGCCGGCGTCGAGCACGACGAAACCCCGCGCCAGACCAGCCTCGACAAGATGGCTGAACTGGAAACCCTGTTCGGTTGCGACCGTGTTACCGCTGGCGTGTCCAGCCAGACCTGCGACGGCGCGAGCGCGCTGCTGGTGGTTTCCGAGGCTGCGCTCAAGCGCTACAACCTCAAGCCCCGCGCCCGAATTCACCACATGAGCGTGCGCGCCGACGACCCGGTATGGATGCTCACCGCCCCGATTCCCGCCACCGAGTACGCCCTGAAACGCGCCGGCATGAAGCTGGAAGACATCGACCGCGTGGAAATCAACGAAGCCTTCGCCTCCGTCGCCATGGCCTGGCTCAAGGAAACCGGCTACCCCTTTGACCGCACCAACGTCAACGGCGGCGCCATCGCCCTCGGCCATCCCCTGGGTGCCACCGGCACCCGCCTGATGTGCACCCTGCTGCACGAACTGGAACGCAGCGGCGGCCGCTATGGCCTGCAGACCATGTGCGAAGGCGGCGGGCAGGCGAACGTGACCATCATCGAACGGCTCTGACTTCGCTGGCCCTCTCCCCAACCCTCTCCCGCGAGCGGGAGAGGGGGCTGTCCGTGCAGCGGTTGAATCCGGCACGGCCTGCTTATCTCCCCTCTCCCTTCAGGGAGAGGGGCTGAGGGAGAGGGCCGCTAGCCCCAAATCCAGACTCACCGGAGAACCCCACATGCCAATCTGCCAAGACCGCTCCGTCATCATCACCGGCGCCGGCGGCGGGCTGGGCCGGGCCTATGCCCTGGCCTTCGCCGCCGAAGGCGCCAAGGTACTGGTCAATGACATCAACCTGCCGGCCGCCGAAGCCGTGGTCGCAGAAATCCGTGCGACTGGCGGAGAAGCCATCGCCAACAACGGCGACATCACCCACTACGCCGCAGCCGGCGAGATCGTGCGCCAGGCCATCGAGGCCTTCGGCGACCTGCACGTGCTGGTGAATAACGCCGGCATCTGCCGCGACCGCATGTTCGCCAGCCTCACCGAAGCCGACTGGGATGCGGTGATGGCGGTGCACCTGAAGGGGCATTTCTGCCTTGCCAGCCATGCCGTGAAACATTGGCGCGAGCAGTCCAAGGGCGGTGCACAGGTCAAGGCGCGGATCATCAACACCAGCTCCGGCGCCGGCCTGCAGGGCTCCATCGGCCAGTCCAACTACGCCGCCGCCAAGGGCGGAATCGCCTCCCTGACCCTGGTGCAGGCCGCCGAGCTGGCGCGCTACGGCATCACCGCCAACGCACTGGCCCCGGCCGCGCGCACCGGCATGACCGAAGAGGTGTTCGCTGAGTTGATGAAGCAGCCCGAAGACGGCTTTGACTATTTCGCCCCGGAAAACGTCGCGCCGCTGGTGGTCTGGCTGGGTTCCGAAGCCTCCCAGGCCGTCACCGGGCGCATGTTCGAGGTGGAAGGCGGCAAGCTCTCCGTCGCCGACGGCTGGCGCCGCGGCCCCGAGTTCAACAAGGGCGCGCGCTACCAGCCCGGCGAAGTGGGCGAAGTGGTCGAACGCCTGCTGGCCGAAGCCGTCCCGGCGCAGAAGGTGTACGGCACCTGATCCCTGTGGGGGCGAATTCATTCGCTAAGGGCAGCGCAGCTGCCCCAAATGGCCTGCACGCAATAGCCCCCGTAGGAGCGAGCTCTGCTCGCGAACAACCCCGTCCAGCCAAAGCTCGAATCACCATTGACTGCGGCACGGGAGCCGCATGGGCTCCCGTGCCGGGTCGGTCGATTGATCGGCCCGTGGTCAGCGGCCTTCGAGCTTGTCCACGACTTCGCCCGTGGTCACCACGTCGTTTGCGATGTAGCGGTAGTTGACCAGTGCGCTGCCGTATCCGTCTCCGTCGGGAAGCTTCGGACCGGCGACGGCGTCACGCACCACGACCACCTCGAAACCGCGCTCCAGGAACTCGCGAAGGTGTGATTCGACACACAGGTTGGAGGCCATGCCGGCAAGGACGATCTTGTCGATCCGCTGCTTGTGCAACTGCAGCATCAGGTCGTTGCTTTGCGGGCCGTACAACTTGTGCGGCGATGCGACGATGGTCTTGCCGTCTTCGATGAAGGGTTTGAACTCGGGCATGAAATCGGCACCCGAGTTTCGGAATCCGTCCAGCGTCAGGGCTCCCTTGCGATCGAAGAGGCCAAGTTTGTGCTGCACCGTCTCGGCCGGTGCCTCGTACTTCCACTTGTGGTCGTGGGGGTAGTAGTAGTGCGGCGAGATGGCCACGGTCGCCCCGGCCTTCTTGAAGGCCTTGAAAAGCCGACTCAGGTTCGGCACCAGGTGCTGCTCGCTGACGCTCTCGCCGAAGACCTTCCAGCCCGCACCCTTCGGACTCATGAAGTCGATCTGCGGATCGATCACGACCAGCGCGGTTCGGCTCATGTCCCATTCAAAGGTCGACGCCGGAAGCGCCGGATCGACCGGATCGGCGTAGGGGTTTCCGGCGGCGAAGCCGATGCCGGGCACCGTCAGGATCGCGCCCAGCAAGGCGGCGTAGATCATTTTCCCGGGGTGGGAGCTGTTGAAGGTCATTTGCGTATCCTCGGAAGTGGGGGTGAGGCCAAGGTACGGCGAGGAAGCGTAACGAAAAGGACGTTTATCCCTGGATTTCGGTCGCAATCTCGCGCTGTCGGACTAAGTCCGGGCCTCGTTCTTCCTCCGTTGACCATCTGCAAAGGGGCGGCGTCTAATGACGTTTCTGCCAGGCTTTTGGCAATCGAATCATGCCGCGCCACGTCTGCTTCCTGATCTACTCGGGCTTCGTTTTGCTGGACCTGAGTGGCCCACTGGAAGCCTTTTCCAACGCAAACCGCCTGCGCCCTTCGGGCTATCGATTCACGGTCGCTTCGCTTGACGGCGGACTGATCAGCACCTCGGACGGACTGCAGGTGGTGACCGATGCATTGCGGGATGTCGAGAGCCTCGACACGCTGATCATCGTTGGCGCGCCGGCGGCTCCGGTGGGGGACTGGATAACGCCGATGGCGGCTGCGATCCGGCATATGTCCACGCGTTCCCGCCGCATCGCCAGCGTCTGTACCGGCGCCTTCGTGTTGGCCGAAAGCGGCCTGCTCGATGGCCGCGTCGCGACTACGCACTGGCACTACGCGCCGCAATTGCAGGCACGCTATCCCTCGCTGCGCGTGGATGGAGATCGGATCTGGACCGAGGATGGCAATGTCTGGACGTCCGCGGGGATGTCGGCTGGCATCGACATGACCCTGGCCATGATCGAGCAGGACCTCGGCAAGGAGGTGGCACGCTTCGTCGCACGCATGCTGGTTGTCTACTATCGGCGGCCCGGGGGGCAGTACCAGTTCTCTTCATTGCTGGATTTGGACCCGGGCTCGGATCGCATCCGCACGGTGCTGAGCTATGCGCGCGATCACCTGCGCGATGACCTGTCCGTTGAGCGTCTGGCAGACGTGGCGCACATGAGCGTACGTCAGTTCGGCCGTGTGTTTGCGGCCTCCGTCGGCGTGACGCCGGCCAAAGCGGTCGAGCGGCTGCGTATCGAGGCAGCGCGGCCACTGGTCGAGGACGGACATCGGCCGTTCGAGGAGATCGCCAGGGCTGTTGGATTCGGCGATGCCGATCACATGCTGCGCTGCTTCGTGCGTGTCATCGGGCGGACGCCACAAGAACTGCGCCGGAGCGCTCGCCAAGCCAAAGAAAAAGGTCCCACGTAACAACCGCCGCAGGAGCGAACTCTGCTCGCGAGCAACGCCATACAAATCCGCCCCGCCTGCACAATTACCCCGCCACAACGAGCATTTCCCTCGTCGTCCATCCGGACGATTCCCCGCTGCCGCCGAGCCGCCAGACTGCTGCCCAGCCCAGGAATCACAAGAAGGCAGCCTTATGGAATTCGCGTTCAGCGATGAGCAGGAGATGATCCGCGAGTCCGCCGAGAGCTTTCTCGCGGACGTTTCCGATTCCGCCGCCGTGCGGGCGGCCATGGCCTCTGAATTGGGTCATGACCCCGAGCTCTGGCAGCGGGTGTGCAGCGAGATGGTCTGGCCGGCCATTCATATCCCCGAAGCCTATGGCGGTCTGGGCCTGGGGTTCGTCGAGCTGGCGATCCTGCTGGAGCAGATGGGCCGTCGCCTGTTCTGCTCACCGTTCTTCGCCAGTGCCTGCCTGGCCACCCCGGCATTGCTGCTGGGAGGCAACGAGGACCAGAAGGCCCGCTGGCTGCCGCAACTGGCTGAGGGCAGCCTGACCGCGACCCTCGCCTATGCCGGCAACAACCGCAATGGCCTCGACGCCGTGCAGGCCAGCGTCCGCGAAGAGGGCGAAGGTTTCGTCATCGATGGCAAGCTGCGCCAGGTGATCGACGGCCACAGCGCCGGGCTCTTGATCGTGGCGGCCCGTGGCCGCGAGGGCATTGGCTTGTTCGCCCTGCCGGCAGACACCCCCGGTATCAGCCGCCGCCTGACTCCCACGATGGACCAGACCCGCAAGCTGGCCGAAGTCGAACTCAACCAGGTTCAAGTCGCTGCCGATGCCCGTCTGGGCACTCCGGGGCAGGGCGGTGAGTTGCTGGAGAAAGTGCTGCAGCTGGCCTGCATCGCCCTGGCCGCCGAGCAGACCGGTGGCGCCCAGCAGTCCCTGGACCTGACCCTGGCCTACACCGCCGAGCGCCAGCAGTTCGGCCGCGCCATCGCCAGCTTCCAGGCCATCAAGCACCGTGCCGCCGACATGATGCTGGAGGTGGAGTGCGCGCGGTCGGCGGCCTGGTACGCCGCCTGCGTCGCCGAAGAAGTCCTCTCGGCCAATGGCGACAAGGGCGTCGCCGCCGAGCTGCCGCTGGCCGCCGCGCTGGCCAGGTCGCGCTGCTCGGAGGCCTTCTTCCACTGCGCGGCGGAATCCATCCAGTTGCACGGCGGTGTCGGCTTCACCTGGGAGTACGACCCGCACCTCTACTTCAAGCGCGCACGGGCCAGCGAGGCGCTGTTCGGCGCGCCGTCCTGGCACCGCGAGCGCATCGCCACCGCGCTCCTGGGGGAATACGCATGAAGATCAGATTCAGTGAGGCGGACGAAGCCTTCCGCCGCGACGTGGCCGGCTGGCTGGCGGACAACCTGTGCGGCGAGTTCGAGCCGCTGCGATTCCGTGGCGGGCCGGGGGACGAACACAGCTTCCCCGAGGAGCGCAAGGCCTGGGAACGCAAGCTGGCCGAGGGCGGCTGGACCTGCGTGGGCTGGGCGCCCGAGTACGGCGGTCGCGGCCTGTCCATCAGCCAGCAGGTGATCTTCCACGAGGAATACGCCCGCGCTGGCGGCCCCGGACGCATGGGGCACATCGGCGAGGGGCTGGCCGGCCCGACCATCGCCGCCTTTGGCACCGAAGAGCAGAAGCGCCGCCTGCTGCCGGGCATCGTCGCCGGCACCGAGTTCTGGTGCCAGGGCTACTCCGAGCCGGGCGCCGGCTCGGACCTGGCGAATGTGAAGACCCGCGCCGTGCCGGAAAACGGGCAGTGGCGCATCAGCGGGCAGAAGGTCTGGACTTCGCTCGCCCACGAGTCCGACTGGTGCTTCGTCATCGCCCGTACCGAACCGCGCAGCGTCGGCCACAAGGGGCTGTCGTTCCTGCTGGTGCCCATGCACCAGCCGGGCATCACCGTGCGTCCCATCGAACAGCTCACCGGCACCTCCGAGTTCAACGAGGTGTTCTTCGACGATGCCGTGACCGACGCAGCCAACCTCCTCGGCGCGCCGGGCGACGGCTGGAAGATCGCCATGGCGCTGCTGGGCTTCGAGCGCGGCGTGTCCACCCTCGGTCAGCAGATGCTGTTCCACAACGAGCTGGAAGAGATCATCCGCATCGCCCGGGCCAACGGCGCCGCTCGCGACCCGCTGCTGCGCCAGCGCATCGCCCAAGCCTGGGGCGGGCTGCGCATCCTGCGCTACAACTCCCTGCGCATGCTGTCCGGTACGCAGGACGGCTCGCTGCGCCGCGAGGCGATGATCTACAAGCTGTGCTGGGCCAACTGGCACGTCGAGCTGGGCAAGCTGGCCATGGACGTGCTCGGCGCCGACGCCGAACTGCTGGAAGACGGGCCGTACCAGCTCGGCCGCCTGCAGTCGATGTTCCTCTTCAGCCGCTCCGACACCCTCTACGGCGGCACCAACGAAATCCAACGCAACATCATCGCCGAACGCGCGTTGGGCATGCCCCGCGAGCCGCGCGTGCGCGCCTGACCCGAGGACCTTGCATGAGCATTCCCACCTACGTTCCCGGCCACGGCCTGCTGCGCGGCAAGTCGGTGCTGATCACCGCCGCCGCCGGTGCCGGCATCGGTTTTTCCGCCGCCCTGCGCGCCGCCGAGGAAGGCTGCCGCGCGCTGATGATCAGCGATATCCACGAAGGCAGGCTGCAGGAAGCGGCGCTGAAGATTCGCGAAGCCACCGGCCTCGACCAGGTGTACAGCCAGGTCTGCAACGTCACCCACGAAGAACAGGTGCAAGCCCTGGTGGCCGCCGCCGAGCGCGAACTGGACGGTGTCGATGTGCTGATCAACAACGCGGGCCTGGGCGGTTCGCGACTGCTGGTGGAAATGAGCGACGAGGAGTGGCATCGCGTCCTCGACGTCACCCTCACCGGCACCATGCGCATGACCCGCGCCATGTTGCCGAAGATGATGGATCGCAGTCGCGGCGTGATCGTCAACAACGCCTCGGTGCTGGGCTGGCGCGCGCAGAAGGAACAGAGCCACTACGCCGCCGCCAAGGCCGGCGTCATGGCCCTGACCCGCTGCGCGGCGATGGAGGCGGCCGAGCGCGGCATCCGCATCAACGCGGTGAGCCCGAGCATCGCCCTGCACGACTTCCTGAAGAAATCCGCGGCCAAGGAACTGCTGGATCAACTGGCCTCCCGCGAAGCCTTCGGCCGCGCCGCCGAGGTCTGGGAAGTGGCCAACGTGATGATGTTCCTGGCCAGCGACTACAGCTCCTACATGACCGGCGAAGTGCTGTCGGTTTCCAGCCAGAGGGCCTGAGCATGGCGATGATCTTTTCGACACCGGCGGAACTGCTGGAACACGTGGGTGAACAGCTGGGCCGCAGTGACTGGATCAGCATCGAGCAATCGCGCATCGACCAGTTCGCCGAAGCCACCGGCGATCACCAGTGGATTCACGTCGACCCCGTCCGCGCCGCCAGCGGCCCCTTCGGCGCCTGCATCGCCCACGGCTACCTGACCCTGGCCCTGGTCAACCTGTTCCTGCCGCAGATCATCGAAGTCCGCGGCATCTCCATGGGGGTGAACTACGGCTGCGAGAAGGTGCGCTTCCCCAACGTTGTCCGCGTCGGCAGCCGCGTGCGCGGCAGCGCCCAGCTGGTGGCCGCCGAGGAAGTGAAGGGCGGCGTGCAGGCGACCATCCGCGTCAGTGTGGAGATCGAAGGCGAGGAGCGGCCTGGCTGTGTGGTGGACACCATCAGTCGGTATTTCCCGGCCTGATCCCGCTTTTCCCTGTGGGGGCGAATTCATTCGCTAAAGGGCAGCGCAACTGCCCCCTTCAGTTCTTGCAGGGCAGACCTTCGGTCTGCATAGCGAATGAATTCGCCCCCACAAAGAAGCCGTAGCCGGCCAACGAATTTCGAGGACAACGCAATGAAAGAAGCCGTAATCGTATCCACCGCCCGCACTCCCATCGGCAAGGCCTTCCGGGGCGCCTTCAACGACACCGAAGCGCCACTGATGGGCGGCCATGTGGTGCGCGAGGCGTTGATCCGCGCCGGTGTGGAGCCGGGTGAGGTGGATGACGTGATCATGGGCGCCGCCGCCCAGCAGGGCACCCAGGCCTATAACCTCGGCCGCCTCTGCGCGGTGGCCGCCGGGCTGCCATCCAGCGTCGCCGGCATGGCGGTGGAGCGCCAGTGTTCCTCGGGGCTGATGAGCATCGCCCTGGCTGCCAAGAGCATCATGTGCGACGAGATCGACATCGCCGTCGCCGGTGGCCTGGAGTCCATCTCCCTGGTGCAGAACAAGCACAAGAACAGCTACCGCAACCAGTCCGAAGCGGTGCTGGCGCAGGACCCGCGCGCCTACATCCCGATGATCGAGACAGCGGAAATCGTCGCCGAGCGCTACGGCATCTCTCGCGAGGCCCAGGACGAATACAGCTACCAGAGCCAGATGCGCACCGCCCTGGCCCAGAGCGCCGGCCTGTTCGATGCCGAACTGGCGCCGCTCACCGTGCGCAAGCTGGTGGTGGACAAGGCCAGCGGCGAAAGCCGCCACGAATCCGTGACCCTGACCCGCGACGAATGCAACCGTGCCGACACCACCCGCGAAAGCCTGCGCGCCCTGGAACCGGTGTGGCAGGGCGGCCAGTGGAGCGGTGCCGGACGCTTCATCACCGCCGGCAACGCCTCGCAGCTGTCCGACGGTGCCAGCGCCTCGGTGCTGATGAGCGCGCAAGAGGCGGCGCGCCGGGGCCTGGAGCCGCTGGGCATCTACCGTGGCCTGGCGGTGGCCGGCTGCGACTCCGACGAGATGGGCATCGGCCCGGTGTTCGCCATTCCCAGGCTGCTCAAGCGCCACGGACTTTCCATGGATCACATCGGCCTGTGGGAGCTGAACGAAGCCTTCGCCTGCCAGGTCATCCATTGCCGCGACACCCTGGGGATTCCCGACGAGCGCCTGAACGTCAATGGCGGCGCCATTGCCATCGGCCATCCGTTCGGCATGTCCGGCGCGCGCATGGTTGGCCACGCGCTGATCGAGGGTAAGCGCCGCGGCCTGCGCTACGTGGTGGTGAGCATGTGCATCGGTGGCGGCATGGGCGCCGCCGCTCTCTTTGAAGTTGCCTGAGGAGCCTCTGATGATCAGTCCGCAACAGATCCAGGAAACCATGGCCCGCTATGTCGAACTGGTGGATGCCTGCGATATCGACGGCATCGTCGCGCTCTACGCCGCCGACGCCACCGTGGAAGACCCCATCGGCAGCCCACCCCATGTGGGCGTCGAGGCCATCGGCCGCTTCTACCGCGAAGGCCTGGGACGCGCCAACGCCCGTGCCCGTCGCACCGGCCCTGTCTCGGCCAGCCACGCCGGCAGCGGCGCGGTGCCGTTCTGCGTGGATCTGGTGTGGAACGGCGCGCCGTGCTCCATCCAGGTAATCGACGTGATGGAGTTCGACGCCGAAGGCCGCATCCGTTCGATGAAGGCCTACTGGGGGCAGGCCAACCTGGTGCCGAGGGAGGCGTCATGAGCCTCGAGGCGCGCATCGCCGGGCACTGGAAGGTCGTCGAGACGGTGTTCCGGGCGCATTCGATGGTGGAATCCGCGTAGCACATTCGATGGGTTTCGCTTCGCTCGACGCCATCCTGCGGGCACGCTTCCGCAGGATGGGTAGAGGTACGAAACCCATCAGCGCTTCAATTGACGCCGGACGCCGCAAGAAACGCCGGCTTCTCCCCGCCGCCATGCACGCAGATATCCGCGCCGCTCACATAGCTGGCCAGCGGTGACGCCAGGTACAGGCAGGCATCGCCAATGTCCTGCGGGCTGGCCATGCGCTGCAGCGGAATCCCCGCTGCCACCCGCGCCACGCCTTCGGCATCGCCGTAGTGCAGTTCGGCTTGTTCGGTGAGGATCAGCCCCGCCGTCACGGCATTCACCCGTACCTTCGGCGCCCATTCCACGGCGAGCGAGCGGGTCAGGTTGAGCAGCCCGGCCTTGGCCGCGCCGTAGGCAGCGGTGCCGGGAGAGGGGCGGGTAGCGCTGACGCTGCAGATATTGACGATGGCGCCGCCGCCCGGCTGTGCCTGCATGACCCGGTTGGCCAGTTGGGCGAGGTTGAGCGGCGCCAGCAGGTTGAGGCGGATGATGGATTCGGAGAAGCGCGGCGAGGCCGTGGCAGCCTCGGCATGGGGCGCGCCGCCGGCGTTGTTCACCAGCACGTCGAGGCGGCCGAAGCGGTCGACGATGGCGTCCACCAACTGCTGCAGCTGCTCGATGTCGCGCACGTCGCAGGGCAGGAAGTGCGCCTCGCGACCGGCATGGCCCGGCAGCTGGTCGGGGGCATTGCGGCCACAGATCACCACCTCGGCGCCGCAGGCGAGGAAGCGCTGGCTGATGCCCCGTCCCACGCCCTTGCCGCCCCCGGTCACCAGTACCACCTTGCCGCTGAAATCCATTGCATCGCCCATGGCTGCCTCGTCTGTCGGTTGTCGATGGGCAGAGGCTAGGGCGGGCAGGGCGGGGTGCCTACGTCCGGGAGGACTAGGGCGATGTGGGAGAAATGGCCTGTAGGGGCACTCCTTGTGGGGGCGAATTCATTCGCTAAGCAGACCGATGGTCTGCCCTGTAATGCCCCCGGGGCAGCTGCGCCGCCCTAAGCGAATGAATTCGCCCCCACAGAGAAGCAGTCCGCCGGTGCCTGCTAGTCCTCTCGGACGATGTTGCCCACCGGGGCGCGCCGAATAATCCGGCCAAACAACAAGCCGAGGAGAGTCCCATGGGCGCGCTACCGCAAGGGCGTTTCGTCACGCTGCCCGATGGTCTGCGATTGCACTACCTGGAGGCTGGCGAAGGCGAGCCGGTGGTGTTCATTCACGGCAGCGGCCCCGGAGCCAGCGGCCACAGCAACTTCAAGCAGAACTACCCGGTGTTCGAGCAGTCCGGCTATCGGGTGATAGTCCCCGACCTGCCGGGCTACGGCCTTTCCGACAAGCCGGAAACCCAATACACCCTGGACTTCTTCGTGGCTGCCCTGAGCGGCCTGCTGGACGCCCTGGACATCCCGCGCTGCGTGCTGGTGGGCAATTCCCTGGGCGGCGCCATCGCCATCAAGCTGGCCCTGGATGCGCCGCGCCGCGTCAGCCGCCTGGTGCTGATGGCCCCCGGCGGCCTGATGGAGAAGGAGCAGTACTACCTGCAGATGGAAGGCATCCAGAAGATGGGCGCCGCCTTTGCCAATGGCGAGCTGAACGACGCCGAGGGCATGCGTCGGCTGCTGGCCCTGCAGCTCTACGATGCTTCGCTGATCAGCGATGAAACCGTCAGCGAGCGGGTCGCCGTGGTGCAACAGCAACCACGCTGCGTGCTGAGCACCATGCAGGTGCCGAACATGGCGGCGCGCCTGTCCGAGCTGTCCTGCCCGATCCTCGGTTTCTGGGGCATGAACGACAAGTTCTGCCCGTCTTCCGGCGCCCAGACCATGCTGGAAGCCTGCCGCAACATCCGTTTCGTGATGCTCAGCGAGTGCGGCCACTGGGTGATGGTGGAACACCGCGAGCTGTTCAACCGCACCAGCCTGGACTTTCTTGCGGAGGGCCGGCCATGAGCGAAGCCCGGCAACGTGAATTCGGCGAGGAGCTCTATCAGGCCCTGCTCGCCGGCCGCACCCTGGAGCCGCTGACTGCGCGCTGGCCAGAAATCAGCATCGAGGACGCTTACCGCATTTCTCTCTACAGCATCGAGCGGCGCGTGGCGGCGGGCGATGCCATCGTCGGCAAGAAGATCGGCGTCACCTCCGAAGCCGTGCAGCGCATGCTCGATGTGCACCAGCCGGACTTCGGCTTCATCACCCGCGACATGTGGTTCGACGACGGCGACAGCATCTCGCTGTTCGCCAACCATCTGATCCAGCCGCGCGCCGAGGGCGAGATCGCCTTCAAGCTCAAGCGCGACCTCAAGGGGCCGGGCGTCACCGAGCAGGACGTGCTGGACGCCACCGAATGCGTGATGCCCTGCTTCGAGATCGTCGATTCGCGCATCCACGACTGGAAGATCCGCATCCAGGACACCGTGGCCGACAACGCTTCCTGCGGGGTGTTCGTGCTCGGCCGCGAGCAGGTGGACCCGCGCGAGCTGGACCTGCCCAACCTGCGCATGACGGTGTTCAAGAACGGCGCGCCGATCAGCCAGGGCCTGGGTTCGGCGGTGCAGGGTAATCCGCTCACTGCCGTGGCCTGGCTGGCCAACACCCTGGGCGCCTTCGGCATCCCGTTCAAGGCCGGCGAGATCATCCTCTCCGGCTCCCTGGTACCGCTGGAGCCGGCGTGTGCCGGCGACCGCTTCGAACTGACCATCGACGGCCTGGGCAGTGCCCGGGTGTCCTTCCGCGACTGACTCCGGGGAGACAGCATGAGCAAGAAACTCAAGGCGGCCATCATCGGGCCGGGCAATATCGGCACCGATCTGTTGATCAAGATGCGCCGTTCCGAATGGATCGAACCGGTGTGGATGGTGGGTGTCGACCCAACCTCCGAGGGCCTGAAACGTGCCGCCGAATTCGGCCTGAAGACCACCGCGGAAGGCGTCGACGGCCTGCTGCCCCACGTGCTGGACGACGACATCCGTATCGCCTTCGATGCCACCTCGGCCTACGTGCATGCGGAGAACAGCCGCAAGCTCAACGAGCTGGGCGTGATCATGATCGACCTCACCCCGGCAGCCATCGGCCCGTACTGCGTACCGCCGGTGAACCTCAAGGAACACGCGGCCAGGCTGGCGATGAACGTCAACATGGTCACCTGCGGCGGCCAGGCCACCATTCCCATGGTGGCGGCGGTGTCCCGCGTGCAGCCTGTGGAATACGGCGAGATCGTCGCCACCGTGTCGTCCCGCTCCGTGGGGCCGGGCACCCGGCAGAACATCGACGAGTTCACCCGCACCACCGCTGGCGCCGTGGAGAAGATTGGCGGGGCCAGGCGCGGCAAGGCGATCATCGTGATCAACCCGGCCGAGCCGCCGCTGATGATGCGCGACACCATCCACTGCCTCACCGAAGGGGAACCTGACCAGGCGGAAATCCGCGCCTCGGTGCTGCACATGGTCAAGGAAGTGCAGCGCTACGTGCCGGGCTACAAGCTGATCAACGGCCCGGTGTTCGATGGCCGCAAGGTGTCGATCTTCATCGAGGTGGAAGGGCTGGGGGACTTCCTGCCCAAGTCCGCCGGCAACCTGGACATCATGACCGCCGCTGGCCTGCGCACCGCGGAGATGTTCGCCGAAGAGGCCCATAAGGGCGCCCTGCAACTGCCTGCCCGTTGACCGGAGAAACGACATGAACCTGCAAGGTAAGCGCGTGCGCCTGCACGACATGAGCCTGCGCGACGGCATGCATGCCAAGCGCCACCAGATCAGCCTCGACGAGATGGTGGCGGTGGCCACCGGCCTGGACGCCGCCGGCGTGCCGCTGATCGAGATCACCCACGGCGATGGCCTGGGTGGCGCCTCGCTGAACTACGGCTTTCCGGCCCACTCGGACGAGGAATATTTCGATGCGGTGATTCCCAAGCTCAAGCAGGCCAAGGTTTCGGCCCTGCTGCTGCCGGGCATCGGCACCGTCGACCACCTGAAGATGGCCCACGACTGCGGCGTGTCCACCATCCGCGTCGCCACCCACTGCACCGAGGCGGACGTGTCCGGCCAGCACATCGGCATGGCGGCGAAGATGGGGCTGGATACCGTGGGCTTCCTGATGATGGCGCACATGGTCAGCGCGGAAAAACTGCTGGAGCAGGCGAAGCTGATGCAGAGTTACGGCGCCAACTGCATCTACTGCACCGACTCGGCCGGCTACATGCTGCCGGATGAGGTGAGCGAGAAGATCGGCGTGCTGCGCGCCGGCCTGGATGCGAACACCGAAGTCGGCTTCCACGGCCACCACAACATGGGCATGGCGATTGCCAACTCCCTGGCTGCCATCGAGGCCGGTGCCGCGCGCATCGACGGTTCGGTGGCGGGCCTGGGGGCCGGTGCCGGCAACACGCCGCTGGAGGTCTTCGTCGCGGTGCTGGCGCGCATGGGTGTGGAGACCGGCATCGACCTGTACCGGATCATGGACGTGGCCGAGGACCTGGTGGTGCCGATGATGGACCAGCCGATCCGCGTCGACCGCGACGCCCTCACCCTGGGCTACGCCGGGGTGTACAGCTCCTTCCTGCTGTTCGCCAAGCGTGCCGAGCAGAAATACGGCATCCCGGCCCGCGAGCTGCTGGTGGAACTGGGACGGCGGGGCACCGTGGGCGGCCAGGAAGACATGATCGAAGACCTGGCCCTGACCCTGTCGCGGCAGCGTGGGGTGATGCCGACGTAGGTCGGGTTCGACGCCGGTCTTTGTGGGAGCGAATTTATTCGCGAATGAATTCGCTCCACAACAAGCCTGCATTCCCTGGAACGTTCGGGTGGCTCACGCTTTACCGATCCACCACCAGGACCTTGATCGGCACGGGCTCACTCCTTGAACAGGTCGTAGGGTCCCAGCGCCTCCCCGCGCTTGAGATAGAGGATGTACTCCAGCTCGCGTTGCTGGATGGTGTCGTTGTGCAGGCTTTTCAGCTTCTTCACCAGCACCTTGCCGCTGGACGGGAAGATGTAGACCTTGCGCGCCTCGGCCCCCATCACGTCTTCGGCCAGCAGCGGAATGCCTTCGGTATCCAGGTAGCTGTGGACGAACTCCACGGTGCGCAGGGTGGTGTCGAAGCGCAGCAGGTCGTTGGGCAGGTTGCCGGCCCCGAACACCTTGGCCGCCAACTGGTGGCGGCGGGCGCCCTGGCGCAGCAGCGCTTCGCTGAGCTGTTCCATCATGCGCACCCCGTGGTGGGTGGCGGCGCTGGCCAGGCCGCTGCCGGGGCCGGGTTCGGGCAAGAGAAACTGGTTGATGCCGCCGATGCCTCGCTGCAGGTCGAAGAGGCAGACCGCCACGCAACTGCCCAGCACCGACACCAGCACCTGGTCCTCGGTGGTGGCGTAGAACTCGCCGGGCAGCACCTTCACCGCCGGCAGCTGGAAGTCGGGGTCGAAGTAGCGGGTGGCGGCGATGGCGCCTGCGGTTTCTCCTTTCATGTCGAGGCTCCCTGCACGGGCTGGTAGAGGGTGCGGCCCACCCGTTTCAGCCCGTGGCCGGCCTGCACGAAGCGTTGCGAGTGGACGGCGAAGAACAGGCCACCGGCAACGCTGCTTAAAGCTAGAAGCCGCTCGCCTGCTGTCAAATTGCTAGTTCCCGCCAGTTCCCCAGGGGCCCGGGAAGGTGACGGTCGGGGCTCCGTGGTTCCTGGCCGCGCCTACACTGATCGGGTCGTCCTGCGCTCACCTCTCCCACCCCGCGCGATGGCTCCGACCTTCCGAAGGAGGGCCTCTGATGATCAACGCTCACACGGCCAGGATGCTTGCCCACTACAAACAATGGGTCGATGAACGGCTCTTCGATGACCTGGCCGGGTTGCCGCCGGACGAGGTCGGCAAGGAGCGCGTCTCCCTGTGCAAGAGCATCATAGGCACGCTCAATCACATCTACGTGATCGATTGCATATGGCGCGCCCACCTGGAGGGCAGGTCGCATCCGTACAAGACGCGGCTGGAAGTGCCGCACCCCGAACTGGCCGGGCTGCGGGAGGCCCAGGCGGCCATGGACGGCTGGTTCGTTTCATGGAGCGCCGGACAGACGGACGCCTCGCTGGCCACGCCGGTGGAGTTCGTCTTCTGCTCTGGCGACCCCGGCGTGATGACGGCCGGCGCCATGCTGATGCACGTGGTCAACCACGCGTCCTATCACCGGGGCAGCGTGATCCAGATGTACGCCGAGATTCCGGCGAAGCCGCCGATCACCGACCTTCCCGTGTTCCTGCGCGAGACGCATCCGCTCTACGCGACGGGCTGAGTGGGCATCGGCGGCGCGGACATGTGCTGGGTGATCAGTTCGCGCAGCCAGCGTTCGGCGGGATCGTTGTCGGTGCCGCTGTTCCACACCATGGACAGCTCCGTAGTGTGGATGGGGAAGGGCGGGGCATCGGCGCGCAGGCCGCTGCCGTCGATCAGCGCGTCGGCGGCGTAGTCCGGGACCGTGGCCAGCAGCTCGGTTCCCTTCAGGATCGAGCGCAGGCTGCCGAACTGCGGCACCGCCAGCACCACGTGGCGGCTGCGGCCAACCCGGGCGAGGTCGTTGTCGATGTTGCCGCTCAGATCGCCCGAGAACGAAATCAGCGCATGGGGACGCGAGCAGTAATCGTCCAGCGTCAGCGCACCGGGGCGGTCGTCGCCGCGCAGGATCTTGCAGCACAGGTTGCGCAGCCGCTTGCGCTTGGCATTGGCCGGCAACTCCGTGGTGAAGCTGACGCCGACCGAGATTTCCCCGGAGGCGAGCATCGACGACATGAGCAGGAAGTTGACCCGGCGAACCACGACTATGGCCTCGGGGGCTTCCTCGCGGAGCTGGGCGAGCAGCGCTGGAAACAGGCCGAACTCGACGTCGTCCGAGAGTCCGATGCGGAAGGTATTGCGGTAGGTCACCGGGGTGAAATCCCTGGCCCGGCTGACCGCGCCGGAGATCGCGTCCAGCGCCGGTTGCAGCTCTTCGAGGATTTCCAACGCGCGCTTGGTGGGTTCGAAGACTCGGCCATTGCGCACCAGCAACGGGTCGTCGAACAAGTCGCGCAGGCGCGCCAGGGCGGCGCTGACGGCGGGTTGGCCGAGGAAGAGCTTCTCCGATGCCCGGGTGAGGTTCTTCTCGTACATCAGGGTTTCGAAAACCACCAGCAGGTTCAGGTCTACACGTCGCAGATCGTTCCGGTTCATCCGGCACCTCCCACAGGCGTTGGCTGGCTTGATTGAAGCGCCTTGCGCGCGCCTGGCAACGGCCTTGCCAGGCGCGGCCGGTTACTTGACAGCCTTGTCTTCGATCAGGTCGGCGTCGAACAGGTGCTCCAGCTCGGTCCGGGCCTCGCGGGCTGTCTGGATCACCGCGGCAGCATCATCATAGACCTCGTGCTGGGCAGCCAGGACTTCTTCGTCGTGGCGCTGGAAGCGGCGGATGCGCGCGTTGGCCTGGTCTTCGTCGAGCCCCAGGCCCAGCAGCGCCTGGCGGCTCATTTCCAGGGCGGAGTGGAAGGTTTCGCGCACCGGTACGGCGCCCAGGTCCAGCAGGCGGTGGACGTGCTGGCGGTTACGCGCACGGGCGATGACCTTGAGGTCGGGGTAGAGACGCTTCACCAGCTCGGTGAGCTTGAGGTTGGTGTCCGGATCGTCGGTGGCGATGATGAGGTACTCGGCCTTGTCCACCTTGGCCGCGCGGAGGATTTCCGGGCGCAGCGGATCGCCGTAGTAGATGGGCATGCGGCCCAGGCTGCGGCCGTACTCGATCATTTCCACGGCGGTATCCAGCGCCACGTAGGGCACGCGCTGGGCGCGCAGCACGCGGGCGATGATCTGGCCCATGCGCCCCATCCCGGCGACCACAACGCGCGGTTCGTCGCTTTCTATGCGCTGGTATTCGTCCGGCACTTGAACCGGCGCCGGCGCGGAGACGAGGTGGCGGAACAGCGCTAGCACCAGCAGTGGCGTGACCGCCATGGACAGGGTGATGCTGAGCACCAGCAGGCTGTGCAGGCGGGCGTCGAGCATGCCCTGCTCGTGTGCCACCTTGAACACCACGAAGGCGAACTCGCCGCCAGCGGCCAGGATGATCCCCAGGCGCAGCGCATGGGTGCGGTCCAGCCCGCCGATGTAGCGGCCTGCCACGTAGAGCAGGGGCAGCTTGAACATCAGCAGCAGCACGGTCAGCACCAGCACCGCGAAGGGCTCGTTCAGCAGCAGGCTGAGGTCGGCGCTCATGCCCACGCTCATGAAGAACATGCCCAGCAGCAGGCCCTTGAACGGCTCGATCTGGGCTTCCAGCTCGTGGCGGTATTCCGAGTCGGCCAGCAGCAGGCCGGCGATGAAGGCGCCCAGGGCCATGGACACCCCCGCCAGCTCCATCAGCCAGGCGGTGCCGATGACCACCAGCAGGGCGGTGGCGGTGGAGACTTCCTGCAGCTTGGTCTTGGCGACGACGCGGAACACCGGGCGCAGCAGGTAGCGGCCACCGATGATCACCGCGCCGATGCTGCCCAGGGCCAGGAGAATGGCTTGCGGGTCGACCTCGTCCGCATCCAGGTGTCCGGCGCCACTGAGCAGCGGCAGCAGGGCGATCAGCGGGATGGCGGCGATGTCCTGGAACAGCAGGATGGCGAAGGCCAGGCGGCCGTGGGGGCTGGTCAGCTCCTTGCGTTCGGCGAGTATCTGCAGGCCGAAGGCGGTGGACGACAGGGCCAGGCCGAAGCCCAGCACGGCCGCGGTATTCAGGGACTTGGCGAATACCAGCCAGGCCACCAGGCCGATGGCCAGGGCGGTCAGCAGCACCTGCGCCAGGCCCACGCCGAATACCGAGCGGCGCATTACCCAGAGACGTCGCGGCGAGAGTTCCAGACCGATGATGAAGAGCAGCAGCACCACACCCAGTTCGGAAACGCGCGCCACGCTTTCCGGGTCGGTGACCAGCGCCAGCACCGACGGTCCGATCAGTACCCCGGCCAGCAGGTAGCCCAGCACCGCTCCCAGTTGCAGGCGCTTGGCCAGGGGAACGGTGAACACGGCTGCAAACAGGAATACCACTGCTGCCTGCAGCAGGCTGCCTTCGTGGTGCATGCATTTCTCCCAGGTCGGATGTCTTGAGGGGCGACATTCTAGAGTAGTGCGGGCACCGACGCAGTGGCCGCGCGAATACGACGCGGGCCCCTGATCGGCCTCCTGGCGGAGGCATTCAAGGGGAGTGATATGAGGTGAGTGGGGAGAGCGTTAAAGCCTTCGCGCGAAGTCCGGGAGGATGTAGCGAGCTCTACTCGCGATTCGCTGGGTAGGGCATTCGCGAGCAGAGCTCGCTACGGTGTTTTGGGAAGGTTGCCTAGAAGCACGACCTGTTGGTGTCGGTGTCGCGCCAGATATGGGCGCCGAAGAAGGCGTAGGCGTCCGGGTTGTCCATGCGGCCCGCCGTGGTCTGGCCGGCCGGTGGGGCGGTATTGCCGGTAGGGTATTGGGCGCTGCCGCGGTTTGGCGGGTGTGTCCCGCCAATGCCGATACCCACGTCGTGGGCGCCTTCGTGGATGAGGATGATGGCGCGGCAGGTCGGTGACAGTTCCCAGAACGGCCGGCACACGTGGACAAGGTCATCGGCTTCGATCCAGAAGGCCTGTTCGCTGCCGCAGATGTTCTGGCTGTTGCAGATGTAGTTCGGGACTACCAGGGTGCCGAGTATCTGCCGGTAGTTGTCTTCGATGGTGGCGCGTTCGGCTGCGCCGGGGGCGATGAAGTGGCGGCCGAGGGCTGTATCGTAGGTGGTCCCGGCGGCCGGGGCGGCGCCCAGCGCGCGCCGCGCAGCACCGACGAATTCACGGGCGCGCTGGCGGGCGGTTTCCAGCCGCTCGTTTGCGTCGGTGATGCCGGTGATGCGCTCGCTGCAATCGCGGTAAGCGGGTGTGGCCGCCGGTTCGGCCAGGGCTTGGGCCTCGTCGGCGACCGGGGCCTGGTCGCCGTCGCGGGCCTGGCGGGGGCCGGTGAGGTGTTTCTCCTCGCTGCACTTCGGACAGCTGCCGCCGCAGGCACAGGTCGAACGGGCGAATCGGCGCTGGGCAGGGACCGGGCGCGGCGGGCCTGCTGCCGCGCAGGCCTGCTGGGCGGCAGCCGGGCTACGTGCCCTGGGCGCGCTTTCCTCTTGCATTCTGCTGGTCATGGCCATGGTTTTCTCCGTTTGCGCCGACTCCGCTGGCCACCTGATAGCGGGGCTTGCCCGCTATCGGTCTGCCGGTGCCTCCTTCACGGGCATTTGGTGGACTCGCAGGGGTTGGCGTTCCATCTGGTGTTGCCGGTCTTCTTGCGGTGGCAGCACAGGTCGGCAAGCACGGAGCTGTCGTAGCTCACCGTCACCGTGGTGACGCCGATCCGCGTGTGGTAGTTGAGGTCGCGCATCGAAGTGCCGTTGCCGACATGCACGCAGGCGTGGGAACCGGTGTCGAGCTGCCCCTGGTGGATGGCCTGGATGCCCTTGAAGAAGATCGCGTAGTTCATGGTGCCGGCGCCGCTCTTGGAATAGCGGGCGCCCTTGCCGGTTTTCGCCACCGGGTCGGTGAGGTTGCCGAGACGAACGTTCTCCGAGTCCGTGTAGCCCAGGCCTTCCAGGCGGATGACCTTGGATTTCTTGACCCGGTCGGTCAGGCCGATGCCGAGCATGGTGGAGCCGCCGGCGATGGGCAGCGTCACATCCGCCGGGACATTGCTCGACTTGCCGCTGTACTTGGCGGTCAGCTTGCCGGTGGGCATGCGTGGTTCCAGTTGCCCGGCCGCCTTTGCCGCGGCCTTGTGCCCGTCGTCCACCACAGCCTTGTCGAAGTGGATGCTGATGCTCTCGATCCAGGGCTGCTTTTTCGGGTCGGTGAGGGTTTCGTTGGCGGCGTCGAAGGCGATGGTGTCCGGTCCCTTGCTGCGATAGCGGGACAGGCTGCGCCCTGCGCTGGAAGCTGGCGCGCCGCGTTGCTGGACGACGTGGGTCAGTTCGTGGGCGATCAGGTGCTGCCCGGCCCTGGTGTCGGGGGCGTACTGGCCGGCGCCGAAAACGATATCGCGCCCCACCGCATAGGCGTCGGCGCCCACCTCGCGGGCCGAGCGTTCCGCCTGGCTACCCAGGTGTACCTGCACATCGGCGAAGGGATGGCCGAAGCGCCGCTCCATGTTTGCCCGCAGACCGGGCTCCAATGCCTGGCCGGGGCTGGAGAGGGTGCGCTCGACGCTTGCCGGTGCCGCCTGCACGTGCCCCCCGTCGTTCCCGCCATGACGCTGGATCTGCACCGGTGAGGCGCCGATGCCATTCAACGGCGAGCGGCTCATGACGTCGGCGGCGACCCGGTCCGCCTCCCGCTCGTGACTGTCCCCCGGCTCGCTGATGCTGAGCGCCCCGGCGCCATTGCAGCGTGGGCAACCGCCACCGCAGGCGCAGGCCGAAGGCGATTGTCCGGACGCGCGGGGTGCGGCCTGGGTGGTGGAGTTCGTCGCGGCTGGCGCCGAGCGCTGGATGTGAAGGGGAGGCTGCTGGAGAGTGAACATGTTCGTCGATGTCCCCGTTTGAGGGCGTGGAAAGCACGGCGTCGGTGAAAGGCGCCTGCCAGCCTGGGTTTCAGTGGCCCGTCACGGCGCCTGCTCGGCCGATTCGGCCAGCCAGCGCTGGATGAGCGCCAACTCGTCAGGGCTCAGGGGAACCGTCCCCGGCACGCCCGGGCGCGGGGCGAGCGGTACTGCATCCAGTGGCAACAAGCCCAGGCCAGGCAGAGGAGCGCTCAACATGGACTCCGAGCGTTGCCGTTCCCAGTCGCGCTGCATGGCGTGGCAGGACGGGCAGACGGTGGAGTCCATCGGTCCGCCGCTCTCGCGAGCGAGGTCACCCATCACCGTGCTGCCCAGTGCGCCGCCGATGATGCCTCCGCCGAGTCCGCAAACGAACAGGCCGATCCCGCCGGTGGCCACGCCGAAGAATGCACAACCGGCCACCGCCAGTGCAGTGCCCGCCATCCCGCCAAGTTGTCCACCGGCTTCCTCGGCGACAACCACGCCCCGTTCTTCCGGTGAGGCGGAGGCGATGCGGTATGCCGACAATGCCGCACCCGCGACGACGAGAACCCTGCCGCCCCAGCGGATCGTCCCTGCGTGACGCATGAGGAAGCCGGGTTCCGCGGCCGATTCGGCAATGCGCTGCACGCTGACGATGCGGCCGCGATGATTGGCGACCACCAGGAACTCGGCTTCCTCGATGTTGGTCAGAGCCTGCTCGCCGAGGGTGAAGGCGTTCGGCCCGGACACGTCGAGTGCCGCGGAGCGGGGAATCTCCATGCGGACCCTGTAGCGCGGCGGTTGCGCCTCGAGGAAAGGCGCGGTATGCCCCGCCCTGGAATACGAGGCGAACGGGGCACCCGGAGTGGCGCCGCCGATGTGCAACGCGGCTGCGCGACGCAGCATCGCCAGTTCGGCGGCGCTCAGGCTGTCCACGCCGGACTCGTTGAGCCGCGCTACGAGGCTGGGAATGCTGCGCAGTTCCGCTTCGGTGAATCCACGACTCACCACCCAGGAAAATGGGCCGCCGCTGGCCAGTTCGCTGGCGATTCGAGGGTGCAGGTTGCGCGGCAAGGTGTTGGTCAGGCGATCCAGCGTCACGAAATGGCGGCCTGGCAAGAGTGGCGACCAGTATTCGCGCGAGAGCACGCGGCTGGCCGCGTCGGCCCGCGATAGCCAGCTGAAGTCGCCGCTCGCCAGTACGTGACTGCCGAGGCCCGCCACGCTCAATGGATAGCCCGGAAAGTCACTGCCGCCCGTGCCGGAAACTGTGGTGCTCAAGGTCGCGCCCAGTTCGCTCGCTGCGGCGGGGTCAAGCATGGGGGCGCCATCGATTGGTTCGGCGATGAATTCGATGGGGATCTCGGTGAGCGCGCCGGGCAGTTCCGTGGGGGACGGCGCCGAGACGTGGACCTGGCGCTGGCTGCCGAAGAAGGTGCTCGGATTCGGCTGGTCGGCCGCGATTTCGTAGCTGAACTCGAAGTTGACCGTATCCGGTACGTCGTCGCCGAGATTGAGATGCAACCGGCCCGGCGCGACGTTCACCCTGGCCTCGTACTCGCCCGGGGTGACGTTGCAGTGGTTCATGGTGTAGCTGAAGACGCCGCGGGAGGTATTGAAGGTGATGCTGTTCCCGGCGCAATCGATGGTTACGCCGGACACGTTGCCGTCTTCATCGCCCGGGTCGCGCGCGAGCAGCTTCTGCCCTCCGTCGCGCTGTTGCAGCACATGGGTCAATTCGTGGGCGAGCAGGTGCCGGCCGGCCGTGGTGGCCGGGGCGAACTGCCCGGAAGCGAACACGATGTCGCGCCCGACGGTGTAGGCGTTGGCGTTGACCTCCCGTGCCGAGCGCTGGGCCCTGGAATCGGTGTGCACCCTTACCGAGCCGAGGTCGCGGCTCAGTCGGGACTCGAAGAATGTCCGCGTGCCGGAGTCCAGCGGTGTTCCGGGAGAGCGCAGCACCTCATCGACGGACGCGGGAGCGGATGGGCCGGCCAGCCCCCCGGACTTGCCGGGTGAGACCGGGCCAGCCTCGCTGCCTTTGCGCATCAGGCGCCCGGCCAGGGCGTCGGCTTCGCGTTCATGGGCGGCATCGGCTGCCCCAATGCGCAGCGAGGACGCGCGCTGGCACTTCGGGCAACCTCCGCCACAGGCGCATGGCCGGCCCGTCGAGGGTTTCGGCTGTGCCCGGCCGGCGCTGGTGGAATGCGCGAGGCCGGCGCCCGGCCTTGCAGTCGACCGCCGGCCGCGTTCAGCGTGAACGGCCGGGCTCTGCACGGCGCCGCCCATCGGGAATCACTCCTTCTTCTTCGGCGCGGACTTGGTGGCCGCTTTCTTCACAGTCGAGGCAGCCTTGCGCGTCGGGCTCGGCGGTGGGGTCTGGCCGAGCAGTCGGCTGGACATTTCGATGAGTTTCTTCGCCTTGTCTTCGCCGCCAACGATGCTTGCCAGCCTGGCCGGGTCGGTTTCCAGGATGCCCTCGACATCCTCGATCTTGCCTTTGGCGAGCTGTTTGAGCGTGCTGTCGTCCAGTTGCAGCTTGTCAAGCGGGGTACGCACCGCCGGCCCTGGTGCCGGCTCGGTCGGTTGCGGCGTCGGTGTTGTCGGTGCTGGCTCGGCAGGCGTTCCGTGGATCAGCGTGGCGTTCACCACCACCGACTTCGGCACCACGCGCACCGGCACCACCAGGGTGGCCTGCAGCGTGGCTCCGGTGTCGAAGCGCAGCGCGGTCTTGTCGCGCAGCACTTCCTTGCCGGCGAGGTCGGTGACGCGGGCGAACAGGTCGCCCTCCTTGGCCAGTCGTGCGGTCTGGGCAGCGTCGTAGGCGGCACTGAAGGTACCCGTGGCGTCGGTGATGCCCACGGCTTCGACCTGCGTGCCATTGCTGCGCAGCAGCGTCACGTTGTAATCGGCCAGCCCCTGGCCGCGGTCGTTGATGAGGCGGCCGCTCAGGGTCGAACCACCTTCTGGCCTGCCCGGCACGCGGATCGACAGGGTTTCCGAACTGGTGGCCAGCAGGCTGCTGGTTTCCGCGCTGGCCTGGCTGCGGGCGTTAAGCGCGGCGCTGGTCGGGAAGTCGGCGCCGTGCTTGCGCGTCATGCGCAGGGCTTCGACCTGATAGGCCTTGCTGGTGGCCACCTGCGTCGAGTTGATCTGGGCAACGGCGCGGGCTGCGGTCTGTTGCGTCAGGCTGCCGAGCTCTGCCGAGCTGAAGGCGCCGGAAGAGAGCGTGCCGCCCAGCTGGTTGGCGTTGGCGGCCAGCACGCTGAGGAGGAACTGGCCGACAGCCGCAGGGTTGGCGAACAGCCGGTTGCACAGGTCGGCATCCAGCACCTGGTTGGGCTGGTCCACGGTCGGCAGGGGGGCCGTCCCCGCCGTGGGCTGGGCGACGATGCAATGGTCCGCCTGGTTCAGCGCCGTCATGTTCATGCGCAAGCCCGTGGTCAACAGCGAGAGGGTGCGGGTCACGTCTTCGCGCAGGCGGGAGGCGGTGGCGCGGACGCTGTCGCCCATCAGCACCGCGTTGGCGAAGAACGGATCGCCGCGGTACACGGCCGAGGTGTTCGCGGCGTAGCCCAGGTCGTCCAGGGTCAACAACAGGTGTGAGGTTATCGAGCGGTTGTCCAGGCCAAGGCGCACGTAGTTGTCGTCGAACAGCGTCTCGCCGCCCGGTAAGGCGCGTTCGGCTGCGGTGACGAAGCGGCCCTTGGCGGACTGGCCGGGCTCGAAGGCCAGGTAGGCGCCGAAGAGCCGCGCCAGCACACGATGGATGCCGCCCAGATTGATGATCAGCACCCCGCCCACTGCGGTATCGAGGAAACCGAACAGGCCACTGTGTTCGCTGTTGAGGTGGTTGTTGGCCACGGATACCGGGCCGAAGGTGAAGGCGGTCAGGGCGCGGCCGGCGGGCTGGTCGATCCGGTTGTCGTGCACCCGCAGCGCGGCATGGCGGCCGCTGGAGCGGGACAGGTGCGCGGTCAGTGCCCCGGCAAAGCGCACGTACACACCACCGCGGATTCCCGCGTTGCGGTTGTCCTCGAAGCCCGTGGTGGCCGCGCCATTGGCGGCGAGCACGTTGTCGGTGACCTCCAGGTTGTCGCCGTAGCCGACGAACACGCCGCACGCCGGGTCAACGGCACGGGGACCGTTCTCGTGGATGTGATTGCCGCTGATCCGCGCCGCTTCGACCAGGGCCAGGGAGATGCCGCCCCGGCCGATGAACTGCGCCTCGTCCAGCAACGCCTCGGTGAAGGGATTGCGCAGATTGTGGTGCAGGCGGTTGTTGAGGATCACCAGATCGCGCACCGGGTCGGTGGCGCGCAGCAGTGGCGTCAGCGCCAGGTTCAGCAGGGCGGCGTCGAGGTAGGCGAGCAGGGCGGCCTTCGGGTCGTTGCCGGGAATCGCGCGGGAGGGGCCCTTGAGGTCGGCGCCGTGGCGCGGGGCGAAACCGATGCCCGACAGGCCCATCATCGAGATGTCGTTGGCCTCGATGGTGATTTCATGGAGGAAACCACGCAGCTGATCGGCGGCGCGTGCCGCCAGGGTCACGACGTTGACCAGCACGCCGTCGTCCCGTGCCTCGGCGATGCGTTGCACCTGGTACTGCGGCGACACATCGAGGCGGTAGGTGCCCGCAGCGGTCTTGACGCTGGCCATGCCTTGCGCGTCGCTGCGGTCGGTGGCGACCGTGGTGTCTTCGAGGTAGAGGTCGACGCCGGACAGCGGCTTGCCCTGTTCGTCCTGCAGCAGCGCGAGGAACTGGCCATTGGCGGCGACATTCACGGTTGCCGGCACGCCTGCTGGCGCTCCTGTGGCGAGGATGACGGGCGGCTCGGACTCTGGCGGCGCCTCCTCCGGGTCCAGGTCGCCGCCCAGGGTGACGCCATTGCCGGCGCCGCCCACCAGGGTGTTTTCCAGCAGGCGGACCCGCTCGCAACCGGCGCGCACATGGATGCCGCCGATGGCCCGGTAGGGTTGCTGCGGCAGTAACTGCACCACCAGCACGGCCCACGCGGCAAAGGCGTAGTTCAGCACCAGGTGCGGGTGCAGGTAGAGGATCTCCGGCCTGGCGCAAGGGTCGGCGGGGTCGCGGGTGGGGTCGTCGTCCGGTTCGTCCGGCGCATCCGGCGTCGTGTCGATGAACGGCAGCAGCACCAGGGTGTTGCGTTCCACCAGCACGTCATCGCCGGCAATCGACAGCGTCGCGCGACCATCGACCGTGTCCAGCAGGTGCAGGCGGTTTCCGGCGATCTTCAGGCCGACGGCCAGGGTCGCGCGGATGGCGTTGGTGCGCGCGATCATGCGGTTGTCGTGGATGTCCAGGTCCTGGCAGCCGTCTTCGCGGCTGCCGTCGATGCGCACCGCGATGCCGTCGAAGGTGACCAGGTCGAGGTCGCAGACTTCGATCCCGCTGCAATCGACGAAATGCAGCAGCGGCTGGCTGCGGGTTTCCGTGCGCGGCAGCACCAGCGTGCGCCAGCGACAACCGTGGATCTTGACGTTGTGCCGGCGTTCCAGGCGCAGGTTGGCGCGGTGCACGCCGGGCAGCAGGCAGAGTTCGCCACCGGCTGGCGGCAGATGGGCGGCGGCTTCTTCGAGGGAGTTGAAGTCGCCGAAACTGCTGGTGCCGTCGCCGATCAGGAAGGTGCAGCAGACTTTCTGGTTGGTCAGGGGGCGAAAGCGTTTGCGGCAGTCCTCGATGCTGCCGGAGATCTCCGTGTTGCGCCGGCCGGTCCAGTTGATTTCCGCCAGGGGCACACGGTGATAGACGATGCCTGCGGGCGCGGCGCGGTCCAGCAGCACCGGCGGGTTGCCGATCTCGCCGGCACGCACGCTGAAGGTCCAGTAGTCGCCCGGCCGGTAGTGGCCGGCGGCATCGAAGGCCAGGCGAATGCCATCGCGCAGTTCCCTCGGGTTGGCGATTTCCGGGTAGTCCTGGATTTCCCCGAGCCCGTTCCACAGGCGGAAGAACACCGGGTCACTGGTGCCTGGCAGGCTGCCGAAGCTGGCCGGGGCTTCCAGCTCCAGGTCGTGGTCGGTATTCAGGCGCGCCATGCTGCCGTAGACCACCACCCAGGTGCCCACCAACTCGTCGTACTGCAGGGCCTCCAGGTAGAACTCGGTCAGGCCCGAATTGACGATGGCCGCGCGGCCGGCGTCGATGATCACCCGGTCGGGATCGCCGCTGGCGTCGAAGCGGCCACGGCCGGCGAGCCCGCCATTCCACTGGCTCCACTTGAAGCGTACCGGTACGCCTTCGGGCGCGTCGGCGATCTCGATGCGGTACAGGCAGTGCTCGAAACCGGTATAACCGCCACCGCCCACCACCGGGCAGTCACCCACCAGGTTCAGCACGGGCGCCAGGGTGGCGCTGAGCCGTCCCTTGCTGGCGGGATCATCGCGCAGGCGGGCGAGGATGTTGCTGCAGTCCTCCCCCTGGGCCAGGCGCAGCAGGCGCAGGCGGAAATTGACGAAGGCGCGCTCGGTGGTGTCCGGCCCGCCCAGCGCCGGCTCGATGAGCCGCTGCGGATACTGGAAGCCGTGCAGGGCTTCCTCGGAAACCTCAAGGATCACCGCGTCACGGATGCCATCGGCGATCTGCCCGGTCGTCGGCATGGGCGTGGCCAGGGGCGCGCCGATGTAGGTGGCCAGGCGCGTGACCAGCGCCAGCGGGTCCGGTGCGACACCGGGCAGGCGCGTAAGAATGCCGTCCACCCAGGCCCGGCCCGGGCGCAGGCGCAGGTGCACCACGCCATCCACCACCGCCGCCGCGTCCACCCGGAAACCCTCCGGCTCGCTGGCCGGCACCGCGCAAACGCCAGCGCCGAGGATGTCGCGGCCGGCCTGACCGTTCCAGGCCAGCTCCAGCAACTCGCCCTCGGTGAAGTCGGCGTCGAGGCTCACGCGGCCTTGCTGGTGCAGCACGCCGCTGAGGTTGCGCAACACGCCCTGGGCCGGCTGGCTGACGCCGCGTTCGTGTTGATGGGGGTCGAAGTTCAGTATCGAGAAATCGCCTTGCATGGCTCCCCCTTCGTCAGGTGACAGGTACAACCAGCGGCCTCACGCCTACCGGCATGAATTCGCCCAGCCGCACGTGCAGGTTGGTCCATTTGTGCGCCTCCAGCAGGAAGCCGAAGGCACCCATCGCATCGTCGTCCGGCCCGAGCTCGCGCACGCGCCGGTCGGTTTCCCGCTGGAGCTGCGCATAGCCCGGGTCGTTGAAGCGTTCCGAGGTGAAGTACACCCGCGCATCCGGCGCGTGTACGCAGAAGTGATTGGCCGGCAGGCGGTCGTTGTCTCCGCTGAAGGCGCTCCATTTGATGCAGCCGTGCTGGTTGTCCAGCACTTCGAAGCGCTGGCTGAAGATGCCGCCCAGGCCACCGACGGCGGCTACCCGCACCGGGCCGAAGCAGGTCAGGCCCTGGAAGTCGAGGGCGGCGCCCCAGGCAGTGTCCGGGTCGGTGGCGGCGGCGATGGCGAACTGGCCACTGGCGGCGTCGTCGAAGCCGAGGCCGGCGTCCACCACGCTGTCCTGGATGTCCAGCCGGTAGCGCGAGTCGATGGCGATGGAACCGGTGATCGAGCGCTGGATCAGGATGTCCGGCGTGGGGGTGAAGGCATCGCGGTCGGCGGCATCGAAGCCGTAGCCGTCCACCAGGTGCAACGCCGGTTGCATGGGCGCACGCTGGCCGTTGCGCAGGCTGTGGCCACCGGGCGCGAGGGTGCAACCGACCAGCTCCAGGCGCGCCACGGCGGCGCGGTCGATCAGGGCCTGGCCGGCGGGGAAGGGGGCCGCCGGGTCGGGCGCCAGGTAGAGCCCTTCCAGGCGAACCTGGGGGGTGAAGGGCGTCGCGGCGGCGGCGTCCAGCACGCGCAGGGACAAGGGTTGGGCGAGGAGCAGGATCGGCCGGTGCTCGCCCACCGCGCGCAGGGTCAGCGAGTGCGCCAGGCGCAGCGAGTGGGTGCCGTCGATGGCGGTGCCGGTCAGGATGGCGAGGTCGAGCGGGTGCACCAGGCTGTCGTGGATTTCCACGATCACCGGCCCTGTCGCGCTTTCCAGTCCTTCCAGTGCCTGCTGCAGGCTGGTGCCGCCGGCCACGTCGCCTACGTGGCGGACCTGCGCATCCGCCGCTGGGGCGGGGAAATGCCGCGACAGCGGGTGCGCGCCTACCGGCCCGGTGGCGCCATAGGTGAAACTGGCCTGCAGGCGCGAGACCAGGGCACCGTTGTCCTCGACCATCAGCAAGCCGGCCTGCTCCGCGCTTTCCAGCCCGATCAGGACCCGGCCGATATTCGCGTCGATGACGACTTCGCCGATGGCGACGGGGCGCCGCAGGCCTTCTTCCCAGGCGCAGAGGTTGTCCCCGCGGAACTGCCAGTGCCATTCGGCCTGGGGCGCCGGCGGTACCAGCAAGGGTGCCAGGTCCTGGGGCAGGAACAGGTTCAGGCCCACGTCGCTCAGGTCGAAACCACTGGGGGGCGTGGTGCCCGGATCGTAGAAGTCCACCCGCACATAGGCGTCGGCCCGTTGGGCCAGGCGCGCATCGAGCATCGGGCCGGGGACGGCATCGGCTTCGGTCAGCGGCGCCACCACGCCGCCTGAGGTGGCCGCACGGAGGAAGCCGGGGCGGCTGGTGTTGAACAGGCGCACGGGAATGTCCAGCGGGTGCAGGTCGAAGCGCAGGACGAAGCGTGCCTGCCCGGCCGAGGGTGCGCCCAGGTCGATGAGTCCCTTGGCCAGGGGGATAACGCGGGGCAGGCGGTAGGCTGCCAGGCGCCAGAGGAAGATCGCCAGGTTGGGCAGGTTGATGTGGCGCTGGTCGTCCACGGCGGGCTTCGTGTCGGCGCTGTAGGCGAAGGGGTCGAAGGGGCTGCCGAGCAGCGCCAGGGTGGCGGGGGAGCGGACCGGTGCGGTACCGCCACGGGGCACGTCGAAGCGGGTCAGCGCCGGATTGCCCAGGGGCGGCAGGCCACCGGCGTCGGGACGCAGGTGGTTGAGGTGCTGGGTCCAGCCGAGGTTCTCCCGCAGCTCGACGCCCCGGCAGGCCCAGCCGGTGAGATTGACGGCAAGCCGCTCGATGGCCCCCAGGGTTCCCTTGCGCCGGCGCAGGGCGATGGTGTCGGCCACGTCGGCACGCAGGGTGCGCGGATCGCCCTTGAGGTGGGTGGTTCCCAGCAGGTCGGCGAGGTAGGGGATGACCCAGTCGTCGCAGGTGTCGATGAACAGGTCTTCATAGAGCTGGGCGATGTTCTGGTGCAGCGCTTCGAAGGGGCCCTCGATCGCGCCCAGGTAGGCACGCAACTGGTTGGCCGGCGTGACCTCGGCATCGCGGGTGCGGTAGATCTCGGGCAGGCGTTCGAACAAGGGGACTCGGCTCATGGGCATTCCCCCGCAGCAGGTTCGGCAATCGCGGTCAGGCTCAGGTGCGCGGCTGCCAGTTGCAGCAGTTCATGGGGACTGCTGGGAAGGACCTGGGCCAGCGGCCGTGGCGCGGCGGGCAGGGCGGCACTGCCGTCCTTGCCGGGCGCGAACAGGCCGAATGCGCTGACCCGGCACCAGAGCACGCCCGGAACATTCTGCGCCCGGCCTTCGATGCGACTGGCGTACTCGGGTTCGCCCAGGCGTCGCGCCTGGAGGCCGAACAGTCCGCTGCGTTCGTCGGCGACCACGCCGGCAAGACCCAGGGTGGCGCGCAGCGCGCTTTCCACATCCTCCTGGCGGTGGCGCGGGTCACGGGCATAGCTGAGGTCGACGAAGACATGGCGCAGGCGGGCCTGTTGCACCACCAGCGGGAAACGGTCCGGCCCCCGGCAGCGCTGGGCGTGGGCCAGGGCGGCCTGCACGGCGCTGAACTCGGCCTCGCGTCCGGCGGCCAGCAGCACCCGCAGGATCACCGCCGGAACACCCTCGTGCAGGTCCCAGGCTGCGGCGGCGCGGACCACGCCGGGCAGTGACAGGGTTTCGCTCTCGTAGTCGCGGATGCTGACCAGCCGCCCCAGGCTCTGCACCTTGCCGGGTGCCGCCTCGCGTGCCTTGTCGCCCGGCTCGGGGTCGGCGCCGCCGGAGACGATGCCGGCCAGGGAGACCTTGTCGAACCCCGCCGGCCGCTCGCTCGATGTCGGCGTGGCACCCGGCTTGATCGGGCCGCGTGCGCCGACACCGCTGCGATAGCGGGCGACCACGTTCTTCAGGCCGGACGGCAGCCGGGCACCGGTCTGGCCGTCGCCGAACTGCACGAAGCTGCGACCCTCGGCATCTTCGCGGACGATGTAGATCGCCTCCTCAGCCCCGTGGCCATAGAAGCTGTCGACCCGGCTCCACAGGCGGCCCTCGACCCAGATTTCCAGTTCCGGGGTGTGCGGCGGTACGGCCCCGGCGCGGAGCAAGTAGGTGAGCGGCGCCTTGGGCAAGGGGAAGGTCTGCCACGGCTGGCGATGGTCGCCGTTGCCCAGCACCGCCTCGTGTTCGGCCTTGCCCTGGGAGGCGTCCGCCAGGTTGCCGTAGACCGTCACCGTCGGTTCAGCCTCGTCGAAGTCGGCGCGGGTGAAGGGTGCGGGCGGGCGGTCGAAGTTCAGCAGCCAAGGGCGGGCCACATCGGGTGTCGGCGTGGGGAAGCTGTTGGCGCTGCTGGTGCAGGTCAGTTCGACGCTACGTCCATCGGCATGGCTGAGATACAGCCGGCGACCCGCCAGCGCCCGCGCCTGGGTGGCGGTGCCGTGGAAGAACAGGGCAGCGCTGCCATTGGCAAAGGCGCCGGAGGCGGGGTTGGACACCGGCTTGAGGCCGAGTGCCGGGCTGGTGACTTCACGGACCAGCACGTCGCGCACATCGCTCCAGGGCGAACCGCTCATGGCGTGGCGAATCAGCGGCTGTTCGAGGGTCAGCAGGCTGCTGGCGCCATTGAGGTTGCCGAAGCCGAGGGTGGCCGAGCGTACCGCCATGACCTTGCGTACCACCGTCAGGGCAACGGGCTGGGTGACGCCGCTTTTCGCCACGCGCGCCTGTACCACGACGCGCATGCCGGGACGCAGGTCGCTGACTTCCGAGTCCAGCGGCAAGAGGTCGGCCGGCAGCGCAATGGAAGCGCTGGTATTGGTGCAGTCGTGGGGATAGAGGTGGCGCTGGAAAGCGGTTGCGGATTCGAGCGCGCCGATGATTTCGCTGCCGCTTTTGCGGCTGGTGATGGTCTTGGCCGGCGCGTTGTGGCCGAAGTGGCGGAAGCTTCGGCCAACCCGGAAAGCCGCCACTGGCTGGCTCCAGCTGTGCTGTAGCGGCGTATCGGTTTCCACGATCACCCGACCGAGCAGGCGGGTGACGGTCTTCACCTTGACCTGTTGCGGCGCCTGCTGGGCCGTGAGGGTGCTGCCGCTGGAGGTCCAGCCGGGCTCCGGCGGCGTCAGCAGCAACTGGTCGCCGGGCTTGAGTTCGAAGGCGGCGAGGCTGGCGCTGTCGCTGGCGTTGCCAACGCTGTGCAGCTCGAAGCGGGTGGCCCCGGCGGCGAGGGTGGCGGCATAGGCCCGTGGGCGGTACAGATTGAAGCGGCCGAGGTGTGGCCAGGCGAGCAGTTCGGCGTCGGTCTGGAAGTCCGCGGCCGCGGGCAGCCCCTGCAGCTCAGCCTTGACCGGGAAGCCTGCGCGCAGGGTCAGGGGGCCGCCGCGTACTTCGAAGGCCAGCGTCGCGCGCCCGCCGATGCCGGGAGCGAGGCGATAGCCGGTGAGCCTTACCAGTTCGGCGATGCTTTCACGCCAGGCGGCGGTGCGCAGGTAGGCTTCGTTGGCGTAGTGCTCCTGGTAGAAACTGAGGATGTCGCCGATGATCGCCGCCCCTTCCAGCAGGGCGATGCCGGGGTCGTCCGCTCCACGGTGGGTCCAGGCGGCCAGTTCCGGTGCGGCGTCCAGGGCGCGGATCATGGCTTCCCGGAAGTCGGCGTAGCGTCCGATGCGATAGGCGATGCGCGGCAGAGCCGGGCGGTTGTCGATGCGCCGGGGAAACACGAAGGGATCGTGGATCAGCGGATTGCAGGGCATCAGCGTCTCCCTCCCTGGATCTCGAAGCGGATCAGTCCGCGTTCGAGGTGGTCCGGGTCATTGGCCAGCAGCAGGGTCTCGTCGAAGCCGATTTCCAGCACGGCGGCACCGGGCAGGCCGGGCAGCGGCGCGGAGAAGCGCTTCATGTCGAGGCTTACCAGATGACGGATGCCGGCGATGCGTTGCAGGCGGCCCTCGATCATGCTGCGCTGCAGCGACTGGCCGAAGGTCCACTGGTCCGGGTGGAAGAAGCCCCGGCGGCCATCGGCGGTCCAGCCATCGGAGAACTCCTGCTCCAGCACGAAGCGCAGGTCTTCCCGCCAGTAGGCGTCGTCGGCGCAGACCACCACGTGGATTTCCAGCGGCACATAGCGCGGCGGCCGCAGTTCGATGTCTTCACCGATCAGCCGAACCGCTTCCAGATGATCCGCCACACGCGGCCGCAGTTCGTTCCACAGGGCCTCCGAGCGCTCGTCGCCCAGGGCGGTGAAGCCGGCCGGGTCGAGGGCGATGCGCACGGTGCGCCAGCTGCCGGTCCAGGCGTAGCGGGCGACCGCGCGGGACACGCCGGGAACCTCCTCGGCCCGCCTGACGTAATCGGCTAGCGTCACTGCCCGCAACTGGCGGGCGCGGAAGGCCTCGGGGGCATTGCGGCGGATGCGTTCGAGCGGTTCCGGATCACGCCCGTCGCTGACGTCGAAAGGGTTGCTGACGGCCAGCACCGCGCCATTCAGGGCGCCGGTCAGTGGCTGCAGGTTGATCAACTGGTCCGCGCCGATGTTGCCGGCATGGCCACCGCCCACCTGGTACTCGGCGTGCAGCACCGCGCCGGCCGGCAGCAGGCGGCCATTGGTGCCGTTGCCCAGGCGCAGCAGGCTGCGGCGGCGTTCGTCGGTCTCGACCATGAAGTGGTCGCCGTTCTCCGCCGAGTCGTCGCTGTGCACCAGGCTTTCCACTTCGTCCCAGTCTTCCCGTGCGCCGCCGGGGCTTTCCACCTGCAGCCAGAGCGTGGAGCGAGCCGGTTCCTCACCCGTGGGAGCACCGCCCTGGCGCGGGGGCAGGTAGGCCAGCGGGCCGTCGTCCGGCAGCAGGGCCAGCACCCAGTCGCGACCGTTGCCGTAGCGATCCAGGCGCTGGTAATGGCGATGGCGCAGGCCGGGAACGTCGCTGGGCAGCAGGCTGCCAGGTTCGAAGAACTGCACCTGCAGGGGACGTCCTTCATGCACCGGCAGCAGGTTGCCGTGGAACAGCGAGATGTCTTCCACTGCGGTAGGCGGCGGGCCGGGGCAGAAGCTGGTGAAGGCGAAGTCGAAGCGCAGGGCGTCTTCCTCGCGCCAGCTGACTCGCAGCATCCAGGTGCCGGTGAGTGGATCGAAGCGGCTTTCGGCGGCACCGCCCTCAAGGTCGTCCCCTGGCAGCAGGCGCAACAATTGCCGCTTCAGGGGATTGCGCCCGGCGGGCTGGCCGGTGAGCGGATTGAGTCGTTCCTCGATCAACAGTTCGCGCCAGCGGCCCTGGCGCACCAGGTCACGCAGGGCATCGGCCTCGGCCTGGGAGGCCAGCGGCGGCTCGGGCACCAGGTCGGCGGCGGTGCTGCCAGCGGCAAGGGCGGGCTGGGCATTGCCCCAGGTGTACAGGCGCAAGCGATTCAGACGCGGGTCCAGGTACTGGCGGCGCGAGGGTTCCAGGCGGCGCTGGCGGCTGGCGAAGAACACCGCGTCGGCCGTGGGCGGGGTAGCGCCGGTCCAGGCCACCAGTTCCTGGTCGTCCAGGCTGAAGGGGGCCTGGCCGGCGACCACTTCCAGCGCGAGCCAGGTGCTGGCCTGGTTGCCTTCGTGCAGGTGGTAGTCCATCAGTCGCGCGTGGCGGGCCAGGCTCACGCGCTTGCGGCTGGTGGCCAGGTAGGCCTCGGCCATGACGCGGTCCTGGAAGTCGCTCAGCTCGTCGGCGGCGGCAGCGAACAGGCCGATCAGCACCTGATCCAGGTCGGCCTCGCTGGTGCTGGCCCAACCCGGCACGCGCCCGGCCATGGCGACCATCAGGGTATGGCGGAAGGAATCGTAGTCCTTGGCCAGGTAGTCGATCGCCGGGTTGGGCGCCGGTGGCCGCCCGCCCTGGGGCGGGGCGCAGTCGTTGGTGAAACAGCCGGGGCGGAAACGGAAACCGATGGCGCTGAAGAAGGGATCGATCAGGGCGGCGTCCCAGACCAGCTCCAGGCGGTAGGTGGAGTAGTCGCCGACGGGCTCGATACGCAGGGACAGGCGCGTGGCGTCAAGCGAAGCTACCGCGCTGACCTGAACCTGGCCGCTGGCGTTGCCGGCCACTATCCGGCTGCCGCCACGGATGCGGAAGACCTGCCGGGCGCGCAGCGGATCGGCACCGATGTCGGCGAGGATCGCGGCCAGGTGCAGGTCGTTGAAGAAGTGCAGCTCCAGGTCCGCGTGGCCGGGGTTGGGGCCGGCCGGCAGGCTCACCAGGGCCAGCTTCAGGCCGTTCAGGCCGTGGCTCTGCAACTGCTCGGCGCGTTCGTCGACCAGGTCGGGGAACTTGATGGCGGCCATGCTGGGATTCCCCTAGCGCGAGCTGCGCTGGAACTTGATGACGCGCGAGTCCGGGCTGCCCGCGGGCCGGTACTTGAGGGTCACTTCCAGGGTGGCGTTGGCGTCGTCCCAGGCCACATCGATGAACTCCACCGTCAGCCGGTGCCCCAGCCAGCGGGTCAGGCCATTGGTGATGCGCGCCTTGACCACGCCGCGCAAGACCTCCGAGGCCGGCTCGAAGACCAGCTTGCGCACGCCGCCGCCGAAGTCCGGCAGGAACAGGCGTTCGCCGGGGCTGGTCAGCAGCAGTTGCAGCAGCTCGTCGCGCACATGGGCGTCATCGTCTGCCGGCGCGGCGCTGCGACCGTCGCCGCCGATGCGGAAGGGAAATGCGAGGTGCCGTCCATTGGAGAGTGCCATGCTCATATCCCTTTGGCTTTCTGCTGGGTCTGTACCACCAGGGCGATGCCCTGGACGACTTGTGCGGCGTTGAGGCACTGGCCGACGCTGTTCTGCAGCAGCACCGGCACATTGCGCAGCGAGGTCCGGGTCGCCGCGCTTATCCAGCGGACCAGGACGCAGGGCGAGGGCACGCCGCCGGGGGCGAAGGCGCAGCCGATGATCGGGTGCTGGTCGGTGATCAGCAGCATGGGCGCGCCGTCCACCAGCGCCTCGCTATGGCTGGTGATCAGTTGGGCCATGCCGCCGTGCGGGCACATCACGGTACTGGTGGTGGTGAGGATCGGGATCATGTGGGCGGTACCCCGAAACTCATGGCGCCATTGACCAGGCTCACCCCGGCCAGGCCGACCTTGATCAGGCCGTTGTTCAGCGAGATGGTCTCGTTGCTCAGGCGAATCTCGCAGGCGCCGCAGGTGATGATGATTTCGCTGGCGGTGAGGGTGATGGTCTTGGCGATCATGTCGTCGCCATGGCTGATGCGGACCTCGTTGGCGTCGTCGTCCAGCACCACCTTGTGGCCCTGTTCCGAGACGATGACCCGCACCCCGGCGCCTTTTGGCTCGGGGCGCTGGGCCCTGGCCCACCAGGCGCCGGACCAGATGGGGGCGTCCAGATTGCCCGCCTCGAACTCGATCCAGACCCCGGAGCCCACCCTGGGCAGCAGCACCATGCCGTGGCCATCGCCGGCGAAGGGCGCGGCCGGCATCGCCCAGCCGCAGGGATGCTCACCGAGCACGGCGGGCACCGTGGCGCGGATGCGGCACTGGTCGTTGGGGTCCCCGATGTCGGTGACGATGCCCCGGTACTTGCCGTAGAAGCGCCTGCCGGCGTGCTCGACCAGTGCCTCGACCGTGTTTTCCAGGAGTTGGTCCATTCAGAAGATCCCCACGCTTGCCGAAACGGAAAGTTGCAGGCCGCCGCCCAGGGCTTCAGCCACCGCGGCGCCGGAGACTTCGGACACCGAGTCGGCCTTGGCTTCGATTTCCTGGGTGTAGAGCGACGCTGTGATGCGGTGGACCACCCTGGTGAGCAGGTAGTCGCCGCTGTAGGGGGTGGCGCCGGCATCGAGGCGCACTTTGCGATAGGGGCTCAGCACGGCGGCGTAGCTGCCCGGTATCACCTGGCTGACCAGATGGAAGATGTAGCCGCCGCGCCGAGCGCGTGAGGTCGTGGCGGCAGTCGGGTCTTCGCCCGTGGCCTCGCCCGGCGGCAGCAGGCGCCGGGGCGTGAGGTCCGCCGGCAGCGCCGGCAGTCCGCGCATCAGGCCGAGGTCGGCGGCGCTGGTTTCGAAACGGGTCACCCCCTGGTCGTCGACGCGCAGCACTTGGGCACTGGTGCGTTCACCCCCCTCCGGGTCCTGGGTGACGCTGGCATTGGCCAGGTTGCGACCGTTGCCGATCAGTACCAGCGGTGGCAGGTCAACGGCGTCGGTCGGGTCGGCGAGGAAGCAGCCGACGCTGGCGCCGCGTGACTCGCCCGGCAGGACATAGGCGTGGCGGTCATTGGCCGCGGCCAGTTCACGCAAAAATTGCAGCACGGTGCCGCGTCGGGTAGTGGTTTCGGGTGTGGCGTCGGTACTGTCGATGCGCGTGTCGGCGATTTGGCTGAAGCGGCCGAACAGCTCTTCGGCGAGGTCGCTGGCGCTGCGGTGTTCGAATGGCGGCTCGGTTTCCTCGTCACGGTTGAGGAAGGCGCTGTCGTCGCGCACCACCAGGGTGGCGGTGCTGCGGCCGGGTTGCGAGTCGAGGGCGGCATCGATGCTCACCAGCGGGCCGTCGATCAGCGGTATGAAGCGTCCGTCGCCGATATCCAGTTCGATCCGCACCCGCGAGAACGGCTCGCTGGTGTCGCCCGGCCAGTGCAGCCAGGCGCCATTGGCGTCGAGGCAGAGCACCATGCGCATCCGCGCCTCCCAGATCGCATCCATTTCCTGGGTGACCTCGATGTCTTCGATGCGGCGCAATTGGTCCTCGCTGGCGGCACTCTCGCCGAACCAGACGCGGAAGCGTTGCTCGGCCATGTTCAGCTCCCGGGCACCAGCAGGGTATCGCCGGGGGTTTCCACCAGACTGCGGCCGTCCAGCGCAGTGTTGGCGTCGGCCACATGCCAGAACTGCGTGGCGTCCCCGCTGCTGGCGTAGGCCAGCAGGTCCAGGCGGTCACTTGCCTCGACCATGCGCGGCTCGCCCGTCACGGGTGTCAGGCGGCGCAGCTTGAGGGCGACGACGGTTTCGCCGGTGGAGCTGGTGGTTTCCACCGTGGCGACACGGGCATAGCGGGAATTGGGCAGGAACATGGCGGCCCCCTTGCACAAGGACGCTAGAGCGGGATCAGCTCGACGATCTGTTCGGCGGTATTGGCCAGGTTGGCGATGGCCTGGGCTTCCTTGGCGAGCGTCGAGTATTCGAGCGCGCCCTTGGCCAGCATGTCATCGGAGCAGTCGTCGACGGCGATGACGCTGAGCGTGATGTCCACCTCTGCGCGGGTCGGGTTCAGCAGGGCGTCGTACTCCAGTTCGGTGATGCCCATGGAGTCGATGGTTACCGGCAGGACGCGGGTCAGCCCCCAGATGAACAGGATGCGCGGGTACTTCTCGCGGGGAATCGGCTGGGCCGGCGCGTCGTCACCGCCGCCGAGGGCGTCGCCTATGGCGTCCAGGGCGGCGCCGATCAGGCCGGCCAGTTTGGCGCTGGGCAACACCATCTTTTCCAGCGCGGCGAGCTGCGGACCTATGCCGAACAGCTCGGCCAGCACCTTGCCTTCGTCGAGCATGTTGGCGGCACTGAAGTGGGCCTTGAAGGTGATCTTCTCGAAGGTCTTTTCCCCGGCCTGGGCCGTCTCGCGCTGGGTGGCGACGGTGGGGCGCGGCGGAATCTCCAGGGTGCGGGTGAGGGACTCGGGGTTGAACTGGAAGATCACCACGTTGGGGATCGGGCCGATCAGGTCGGTGCCGTACTCGATCAGTGCACCACGCAGCAGGCTCATGGGCGTTCTCCTGCAAGGCTGCGGGCGATCTGCCGGGCGATGCCGGTCGCCAGTTCGCCGGCTTGCGGTGAGGCGCCGGTGGTGAGGTGTCCGGCATCCAGCTGTGCCTGGGAGTCGGGTTGCAGCCTGCGTCCGGCCAGCTCTTGGGCCAGAGCCGGGCCGAGGGCGCGGACGGCGGCTTCGGCGAGCTCCGGCGCGAGCCCGCGCAAGTCGAGTTCGAGGGACTCTATCCGGAGCTGTCGCGGTGTCGCTCTGCTCATGGCGTTCTCCGATGGCCTAGCGGCGGGTCCTGTGGGTAGCGGCCAGCGCGGCGTAGGGGCCGAACTGGTCTAGGCTGTTGGCGCGGTCCAGCTTGTCGTACTCGCGTTGCAGGGCGCGCACCACGGCGGGCATGTCCAGGCGCCGTGGTGCGCCTTCGGCGGCACTCTGCAGGCAGGCGTTGAACACCACGCCGCGGATGTGCCCGCCGGCCAGGGCGAAGCGCTGGGCGAGGAAGTCGAAGTCCAGGTCGCTGGTGTCGATTCCCTCGGGGATCACGCTGCGCCAGATGCGCAGGCGCTCGTCCACGCCGGGCAGGGGGAACTCCACCACGAAGCGCAGGCGCCGCAGGAAGGCTTCGTCGAGGTCCTTGCGGCGGTTGGTGGCGAGTATCGCCAGGCCCTTGAAGCGTTCCATGCGCTCGAGCAGGTAGCTGATTTCCAGGTTGGCGTAGCGGTCGTGGGCGTCCTTGACCTCGGTGCGCTTGCCGAACAGGGCGTCGGCTTCGTCGAAGAACAGGATCAGGTCCGCGGTGTCGGCGGCGTCGAACAACCGGCGCAGGTTCTTCTCGGTCTCGCCGATGTATTTGTTGACCACCTGGGACAGGTCGATGCGATAGAGCGGCAGGCCCAGTTCGGCGGCGATGGCCTCGGCAGCCATGGTCTTGCCGGTGCCCGGCGGGCCGGCGAAGAGGGCGCTGAGGCCGCCTTCGTTCCAGGCCCGCGCGGTGCCCCAGTGGTAGTGCACACGCGTGAGGTTGTGCATGGCCTGGACGAGCTCATCGATCTGCGCGGCCTGGGCCGGCGGCAGCATCAGTTCGGCGCGGGCAAAGCGCGGTGCGACGGGTTGGGCCAGGGCACCCAGGTCGAGATCGGCGCGCGCGGCGGCGAACAGTTCTCCGGCGCTGGGCGGCCGGCCCAGTCCCGCGAGTTCGCCGGCGACCCGCTCGATGGCCGGGCGCTCGTAGCGGAAGCGCCGGGCCAGCTCGGGCAGCAGCGGTGCGCATCCGGCATCCGGCAAGTGCTGGCGCCAGCAGGCGAGGCGCTGCTGGTAGTCCAGGGGTGGCACCTCCAGCGCTGGCAGGGTTTCGCCCAATCCGCGCAGGGCGCTGCGCTCATTGGCTCCGACGAACACCAGCAGCGGCAGGCCGGGCAGCGGAGGGGCTTCCAGGCCGTCATCGTGGGCCGTCGGGTCGGCCAGCATCCTTGCCGGCAGATAGAGCGCGCAGCCGCGCAACCAGGCGGTGCAGAACGCCTGGGCCAGGTGCTCGCGGGGCAGGGCGGCACTGGGCTGCAGGGTCTGGACGCCGGCCAGCGTGGCACAGGCCGCTGCCGTTTCCGCCAGCGGGGCATGGGCGGCGCCCAGCAGCGGCAGCAGTTGTAGTCCACGGGGTGCAGCGAGGGTGGCGCGGACCCGTGCGGCGGCTGCTTCCAGCGCTGCACTGGCGGGTGCGGCGGACACCGTCAGCAATGCCGACGGCAGTCGGCCGGCGGGGAACAGCAGCTCGCGGGCTACCAGTGCCGGCACCTGCAGGGCGCTGTTCCAGTCGTGGGGCGGAGTGCTGTGGAGCAGCCCATGGCGCAGCAGGGGATGGGCCGGGTCGAAGCAGTTCAGCAGCTCGTCCGGCTCGTCCCACAGGCGTTGCGCCAGGGCGAGGTTGGGGCTGGTGCGCGAGGGGTCGTTGAGGCAGCTGGCGATCACCTGTCCGGCAGCGCTGTCGACGCCTGGCAGCAGCGCCAGTGCCAGCACGAAGCACTCCACCGGGGCCAGCTCCAATTGCCGGGCGACCCAGCCGAAGGAACCGCGCGGCGCGTCGGCCACCTCCAGCGGCGCGGTCGTGGCGATTCGCTCACTGAGGTAGCGGGCGGTGATGTCGTCGGCGAAGAAGGTGCGCTTCTCGCGCTCGTAGCGCAACAGGTCGAGGGCGGCCAGGGCGCTGTCGACCGGAGGCGGCAACGCGCTGTCGCCACCGTCCGCCTGGGCGCGCTCGCGCCACAGCCAGCAGACTTCGCGACGCAGGCGCAGGGTGACCTGGGACAACCAGTAGCGCGCGTGCGGGTCGCGGCCGTGGATGCCGGGCAGGAAGGCCACCGGGTCGGCGAGTGCCTGGGCGCTGAGGGGATTGGTCATGGCACCACCACATACGGGCTGGCTTTCGCCTGCTGGTTGTTCACCCGCAGGATCACCCGGTAGCTGCCGGCCGGAACCGCTGCTGCCGCGTCGGTTATGACCAGGCTCTGCTGGTCGCCGGCCGTGGTGGCGTTCTCGAACCGGTGCACGGTCACACCGTCGCTCTCGCGGTAGAACAGCACCATCAGGTCATCGCTGTCGGTGCCCAGCAGGGTGCCTTGCAGGTGCAGGTCGTCGCCGACCAGCGCGGCGCTGTCCAGGGTCGGCAGCAGGCGGGCGGCCAGCAGATTGCTGGAGCGGGTGCGCGTGGGTGACAGGCGCCGGCGCACCACCAGCGGCATCTCGCCGGCGGACAGCGTGGTGCCGGAGGCAATGGGCGTGCCCGGGCTACCTTCGGCACTCACCACCAGCCGCTGCGGCTGGCGTTCGAGCACGGTGAGCTGGACATTGCCCAGCACGACTTCCAGGTTGCCCGGATTGAGATCGTCGCCGTAGAGGGTGAGGGTGGCGCCGGCTTCGAACCGGGCGGGCTCGACCCGGTCCAGGCGCGAGCCCAGCGACGGGATCACCGCCACTTGCACGCCTTCGCGGCCGATCAGTGTCTCCGGCGTGGTGCTGTAGTCCACACCCACCAGCAGCGACCCGCGCGGCAGGCTGGCCGGCACTATCATCACCGGCCGCACCTGGAAGGCCACCGAGAGCCGATAGCGTTCCTCGGCGCCTTGCATGGTCTTGGCGAGGAGGTCGGCACCGGACTCGTCGAAGCTCAGCTTGAGCGGCTCCGGGTTGTGCTCCAGGGCCTGGCGTACATCCAGCGCCACCAGCGAATCGAGGGGGAGGAAACTGAGTTCGTGCAGGGCCGCCAGGCCTTGCCCGAGGAGATCGTGAGCGGCGGCGGTGTCGCTGCTTTCCGTGATGTCGAACGCGGTGAGCAGGAACTTCAGCACCAGCCAGAGGGGCGGCGGCTCGCCATCGCGCAGGGACAGGTTGCGTAGTTGCGGGTCGAAGGCGGTTTCGTAGAGGAAGAGGTTGAGCTTCTCGTTGGAGTCGTTCTGTGCGGCGTCCTCGGGTTTGCCGATGGACACGTCGAAGCCGCGCCGGATCAGGTGATCCTGCAGCAGGCGGGTCACCGCGCCGATGGCCTTGCCGGAGTCTGCCAGGGCCATGTTCAGAACCGCCGCAGGGCGCGGCGCGAAAGGCCGCTACGGGTGGAAGGGGCCGGGGCTGCCGGCTGCTGGTCGCGGGCAGGCGGTGCGAGGGGACGGGCCACGGTCTGCGGAGCCGGGGCTTCGACCCGCAGGTGAATGGCGCCGATGGAAATTTCCAGGGGGGCTTCCGGCTCCCGGCCAGCGGCTTCGGGCTCGACCCTGGGAGTCGCCGGCTGGGTTAGCGCGGCCGGCAGGCTCAAGCTGTCATGCCGTGGAGCGGTTTTCCACGCCTGGACTTCGGGCAGGCGCATGGGATCGGGCTGGTGGGGCGATTCAGCGCGCTGCACATCCAGGACGGAGCGACCGGTTGCGGCTGTTTCAGGAAGGCCGGTTTGCGCCCGCTCGCGTGGCGCCACCGCCTGCGGATCGGCCGCCACCCAGCGCATGGCTGCCCGCATCAGGTCGTTGGCGCGGACGGGGGCGTCCTTCTGCTCGTGGGGCCCGATTTCACTCTGTGGTGCCGGCGCTGCAGGTTGCGACTGGATCGGTGCGCGCGGCTGAAATTGCGCAGGCGGGTCCCATTGGGGATTGGCGACGGGACGGCCCGGCTCCTGCGGATTATCCACAGGCATTTCCCGTGGCGCCGGGGTCTCTACGGTGGGTTGGTCAACGGTCGCCAGCCTGCCCCGGATGTCCATGTCTCGCGGTATCGGGGGCGCGGGGCGAGGCGGGGGTGTAGGCGTCGCGACAGGAACCGGGGTCTCCACGGCCAGTTCCAGGGGCGCACCCGCGGTGGGCGTGGCCGCCTGGGTGAAGAGGCCGCTGGCGCGCATCAGGGCGGCGAAGTAGTCGCTCATCACGATGCCTCGATCAGGGCCAGGTAGTGGGCACGGCGCGCCGGGGGCAACGCCATGATCTGGGCTTCGCTCCAGCCGTAGCGGGAGGCGAGACAGTGCACGTCGCGCAGCAAGGCCCGCTGGCGTGCGCCAAGGCGAGCCAGGGCGGTGTCGTCGAGGTCGATGGGGACTTCGCTGTCCGCCCCGCAAGCCGGGCAGTCACAGGCCACGCTCAGGGCTACCAGCGGGTCTGCCGCGGCAATCACCTGCGACAACTGCGCTGCGTCTTCGGGGGCTACCCGCCCCTCCAGCAGCAGGCTGTCCAGCATCAGCCGCAGTGCCTCGGCTCGGGTCGCGGGTTGGGCCAGGCGCCAGCGGCGCAGGTCGTCACCGGTGGGACGGCGCAGGGTCGCCTGCCTGTCCGGGCCCAGCTCCACGCGAATCGGCGCCTCGTCGTCAACGCTGTCCAGCAGTGCCGCCAGTTGCAGCTCGAATTCGAACGCTTCGCCGCAGGCCGCGCACTGGGCCGTGAAGGGCAGGCTGTGTACGCCGTCGGTAGCGGCCACCAGCTTCAGCAGTGCCGCACTGCGCTGGCCGACCGGCCGCGCCCACCAGTAGGCCGCGTCGGTGCCGCTGCCGCATTGGCTCAACAATGCGGTGACCAGGCGCGGGCGATCGCGGTCGGCGAAGTCGAGGTCCAGGTCCGCGAGTTCGCCGAACGGCCGCATGACGATGTGGGAGGCAAGCGGATGCATGTCTCAAGTCACCCTGCCAGGACGGGTTCCGTGGGTTCGGCGACCTCGGGGTCACGTTCCCATCCTTCATTTTCCAGCTTGAGGGTCTGGATCGCGATGGCATTGGCATTGGCATCGAGATCAGGCAGCGCCTGGAACTCGGACACCCAGCAGCGGTAGATCTTGTAGGCCAGAACCACCTGCCCGGCTTCGTTGTAGACCTCCAGGATCAGGTCCTTGCGAAAGTCCTTCAGGCTGACCTCCGCGCCCAGCCCGGTGCCGACGTGCCAGACCTTGTTGGCCCAGGCTTCGAACTCCAGGTCATGGGTAACGCCACGTTCGAGGGTGATCGCCTCGTACTTGGTGCGCCCCGGAGACTTGCGCGAAGTGGAGGGGTCGCCGCCTTCGCGGTGCTCGACCACTTCGGTGGTGCGCTTGAGCGCGCCGACCTTGCTCACGCCGGCGACGTAGCGACCGTCCCATTTGATGCGGAATTTGAAGTTCTTGTAGGGATCGAAACGGTGGGTGTTGACGGCGAATTGGGCCATGATCCGACTCCCTTTATTGCAGATCGCCGGCGATCTGCTGGATGGTGAGGACGACGAACTCCGCCGGTTTCAGCGGGGCGAAACCGACCTGGATGTTGACGATGCCGAGGTTGCGGTCGGCCTGGGTGGTGGTTTCCTTGTCACATTTGACGAAGAAGGCTTCCTGGGGCGTCTTGCCCTGGAAGGCGCCCTGGCGGAACAGGCCGTTCATGAAGGCGCCCAGGTTCAGGCGGATCTGCGCCCAGAGCGGCTCGTCGTTGGGTTCGAAGACCACCCATTGGGTGCCGCGATAGAGGCTCTCTTCGAGGAACAGGGCGAGGCGGCGAATGGGGATGTACTTGTATTCGTCGGCCTGGGCATCGGCGCCTTTCATGGTCCGCGCGCCCCAGGACACCCGGCCGTAGGCGGGGAAGTTGCGCAGCACGTTGACCCCGAGCGGGTTGATCTGGCCGTTCTCCAGGTCGTTGACCGGCAGGGCCAGGTCGAGCACGCCGTTGAGCACGGCATCGGTCCCGGCCGGAGCCTTCCACACGCCGCGGGTGGCGTCGGTGCGGGCATAGATCCCGGCCAGGGTGCCGGACGGGGCCATGGCCCGTGGTCGCAGGCCGTCCAGCGGATCGACGATCCGCACGGCGGGGAAGTAGGTGGCCGCGTTGCGTGATTGCGAGGCGGCGTTGGCCCAGGTGCCGATGTTGGCCAGGGTGCGGTTGGAGGGCGCGTCGACGATGTAGAAGGCGCGCCGGGCCTCGCACAGGGCGGTCGCGGCGGGGATCACACCGGCTTCCTGGCCAGCGGTCATGTCGAAGGTTTCCGGGATGGCGAGGATGTTGAACAGGTCCACGTCCAGCAGGGCGTAGATACCGGTCTTCGCCGATTCGTTGCCCACCAGTTCGAGGGCGCCGCCACGGGCACCATCCGCGCCCGCAGTGGCGGGGGCGAGGTTGGTGACTTCCACCGGGCGATGCTCGGCGGCCCCGGTGATTTCGCGGCCCAGATTGGCCAGACCCAGGTGGATGGTGGCAGTGAGCCCGCCGAAGGCACCGCCGGCGATGGTGACGCTGGAGGATTCGCCCGGGTTCAGGGATTCCAGGGTCAGGTGGTCGCTGCCGGCGGAGCCGTCTGCGCCGGTTTCCGAGGCCAGCAGCTGGGCGGCCAGGCCAGCGGCGGTGATCGCGTCGTTGGTTGCGGTCACCAGGTCACCGATGGTGGCCCAGGGCGCATCTGGCAGGGTGAGCAGGAACGGGGTGGTGCCGTCCAGGGTGCCGCCGATGCTGGTGTTGCCCGGGTCGAGCGGGAAGCTGGTGAGCTCGGCGCTGATCGCGCGACCCGCCTCGGCGAAAGTCAGGCCGCCGCTGCGCGCCACCCGGATCAGGGCGGAGGCGTTGTTGATCACCGAGACGGCGTACTGCGCCGAGTTGGAGTCGAGGCTGAGGTTGCGGTGGGTTTCCACCGGGACCAGGGTGGTGCCGTCGGCCTGCAACTGCGAGACCACCAGGTTGAAGTCGCTGTCCGGGTTGCGCACGCCACTGTGCACCACGCTCAGGCGCAGGCCGTTACCCCAGCCACCGGGGCTGGCGGCGCTGACTTCGAGGACCGGGTCGCCCGCGCCGTTCTCCAACACCCAGGCGCTGGTGGCGTGGCCGACGGCCACCCGCACGATCAGGGCCTGGGTGCCGCCGTTGAGGAAGAACTGGCGCACGCCGTAGGACAGCGGGCTATCGCGGTCGAGACCGCCGTAGCTGCGCTCGAAGTCGGCGAAGCTGGTGATGGCCACGGCCTTGTCGGGCACGCCCTTGCGCGTGTAGCCAACGAACGCGGCGATGGAGGTCGCGACACCGGTGATGGTGCGTACCCCGCTGGCCTTTTCGACGATGTAGACACCGGGATAGCTGACTTGGACCATGACGCCGACTCCTTTGCGCTGTGCAGGGGACCCAGCCAGGGACGCGCCGGAAAGCGTCCCTGGTGGACTCTTGGGTGACTCGGTTCGACTTCGGGACGGGACTGGCGCTTGCGCCAGCAGGGTTGTCAGGGCGGCAGGGCACGTAGGAGGAGAGGGGATGCTCGGGGCCGCTTCCTGTTCGACCGTGCGCGAATATCCGGAGACAAAGCTACCGCCACTCGCCCTCGACAAGTTGGGCGAAAGTTCTTTGCTGGAACTTGTGTACTAACTCGGGATCACAATTCCATGTGCATTCATTGATGGCAGAGTGCCTTCAATTAGTGCGTCCGGAGACAGGAAGTCAGGATAGTTCGCAAAATGGCACGCACAATTTTTCCTCGTGCGTTGTCGATGCTTTCCGACAAGCGGACGGCAGGGCATATTGCGACCATTAGTCGGCAGGTTGTTTTGTCCGGCTGGACGAACTCGACGGAGGAACTAGCTTCAGGAAAAGGTTTATTCATTCCAGGAATTGCCATGAGCAAGGATGCACTTCTCCCGGACATCGCGTGGTATCTCGTTCAATGCAAATCGCGCCAGGAAGCGCGCGCGCGGGAGCACCTGTTGCGACAGGGATTCGAATGCTTCTGCCCGACCCTGAACGTGGAAAGTCTCAGGGGCGGTCGACTGAGGCGGGGGATCCAGCCGATGTTTCCCGGTTACCTGTTCGTCCACCTCGGCGCCCAGGACAACTGGACCGCATTGCGCTCAACGCGAGGTGTGGTAAGGGTTGTGAGCTTCTCCAGCGAACCTTCCCGGGTGCCGGAAAGCATCATCGAACACCTCAGGCAACGTTGTGAAAGAGAGGTCGAGTGCGCGGCCCTGCACCCTGGGGATAGCGTTCAGGTCCGTGTCGGCCCATGTGCGGAGATGGACGCGATTTTCCTGTCCATGGATGGTGAACAACGGGTGATGCTCCTGTTGAATATTCTCAATCGCCAGCAACAAGTCAGTATCCCTGTTTCTCATCTTGTTGCCTGATCATTTCATATGATTCGTCGAACTTGTTTATCTTGCCTTTCAGTGTTGTGAGGTCTGTTAGGTGTTGCACTTGCCTTTATTGAAAGTTCAACTATGGCGCTGTTTCGCGTCCTCGTTGCAGCCCTCATATGTTGCAGATTCTGACCGGACCCTGACCTCTTCGGTGAACATTCGCCGTGGCTGGAAGTTGGGGGCAGGGCATTTGAATATTTGATGGGGAGATTGATTGGCGTCGGTTTCTTCTTGCGACGGGGTTCCGCTTGAGTGCAGCGAAACCCAAGGTTTCATCATTATGAACCTCGTGGGCCCGGACCAGCCTGCGGGGTTGCTGCGCGGCCCTGCAATTCGCCAAGGCTCAGCTAGTTTGTAGTGATCGGAGTCCCGAGCAGAGGAGCGGGTCATGGCGAAAGGCAAGAAAAAGGCTGTCGGCGAAGCAAGCGCGGAGCCGGCGAAACTGGGCCGCAAGGAGTACGAACGTGAGCTCAAGCGCCTGCATGTGGAGCTGGTGAAGCTCCAGCAATGGGTGGTGGACCAGGGGCTCAAGGTCTGCATCGTCTTCGAAGGCCGCGACGGGGCCGGCAAGGGCGGGACCATCAAGGCCATCACCGAACGGGTCAGCCCCCGTGTGTTCCGGGTGGTGGCGCTACCGGCCCCCACCGAGCGGGAAAAGTCCCAGATGTACGGCCAGCGCTATCTGGTGCATATGCCTGCGGCCGGTGAAATCGTGATCTTCGACCGCAGCTGGTACAACCGGGCCGGCGTCGAGCGGGTCATGGGCTTCTGTTCCGAAGAGCAGGCGCACAAGTTCCTCACGGTCACGCCGCTGTTCGAGAAGATGATGGCCGAATCCGGAATCATCCTGATCAAATACTGGCTGGAGGTGAGCGCCGAGGAACAGACCCGCCGCCTCAAGGACCGCATCGACGACGGGCGCAAGATCTGGAAGCTGTCGCCCATGGACCTCAAGTCATATGCACGCTGGGACGACTACACCCGGGCCCGCGACGAAATGTTCGCCGCCACCGATTCGTCCTGGGCGCCCTGGTACATGGCGCGCTCGGAGGACAAGCGGCGGGTGCGGTTGAACATCATCAGCCACCTGCTCAAACAGATCCCCTACAAGGACCTGACCCGCGACCAGAAGGTGGTGCTGCCCAAGCGTGGCAAGCTCGGCAAGTACAAGCCCGCTCCCTATCCGTTCCGGCTCGTCGAGGAAATCTTCTGATCGCGCCGCTCCGGGCGGCGAAGGTTGTTGCCATGAAAACGCTGAATTTGCTCCTGCTGATGTTGGCGTTGTTCCTGCCGGTGCGCGCAGGCTGGGCGGAGGAGCTGCCCAGTGTCGAGCTGAGCGCGGCCGAAGAGGCGGAAGTGGATTCGATGGTGCTGCCCGTCCCCGCTGCCTGGAAGGGCGACTTCGAGGGAATGCGCCAGCGTCGCCTGGTGCGTATCCTGGTTCCCTACAGCAAAACCTTCTTTGCCGTCGACCGGGGGCGCCAGCGCGGCATCAGCTATGAGATCGGCAAGGGCTTCGAGCAGTGGCTGAACAAGCAGTACCGCTTCAACGATAAGTCCCTGCAGTGGCGGGTGTTGTTCATTCCGGTCGGCCGCGACGAACTGATTCCCAGGCTGCAGGAGGGCGTAGGGGATATCACCGCCGGCGGCTTGGCCGTCACCCACAGGCGCCAGGCCCAGGTGGATTTCTCCGTGCCCTTCGCCAGCGGCATTCGCGAGGTGCTGGTCACCGGGCCGAAGAGCACGAAGGTCGCCAGCCTGGAGGACCTCGCCGGCAAGGAAGTGATGGTGCGGCCCTCCAGCAGCTACTACGAGCACCTCATCGAGCTCAACGAGACCTTCCGCGAGAAGGGGCTGCCGCCTCTCATCATCAAACCCGCCGATGAGAACCTGGAGTCCGAAGACCTGCTGGAAATGGTGAACGTCGGGCTGGTGAACGCGACGGTGGTGGACCGTTATATCGCCGAGACATGGAAATCCATGCTCCAGGACCTGGTGATACACGAGGATTTCCCGATTCGTGACGACACCGAGATCGCCTGGGCGGTTCGCAAGAACAGCCCGCAGTTGCTCAAGGTGCTGGCGCAGTTTGCCAAGGGCCACAAACTGGGTACCACCTTCGGCAATACGATCCGCAACAAGTACGTGAAGAACAGCAAGGCGCTGTACGACGCCACCGATGAGGCGGAAATGAAGCGTTTCGCCGAGCTGGTGGGCTTCTTCGAGAAGCACGCCGGCACCTACGACTTCGATTACCTGATGCTGATGGCCCAGGGGTACCAGGAGTCCCAGCTCAACCAGCAGGCGCGCAGCCACCGGGGCGCGGTGGGCGTGATGCAACTGCTGCCCAGCACTGCCGCCGATCCCAGTGTGGGTATCACGGAGATCGACAAGGACGCTGACCGCAACATCGAGGCCGGCAGCAAGTACATGCGCCTGCTGGCCGACAAGTACCTGAACGATCCCGAGCTGACGCCACTCAACCGCACCCTGATGACCTTCGCCGCCTACAACGCAGGTCCGGGCAACCTGCGCAAATTCCGCCGCCTGGCGGAGAAGTCGGGCCTGGACAAGAACGTCTGGTTCGGCAATGTCGAACACGCCGCCGCGCGCCTGGTCGGGCGCGAGACGGTCGATTACGTGGGCAACATCTACAAGTACTACGTGGCCTACAAGCTGGCGCGGGACAAGCAGGCACGAAAGACCGCGGGCGGCTGAATCAGATCACCACGGCGGTGCCGCTGATGCTCACCATCAGCATGCTGCCGTTCTGCCCGACCACCTCGTAGTCGATGTCGATGCCGACCACCGCATTGGCGCCGAGCTTCTCCGCGTGTTCCGACAACTCATCGAAAGCGATCTCGCGGGCCTTGGCCAGTTCCTTTTCATAGGCGCCGGAACGTCCGCCGATGATGTCGCGAATGCCGGCGAACAGGTCGCGGAACACGTTGGCACCGAGAATGGCCTCACCGACCACGATGCCCTTGTATTCGCGGATGGCACGGCCTTCGAGGGTGGGAGTGGTGGAGAGGATCATGCTGCGCTCCTTGGCAATGGGAAGAGAGACCAATTGTAGGGGCGAATCGCCAGGGGCAAGGGAGAAAGCGGTTTCCGGGTGCTTCCCGGGTTGGACCTGCGCAAATCCCTGTGGGGGCGATTTCAATCGCCAGGCTGACCGCAGGTCTGCCCTCGGGTTTTGGAGGGGGCAACTGCGTTGCCCTCAGCGAATGAATTCGCCCCCACAGTCATCCCGGCGCTGCAGGCCGAAATAAAGAACGGCGGATGCCCCTTTCGGGTCATCCGCCGTCGTTGGTTGCGCGACTCAGACCAGGGTCAGGGTCACGTCGATGTTGCCGCGGGTGGCGTTGGAGTACGGGCACACGATGTGGGCCTTGTCGATGATGGCGCGGGCTTCCTCGCGGTCCAGGCCGGGGATGTCGATGCGCAGTTCCACTTCGATGCCGAAGCCGTTGGGGATGGCGCCGATGCCGACGATGCCTTCGATGGAGGTTTCCGCCGGCAGCTTGTGCTTGTCGCGGGCGGCGACGAACTTCAGCGCGCCGAGGAAGCAGGCGGAGTAGCCGGCCGCGAACAGCTGCTCGGGGTTGGTGCCTTCGCCGCCGGCGCCGCCCAGCTCACGCGGGGTGGTCAGGCTGACGTCGAGTACGCCGTCGGAGGAGATGGCGCGGCCGTCACGGCCGCCGGTGGCTTCTGCGTAAGCGCGGTAGAGAACGTTTTCAATGCTCATGATGGTTTCCTTTTCGGTCAGGTTTGCAGTGCGTGGTGTGCGTGGGTGGTCGGGTTGTGCGGATCAGCCGTCGTGGTGGATCAGCCATTCCGGATACAGCGCGCCGCTGCGGCGGCTGTCCGGCTTGCCGGCGTCGGCGAAGCTGGCGGAGGAAAACGCGAGGACGGCGGTGAAGGTGATCAGGGCTTTCATGGCGAGTCTCCGTAGTCGTTGGTTCGTTAATCTTTGGTGCGCCAAGTAAGTTGGTGAAGCAAAAGTTACTGCTGAGTTATTTTGTGCGCAAGTTATTTTTTAGAGCATTTCGCACTAGCCCCATGCTGATCTGGTCATAAGGCTCTGCAATGCGTCATGCGTGGAATAGGTGACGGTGCGGGGCCGGGGTTATGCTGCGTGCCGCCGCCGTGCCGGGTGGTCTATATGAATGGAAGCGGGTTCTTTTTGATTTTGTTGTTGTAATAACAAAATATTTTGCATTGCCTAGTGAATTCATGATCTAAGTGGCAGTATTGTGGTTTATATAAAAACAAATTCACCCGCTACCTGGAGCTGAATCCATGCATCCCCGCGTCCTTGAAGTTACCGAGCGCCTGGTGGAGCGCAGCCGCGCCACCCGTGAGCGCTACCTGGCGATGATCCACAAGGCAGCCAGCGACGGGCCCCAGCGCGGCAAGCTGCAGTGCGCCAACTTCGCCCACGGGGTGGCCGGCTGCGGGGGCGGCGACAAGCAGCGCCTGCGCCTGATGGATGCGGCCAACGTGGCCATCGTCACTGCCTACAACGACATGCTCTCGGCGCACCAGCCCTACGAGCACTACCCGGAACAGATCCGCCAGGCCCTGCGTGACATCGGCTCGGTGGGGCAGGTGGCCGGTGGCGTGCCGGCCATGTGCGACGGCGTCACCCAGGGCGAGCCGGGCATGGAGCTGGGCATCGCCAGCCGCGAAGTGATTGCCATGTCCACCGCCGTGGCGCTGTCCCACAACATGTTCGATGCGGCGCTGTTCCTCGGCATCTGCGACAAGATCGTCCCCGGCCTGATGATGGGCGCCCTGCGCTTCGGCCACCTGCCGGCGCTCTTCGTCCCCGCCGGCCCGATGCCCTCGGGCCTGTCCAACAAGGACAAGGCCGAGGTGCGTCAGCGCTACGCCGAAGGCAAGGCCAGCCGCGACGAGCTGCTGGCCTCGGAAATGGCCGCCTACCACAGCCCCGGCACCTGCACCTTCTACGGCACCGCCAACACCAACCAGATGCTCATGGAGGTGATGGGCCTGCACCTGCCGGGCGCCTCCTTCGTCAACCCCGGTACCCCGCTGCGCGAGGCGCTGACCGTGGAAGCCGCGCGCCAGGTCACGCGGCTGACCCGCCAGGGCGGGCAGTTCCTGCC